>NZ_CP029190.1:3210000-3515000 GCF_008642295.1 Streptomyces venezuelae | reverse complement strand
ATGACCTGTGGTTAGGGGTGAAAGGCCAATCAAACTCCGTGATAGCTGGTTCTCCCCGAAATGCATTTAGGTGCAGCGTCGTGTGTTTCTTGCCGGAGGTAGAGCACTGGATAGGCGATGGGCCCTACCGGGTTACTGACCTTAGCCAAACTCCGAATGCCGGTAAGTGAGAGCACGGCAGTGAGACTGTGGGGGATAAGCTCCATGGTCGAGAGGGAAACAGCCCAGAGCATCGACTAAGGCCCCTAAGCGTACGCTAAGTGGGAAAGGATGTGGAGTCGCAGAGACAACCAGGAGGTTGGCTTAGAAGCAGCCACCCTTGAAAGAGTGCGTAATAGCTCACTGGTCAAGTGATTCCGCGCCGACAATGTAGCGGGGCTCAAGCGTACCGCCGAAGTCGTGTCATTGCAGCAATAGGGCCAACGCCCGCTGTGATGGGTAGGGGAGCGTCGTGTGCCGGGTGAAGCAGCGCCGGAAGGCAGTTGTGGACGGTTCACGAGTGAGAATGCAGGCATGAGTAGCGATACACACGTGAGAAACGTGTGCGCCGATTGACTAAGGGTTCCTGGGTCAAGCTGATCTGCCCAGGGTAAGTCGGGACCTAAGGCGAGGCCGACAGGCGTAGTCGATGGACAACCGGTTGATATTCCGGTACCCGCTTTGAAACGCCCAATATCGAATCAGGCGATGCTAAGTCCGTGAAGCCGTTCCGGACCCTTCGGGGAAAGGAAAGTGGTGGAGCCGACGAACCAGACTTGTAGTAGGTAAGCGATGGGGTGACGCAGGAAGGTAGTCCAGCCCGGGCGGTGGTTGTCCCGGGGTAAGGGTGTAGGCCGAGGGGTAGGCAAATCCGTCCCTCATATAAGGCTGAGACCTGATGCCGAGCCGATTGTGGTGAAGTGGATGATCCTATGCTGTCGAGAAAAGCCTCTAGCGAGTTTCATGGCGGCCCGTACCCTAAACCGACTCAGGTGGTCAGGTAGAGAATACCGAGGCGTTCGGGTGAACTATGGTTAAGGAACTCGGCAAAATGCCCCCGTAACTTCGGGAGAAGGGGGGCCATCACTGGTGATCGGATTTACTCCGTGAGCTGGGGGTGGCCGCAGAGACCAGCGAGAAGCGACTGTTTACTAAAAACACAGGTCCGTGCGAAGCCGTAAGGCGATGTATACGGACTGACGCCTGCCCGGTGCTGGAACGTTAAGGGGACCGGTTAGTGACCTTTCGGGGTTGCGAAGCTGAGAACTTAAGCGCCAGTAAACGGCGGTGGTAACTATAACCATCCTAAGGTAGCGAAATTCCTTGTCGGGTAAGTTCCGACCTGCACGAATGGCGTAACGACTTCTCGACTGTCTCAACCATAGGCCCGGTGAAATTGCACTACGAGTAAAGATGCTCGTTTCGCGCAGCAGGACGGAAAGACCCCGGGACCTTTACTACAGTTTGATATTGGTGTTCGGTTCGGCTTGTGTAGGATAGGTGGGAGACTTTGAAGCCGTGACGCCAGTCATGGTGGAGTCGCCGTTGAAATACCACTCTGGTCGTGCTGGATGTCTAACCTCGGTCCGTGATCCGGATCAGGGACAGTGTCTGATGGGTAGTTTAACTGGGGCGGTTGCCTCCCAAAGGGTAACGGAGGCGCCCAAAGGTTCCCTCAGCCTGGTTGGCAATCAGGTGTTGAGTGTAAGTGCACAAGGGAGCTTGACTGTGAGACCGACGGGTCGAGCAGGGACGAAAGTCGGGACTAGTGATCCGGCGGTGGCTTGTGGAAGCGCCGTCGCTCAACGGATAAAAGGTACCCCGGGGATAACAGGCTGATCTTCCCCAAGAGTCCATATCGACGGGATGGTTTGGCACCTCGATGTCGGCTCGTCGCATCCTGGGGCTGGAGTCGGTCCCAAGGGTTGGGCTGTTCGCCCATTAAAGCGGTACGCGAGCTGGGTTTAGAACGTCGTGAGACAGTTCGGTCCCTATCCGCTGTGCGCGTAGGAATATTGAGAAGGGCTGTCCCTAGTACGAGAGGACCGGGACGGACGAACCTCTGGTGTGCCAGTTGTCCTGCCAAGGGCATGGCTGGTTGGCTACGTTCGGGAGGGATAACCGCTGAAAGCATCTAAGCGGGAAGCCTGCTTCAAGATGAGTATTCCCACCTCCTTGAGAGGGTAAGGCTCCCAGTAGACGACTGGGTTGATAGGCCAGATGTGGAAGCCCGGTAACGGGTGGAGCTGACTGGTACTAATAGGCCGAGGGCTTGTCCTCAGTTGCTCGCGTCCACTGTGTTAGTTCTGAAGTAACGACCGTGTTGTCATCCGGTTGACATCTTCATAGTGTTTCGGTGGTCATAGCGTTAGGGAAACGCCCGGTTACATTCCGAACCCGGAAGCTAAGCCTTTCAGCGCCGATGGTACTGCAGGGGGGACCCTGTGGGAGAGTAGGACGCCGCCGAACAATCATTGTGGGAAAGCCCCGCACCGATCGAAAGATCCGGTGCGGGGCTTTTCTGCGTTTACGGCCCATTCCGCCGACGGCGCTTCCAGTAGGCGACGGTGAGTACGCCGAGCGCCGGGCCCCACAACACCAGCGGGGCGTATGTGGCGTAGAAGAAGACCAGGCTCCAGCCGTGCCCCAGACCGGGATAGCCGGCCGGAAGCGGATCGCCCTGGATGGTGGTGCCGGCGATTTCGGTGGCGAGGCCGATCGTGGTCCAGACGGCTGTCAGGGCCAGAGTGCCGAAGGCAGCCGGTATGACGGCGGCCGAGGTCGGCACTCTCCGTCCGCCCAGGCCCGGTATCCAGCGTGGGAAGACCTCTCCCCAGGCGGCGATCAGTCCGACCGCGGTGAAGGCCAGCAGCTCGGAGGCGACGGACAGCAGGACCACATACGCCTCGACCGGTAACCAGGACGGCAGCTGTCCCGCGTCCTGGTTCCGGCCGTCACCGAAGAGGACGGTGACGATCCGCCAGAGGCCGGACGGCAGCACCAGGAACGGGACGGTATAGGCGAGGTTCGTTGCCCAGCGGGGAACTCCGGCCACCGGGGTGTGGGCGGCGGTCCAGACGGCGCGCAGTCCACGCGGTGCGGACGAGAGGCCGGTGCGGGTGCTCATGCTCATGGACCGAAGATGGCAGCCGCCCCCGGGTCGGTGGATCGCCCGCCGGAGGTAAACCGGGCTCCCCCGTGCGGGGGAGATATGGACCTGCGGAGACCAGTGGCCTCTGGCTAGGCTCCAGGAATGAACCAGCATGCGATACGCGCCGTACGGGCCGACGAGTGGCAGCAGGTCAAGGAGCTGAGGATCGCCGCGCTGAAGGATCCGGTGGCGTCCATCGCCTTCCTGGAGTCCCTCGCAGAGGCCGAGGCCAAGCCGGATTCCCACTGGCAGGACCGGGCGGCCGGCGCCTCGCACGGCCGGTCCGTGCGGCAGTTCATCGCGGAGGCGCCCGACGGCCGTTGGGACGGGTCGGTCACCGTGCTGATCGAGGAGGCCGGGGACAGCGGCATCTTCGGCGGAGCCATGGCGCTGAACCAGGGCCACCTGGTGGGGGTGTTCGTCCGCCCCGGGCAGCGGGGGACCGGGCTGATCGAGGCGTTGTTCGAGGCCGCGTTGGACTGGGCCTGGTCGCTGGAGACGCCCGTGCTGGAACGCGTACGGCTGTATGTGCACGAGCGGAACGACCGGGCCGCCGCCTGCTACCGGCGGATGGGGTTCACCCCGACCGGGGAGGTCGTGCCCATGCCGGGGGATCCGTCTGCGAAGGAGCTGGAGTACGCCGTCCCGCGGCCGGAATAGCCTGCCCTTCCTGTCCTACCGCAGGGCCCGGGGGTCCGGCAGGGCGGTGGCCTCCGGCCAGCGGGAGCGGGCCTGTTCACGGCTGCGGCAGGTGGCCAGGAGTGGCAGGGCCCGGTCCGTCAGCAGCTCCGGGAACTGGGGGATGGGGGCGACCGCCGCGATGTCGTCCAGGATCAGCGTCAGTGGTGGGTCGAGCCGACCGTGGGATGACCGTGCGGCCATGCGGCGGCCGTGCTCGACCACGCTGGAAGCGAGTGCGGTCAGCAAAGGCATCGCACCCGGGTGGGTGCGGGGGTCCTCGAGGGGCTCACCCACCAGGTACAGGCTGCCCCCCTCGGCCATGAATGATGCGAGGGACAGCGAATCTGTTCGATGCGCCGTGCAGGACTCGCGGATGTGGATCGAGCCGAGCGAGGAGAGGGCGCGGGCGGTCAGTTCGTGCGCGATCTCGCGGCGTTCCGGATGGGCGGTCAGGGCGCTCTCCAGCTCGCCGGCGGTACCCGGGGCCGCCTTGGGGTGGGTGCGGAGGATCCGGACCGGCTCGTGTGAGCCCGAGCCCTGGGCCCAGCGGTGGATCTGCTTGAACGGACGGCCGTCCAGGGCCGCCGCGTGCAGCCAGCTGCGCAGGAGCGTTTCCGCGGTGTCGGCCACGGCGGCGTCGATCCGGGCCTGCGGCCGTACGGGGGCCAGCAGCGCGAGCGCGCGGGCCGCGGCGGTGTCCCGGTCGGCGCATTCCTCGGCCGGGTTCCAGTGCAGCCGGGCCGGGGTGTCGCACAGGTGGGACGGGTCGTAGAGCAGCACCGGGCCCAGCTTGGCCCGGGCGTCCTTGGTCTCCGACCACAGGGTGGGGGAGGAGGTCACGATCAGGGCCGCACCCTCCGCCTCCGCGAGCCCAGTGGCAGCCGCCTCGTACCGTTCGGCCGGGGAGCCGTAGCGGAGCCGGGGGGCCGGCTCGGCCGGCGGGACCGGCGGGGCTGCCGGGCGGGGCGGGGCGTAGCCGAAGCCGTACCGGTACGCCTCGGCGGTCGACGGCGGCCGAGCGTGGTCGGGTACGGGGAGAGCGGCCGGAGCCGGAGCCGGTGCCGCCGCCGGGGCGGGAATCGGAGCCGGGGCGGGCGGGGTTTCCGCAGCCGGGGCCGCCGTCGGTGGAGCGGGCTCCGCGGCGGGCTGTGCCAAGGGCACCGGCCCCGGTACCGCCTCGGGCCCCGGTACCGGCTCGGGCCGCAGTTTCGCCTCGAGGGCCGCCTGGCGGGCCAGGGCCCGTCTCGCCTTGGTGCGGGCGAAGACACCGATCCCGAACACCGTGAAGACGAACAGCACCAGCAGTTGGCTGATGAACAGCCCCCAGAACAGGCCCCAGCCCGACAGGGCGGCCGGGTCGGTGTCCGGCCAGGCGGCGGGCAGGTTGTGCGGTTGCGCTATCAGCTGCCGGACCGCCGTCGGCGTACGGGTGAAGGTGACCGTGCCCGGCCAGGCGCCGTGTGTGAACAGGGCGCCAAGGCCGGTCGAGGTCCAGACGAGGACCGCGAGGCCCAGCAGGAAGGCCAGCAGGCCCACCAGGAGCGAATCGGGTACTCCGCGCTGCGCGGGCCGGGCCTCGGGCACCTCAGGCCACCGTGGTTCCGGCCCCGCCGTTGCGGTGTCGCTCGATGTACATGGCGCGTTCCTCCGCTTCCAGTTCTGCCGCGAGCATCTCCTCGGAGAGGTGGGGCTGCGGTGCCGCGGATTCTGTCATCGCGCGGTCCGTGTAGACCAGGGGTCGTTCCGCTTCTGTGATCAGGTGTTTCACCACCTGGACATTGCCGTTCACGTCCCAGACCGCGATGCCCGGCGTCAGGGTCGGGATGATCTCCACGGCCCATCGGGGCAGGCCGAGGACCCGTCCTGTGGCCCGTGCCTCGTCGGCCTTCTGGGCGTAGATGGTGCGGGTGGAGGCCATCTTCAGGATCGCCGAGGCCTCCCGTGCCGCCGCTCCGTCGACCACGTCTGACAGGTGGTGGACGACGGCGACGAAGGACAGGCCGAGGCGGCGGCCGAACTTCAGCAGCCGCTGGAACAGCTGGGCCACGAAGGGGCTGTTGATGATGTGCCAGGCCTCCTCGACCAGGAAGATGCGCTTCTTCCGGTCGGGGCGGATCCAGGTGTGCTCCAGCCACACGCCGACGATCGCCATCAGGATGGGCATGGCGATGGAGTTGCGGTCGATGTGCGACAGGTCGAAGACGATCAGCGGGGCGTCCAGGTCGATGCCGACCGAGGTCGGGCCGTCGAACATGCCGCGCAGGTCGCCGTCGACCAGCCGGTCCAGTACCAGGGCCACGTCCAGGCCCCAGGCCCGTACGTCGTCTATCCCCACGTTCATGGACTCCGCCGATTCGGCCTCCGGGTGGCGGAGTTGCTCGACGATGTCCGTCAGGACCGGCTGCCGGTCGGTGATGGTGTCGTTGACGAAGGCGTGGGCGACCTTGAGCGCGAAGCCGGCCCGCTCGTCCAGGCCGTGGCCGGTGGCCACCTCGATGATGGTCCGGAGCAGGGCCAGCTGCCCGGTGGTGGTGATGGCCGGGTCGAGCGGGTTGAGCTTGATGCCGCCGTCGAGCGCGGCCACCGGGTCGAGCCGGATGGGGGTTATCCCCAGCTGCTGGGCGATCAGGTTCCACTCGCCGACGCCGTCCTCGCCCTGGGCGTCGAGAACGACGACCTGGCGGTCCCGGAACCGGAGCTGGCGCAGTACGTACGTCTTCTCCAGCGCGGACTTGCCGTTGCCGGACTCGCCGAGGACCAGCCAGTGCGGGGCCGGCAGCTGCTGGCCGTACAGCTGGAAGGGGTCGTAGATATAGCCCTTGCCGCTGTAGACCTCGCGGCCGATGATGACGCCGGAGTCGCCGAGTCCGGGGGCGGCGGTGGGCAGGTAGACGGCCTGGGCCTGGCCGGTGGAGGTGCGGACGGGCAGCCGGGTGGTCTCGACCTTCCCGAAGAGGAAGCTGGTGAAGGCGTCCGTCGCGGCGGACAGCGGATCTCGCATGCTGCACTGCCCTCCAGCTAGCGTCGGATGCCGGTGGCGAACGGCAAGGTGTTGACGAAGGCGCGGTGGTGCTCGCGGTCGCACCACTCCAGCTTCAGGTACGACTTGCCGGCCGAGGCGCGGATCGTCCGCTTGTCGCGGGCGAGGGCTTCGGGCGAACGCGAGGACACGGTGATGTACCCGACCAGGTTGACTCCGGCCGCACCGCTCGCGAGATCTTCACCCCTCTGGTCGAGCCGGCCGTGCGCCGCGATGTCGCGGGGGTCGACGGTCCGGTTCATCTTGGCGGCGCGGGAGGCGTCGGCCTCGTCGTTGGTCTTCTCCGTGAGCATGCGCTCGATGGCGATCTCGGTGGGTTCGAGGTCCATGGTGACGGCGACGGTCCGGATCACGTCCGGGGTGTGGACCAGCAGGGGGGCGAGGAAGTTGACGCCCACCGGGGTCATCGGCCATTCCTTCACCCAGGCGGTGGCGTGGCACCAGGGGGCGCGGGTGGCGGACTCGCGGGTCTTGGCCTGGAGGTAGGTGGGTTCCATCGCGTCCAGTTCGGCGGGCCAGGCGTTCCGCTTGGTCATGGCCTGGATGTGGTCGATGGGGTGGTCCGGGTCGTACATGGAGTGCACGAGGGAGGCGAGCCGGCCCTGGCCGAGGGGCTGGCGGACACGGATGTCGGCCTCGGCGAGGCGCGCGCAGATGTCGGTGAGCTCGCGGGCCATGACCACGGCGAGGCCGGCGTCCTTGTCGAGGCGGCGGCCCTTGCGGTCGTGGGTGGCGCGGGCGATGGTGTGCGCCTCGGCGGCGAGCTCACGGGTGTAGTGCATACAGGCGACCAGATACGCGCGGTGCTGCTCGGAGGAGGTGGACACCATCGACTGGAGCTGGTCGTAGGAGTCGCGGAGCCAGCCGGGGGCGTGGGTGTCGCCGCGCTGGGCGACGTCCTTGGCGTGGGCGTCGGGGTCGGCGGGCAGGGTGCGGGCGAGCATCTGCAGCCGGGTGACGAAGCCGTCGCCGTTGGCGACGTGCTTGAGGAGGGTGCCGAACCGGTCGACCAGGGCCTCCTGGTCCTCGCTGTCGCGGAGGCCGACGCCGGGGCCCTCGATCTCGATGGCCGCGGTGACGGTTCGCCGGTCGGCGTGCAGGAGTACGGCGATCTCGTCGGGGCCGAAGGGGGCGGCGAGCCAGCTGATCCGGCCGATGCCGGGGGGCGGGCCGACCTCGATCTCACGGCCGTCGGCGGCGCGGGTGCCGGCTTCCATGGCGCCCGACCGGTACGTGGTTCCGCGGCGCAGGGTGCGCTTGAAGCTGCGGTTGATCTCGAACCACTTGTAGAAGGTGCGGCCCCGGTAGGGGACGTAGACGGCGGCGAGCGCGAGCATCGGGAAGCCGACGAGGCTGACGATGCGCAGGGTGAGGGCGGGGACGAGCAGTCCGCTCATCATGCCGAGGAAGGCCCCGACGATGATCAGGGCGATCTCGCCCGTTTCGCGGTTCTTGCCGACGATCGCGTTCGGCCGGGCGCGGCCGATGAGATACGTGCGGCGGGGCGCGACCGGGTGGATCTGGTGGGACTGGGTCGTCAACGCCCGTCACCTCCTGTGTTCCTCGTGCTCGTGCTCTGGCGGGGCGGGGGCGCGGCGGAGGGGACGGATCCGCCGCCGGTCCCGCCGCCGGAGGTGCGGCTGCTGTGGGCTGCCACGCCTCCGGAGATCTGGTGGGCGGGGGCGGGGGTGCTGCCGCCGCCTTCGGCCCGGTGGGCGCCACCACCGCCGCCGCGGCTGCTGTGGGTCTTGATGCCCTGGGAGACGAGCGAGGCGGGGGAGGAGATGACGGCGGCGGCCTGGGCTCCGTCGGTGGCCTGCTTGCGGTTGCTGCGGGCGGTGGCGATCTCGTCGCCGAAGCCGGGGACGAAGCGGTAGATCATCGCGGAGGCGAAGATCGCCAGCAGGATGATGGCGAGACCGGAGACGACGGCGGAGAAGGAGTTGGGTCCGTTCTTGCCGGCGAGGGCGCCTGCGAGGCCGAGGACGATGACGATGACCGGCTTCACGAGGATGACGGCGATCATGATGCCGGCCCAGCGGCGGACGTGGCCCCAGAGGTTCCGGTCGACCAGTCCGGCGTAGACGACGACGCCGAGGAGGGCGCCGACGTAGAGGAGGGCGGCCCGGATGACGAGTTCGAGGGCGAGGACGCCGGCGGCGAGGATCGTGACGAGGGAGACGACGATCAGCATGATCGGGCCGCCGCCGATGCCGTCGCCCTTCTTGAGGGCTTCGATGAAGGAGCCGAAGAACACGTCGCTCTGGTTGCCGGTGGCGGAGGCGATGGTCTCGGAGACGCCGTCGGTCGCGTTGACGACGACGTGGAGGACGAGGGGGGTGAAGGCGGAGGCGAGGACGGTCAGCCAGAGGAAGCCGACGGCTTCGGACATGGCGGTGGCGAAGGGGACACCGCGGATGGCGCGTTTGGCGACGGCGAGGAGCCAGATGACGAGGGTGAGGATGGTGGAGGCGGCGAAGACGATGGCGTAGTGCTTGAGGAAGCCGTCGTCGCTGAAGTCGACGTCGGAGGTGCCTTTGACGATTTTGCTGAGCTCGGTGACGATCCAGACGGCGGCGTCGGCGCAGCCTTTCGCCAGGGCGGCGAGGGGGTCGAGCGCGGTGGCGGGATCGGCGGGGCCGCCGATGCCAGGCTGATTGGCACTGCCGGGTTGGCGTTCGCCGCGTTCGCAGTACTCCCTGGCGGGTCCGCGGATCAGGTCGCAGGGGTTGTTGCTCGGCTGCGGGCTGGGTGTGGGCGCGGCCACGGCCCGGGTGGCCAGCAGTACGGCAGCGGTCTGCACCACGGCCAGGACCGAGGCGACGGACAGGATGCGGCGGTCAGCGCGCATAGGTGAACCCCCCGAACTGCGAGACGGCGGCAGCCATCTCCTCGGCCGATGCCGCGGCCTGATCCCGGCCGACCGGGGCCGGGCCGTCCTTCTGGGTGAAGGAGGTGATCCGCCAGTCTCCGTCGGCCCACCTGAGCTCGAACGTGTTCGTGAACCAGCTCTCGCTGACCGGGTTCTTGGAACCCTCGCCGGCCAGGCCGAACAGCGACGACTGCCACACCGACACGGTGGCGGTGTCCCCTGTGAACTTCTCCGTCTTCGTGCCGACGGGGTTGGTGCGGGAGATGAAGGTCAGCCCCTTCGGGGCCTTGCCGTTGGCGTCGAGACCGATCGCGGCCAGGAAGCCGGGATCCGTGTACTGGCGGTCGACCTCGACCTGGTTCGCGGCGGCCACGTCGGGCACGTAGACCGCGTTGACGATGTCCCTCCGGCGGACTGCATCGAACATGCCGTCAGAACCCAGTGCCACCGCGTAGTTCGCGGCAGCGGACTGTGCGCCCTGTTCCGTTTGTGCGAACCCGGACGGGATCGTCCCGTTCTTGGCGTCCACCGGGGCCACCCCCGACGGTGCCGTCGGGGAGGATGCCGCCGGGGTGTCCGTCGCGCGGTCCGCCGGAGGCTCGTCGCTCTGGTTCGCGAACGCGATCGCCGCGATCAGCAGGACCACCACGCCCACGACCGTGACCAGGCCTCTTGAGGAACGCGCGGGGCGGCGGGGGGTGCCGTAGGGGTCGGACGGGGAGTCCGGAAGGCGGGTGCGGGTCTGGCCCGTGCCGCCCACCGGACCGTCGGCCCCGTACTGGTCCTCGGTCATTCCGTATCCGCCCCCTCCGCGTCGTACGACGGTAGCGTGTGGTGAGTCGTCATCAGGCAGCGCAACCTCAGCGGCGGAAACGGGCAGGCACAGCCGGCTTGGCTAGACGGCCATTCCGTAGACGATGGTGAACAGGGTGCCGAGTGAGCCGATGATGAAGACTCCCGTGAGTCCGGCCACGATCAGGCCCTTGCCCTGTTCCGCGCTGAACGTGTCGCGGAGGGCGGTCGCGCCGATGCGCTGTTTGGCCGCGCCCCAGATGGCGATGCCGAGGCAGAGGAGGATCGCCACGGCCATGACCACCTCGATCATGACCTTTGCTTCATTGCCGAGACTGCCGAACGGCCCCCAATTCGGGGCGATTCCGCCGATGATGGTGGTGATATCGCCCTTTTCGGCTGCCAGGATCATGTAACTCACCGCCCCTGTATGGGTAGTTCCATCCCCCCGTGCCCGGACCGGCAGGGGTCACGCACTATCTTCGCTGATGAAACCGCCGCCGTATGTCGACTTGGCGGCTCTCTTTACCTGATCTCGCGGACTGGGCACGGACCGGGCGCAGACCCTCACGTTGCGTTGCCCTGTGTAGCACGGAGTGTGACGACGGGCAATGACGGGGCGGCCCCGGCGCGCGCTCGGCCGTACGCCCGGCCGGGCGGCGGCCGTTCGGCGCAGTGGGACGGCGTGTCGTTGGACCAACCCGCTGACATAGGTCCGACATTCCGTCAGTCGTTCCATCCGTGTGCCGTGTTGCGGGGGATGCTCCACCGCGTTCGGTTCGGTACGTCGTACGACGCAAGGAGCAAACGGATGGGTTCCGCATCGAGGGTCGGCCGGCGCGCCTGGCTGGCGAGTGGGGTCGCGCTGCCGCTGGTGCTCGCGCTCGCGGGGTTCTCGGCGCCCGCGATGGCCGCCGACCTCAGCCCGAGCAGCAATCACGGCTCGTGTGACACGACCCGGGTCGCCAAGCCGGCGAAGTCGGTGAAGGGCGCGAAGGGGGGCAACGGGGCCAAGGGGGCCAAGGCCGGGAAGCGGGGTACCGCGGGGCCGGACAAGAACGGCAACAACGCCGGCTGCCCGGGCCCGCGGGGGCCGAGGGGCGAGCGCGGTCCGGCCGGTCCGCCCGGACCCTGCGCGGACATCGACTCCACCGAGGCCGAGGGCGATGTGGAGTTCAGCGCGGTGCTGAGCAAGGGGAAGGCGTACCTGGGTCGGCGCAGTGTGGCGCCGGTCGGCCAGTACACCTGGCGGGACCTTTCCACGTACCAGAACCCCGGCTTCCCCAAGGGTGCGTGCAGTGTGTCCGTCAGCACCGAGGGGCGGATCGTGTACGTGAAGGTGCTGACCACGGGCGGCGATGTGTACGAGAACTACTGCACGTACGCCCTGTCCTGCCCGTCCGGCTGGACCGCGCTGGCCCGGCCCTGAGGCCCCCGGACCCGTCGGTGCCGCGCCCGGAGCACGAGCCGGGCGCGGCACCGGTGGGTTACGCCGTCCAGTGCGCGGGGCGGGCCAGGCCGGGCGGGATGCGGGTGGCGGCGGTGCCGCGGGCGGCGTTGAGCTGGGCCTGGGTGAGGAAGATGCTGTCGGTGAGGTCGGCCCCGCCGAGGTCGGCATCGCGGAAGTCGGCGCCGATCAGATCGGCGGTGCGCAGGTCGGCCCGGCTGAGGTCGGCGGCGATCAGGTAGGCCCCGCGGAGGTTGGCCCCCCGGAGGTCGGCCCCGGACAGCCGGGCTCCCATCAGGTCGGCGCCCCGGTGGTTCTTCTTCTTGCCCGGGACCTTGGCGCGGACCAGTTCGCTGGTCTTGAGGAGCAGGGTGTTGATCCCGGCGCGCAGGGCGGGCACATCGGCCGCGGCGAGGGTGCCGGCGTCGGCGCGGGTCAGTTCCTCGGTCTCGGCGAGGGCGCGGCGCAGCTTGGCGTGGACGGGCCGGGCGGCGGGGAGGGTGAGGGCCTGGTCGACGTAGAAGAGCAGTTCGTGGAGCTGCCGCATCACGGGGAAGACCTCGAACATGGCGCGGGCCGTGCCGGGGTGGCTGCGCCAGTCCCGGCCGCCGAAGGTGACCTGGGAGACCTGCTGGCCGGCGCCGAAGCAGTCGAAGACGGTGCAGCCCTGGAAGCCCTTGTCGCGCAGTCCGGTGTGGATGCCGCAGCGGAAGTCCTCCCGGAGGTTGCGGCAGGGGGTGCCGGCGGCCTTGTCGACGGCGAAGTCGGCGGACCGGGCGAAGGGCAGGGCGACGCAGCACAGCGCGAAGCAGTCGGTGCAGTCGGCCTTCAGTACGGGCAGCGGCACGGGCAGGTGCGAGGGCGGTGGCGGGGGTACGGCGGCGGACATGTGGTCCATTGTCTCCCTTCGCGGGGGCGCCCCCTCTTGATCGACACCGGCAGGGGGGCCAGCATCCCTTCATGACAGAAGTGATCGCAGTAGCAGTCATCACCCTTCTCGCCGTGATCAGTCCCGGCGCCGATTTCGCCATGGTCGTACGGAACAGCTATCTGTACGGTCGGCCCACCGGCCTCTTCGCGGCGGCCGGGGTCGCCGCCGGAGTGCTGGTGCACGTCTCCTACACGATGCTCGGCGTGGGCCTGCTGATCGCCTCCTCCACCGAGCTCTTCACCGCCATCAAACTGGCCGGTGCCGCCTATCTGGTCTACATCGGCATCCGGACCTTCCGGGCGCGCGCCGAGGTGGCCGTCGACCTGGAGTCGAAGGCGGCGCTCAGCCCGCTGGGGGCGATGCGCTCGGGCTTCCTGACCAACGTGCTGAACCCGAAGACCACCCTGTTCGTGGTGTCCACGTTCACCCAGGTGGTGAACCCGGGCACGCCGGCGTGGCAGCAGGCCGGCTACGGGCTGTTCATGTCGGTGGCGCACCTGGGCTGGTTCGGTGCGGTGGCGCTGTTCTTCTCCGACTCCCGGCTGCGGGACCGGATGCTGAAGGCCCAGAAGGCGCTGAACCGGGCGATCGGGTCGGTGCTGGTGGGGCTCGGAGTGAGCCTGGGATTCGCCCGCTGACGGGGGTGGTGCCCGTAGTTACCTGTCGGTAACGTGCGGGCCATGGGCACTGACGGAGTGGTCGACGCGTTTTACGAACGGATCGATGCCGGGCGGTACGCCGCCACCGAGTACACCCGGGGTCCCTGGGATCCCGGCGCTCAGCATGCGGGCCCGCCGGCCGCGCTGCTCGGCCGGGCGGTCGAGGAGCGCCCGGGCGCCCGTACCGACATGCGGATCGCGCGGATCACGTACGAGATCCTGCGGCCGGTGCCGATCGGCGGGCTGGCCGTGACCACCTCGGTGCTGCGGGCCGGCCGCAGCACCGAGGTGATCGAGGCGGCGCTCACCCCGGAGGGGGCGGATGCGCCGGTGATGCTGGCGCGGGCCCTGCGGGTGCGGGTGACGGCGGACGCGGTGCCGGCGGTGCTGTCCGGGCCGCTGCTGCCGCCGCCGGGGGAGGTGGAGGTCACCCCGTTCTTCCCGGTCCCGTGGGACATCGGCTATCACACGGCCATGGAGACCCGGTTCACGCACGGGGCCTTCCTGGAGCCCGGGCCGGGCACCTGCTGGATGCGGATGAAGGTGCCGCTGATCGCGGGGGACGAGCCGAGGCCGGCGGACCGGGTGCTGGTGGCGGCGGACTCCGGCAACGGGGTCAGCGCGGTGCTGGACATCCGGAAGTACCTGTTCGTCAACAGCGACCTGACGGTCCATCTGCACCGGCACCCGGCGGGCGAGTGGGTGTCCGTGGAAGCCCGTACGAGTGTGGACCCGGCCGGTATCGGGCTGGCGGACTCGGTCCTGCACGACGAGAAGGGGCCGATCGGGCGCGGGGCCCAGAGCCTCTACGTCGCACCGCGTTGACCCCTCCGTCTCCTTCAGCCCGGGAGGCGGAAGCCGCTGAAGAGGTCGTCCGCACCGCGCAGCGCCAGCCGGTCGGGGACGGCGCCGACCACGAGGTCGCGCACGGCGACCGCGAGGGGGTGCCGCACGGCCCCCAGCCGGCCGACCCGGCGGGCCCGCAGGCGTACGGCGTCGGTGCGGGCGCGGCGGGCGGCGGTGTAGGCGGCGAGGGCGGCCGGGATGCCGGCCGGGCTGCCGTCGGGGGTGCCGTCCTGGGCGCCGTCCGGCTCGGCGGGCAGCAGGTGCGCGAGGACGGCCGCGTCCTCGATGGCCTGACAGCCGCCCTGCCCGAGGTTGGGCGCCATGGCGTGGGCGGCGTCGCCGAGCCAGGCGATCCGGCCGTGATGCAGCCGGGGCAGCGGGGCGGCCAGATCGTAGAGATCGTTCTGCAGGACATCCGCGGGCTCCAGCCGGTCGATACGGTCCAGCAGGGCCGGGATCGGGTCGTGCCAGGTGCCGAAGCGGCGGCGGAGTTCGGCGCGCGGGTCGGCGGACCGGGTGCCGGCCGGGACGACCGCGGTGGCGTAGAGGTACATCCGGCCGTCGGAGAGGGGGGTCACGCCGAACCGCTCGCCCCGCCCCCAGGTCTCGCTCATGGCCGGAACCCGGAGGTCCGGTGCGTCCAGCAGGACCCGCCAGGCGGTCTCGCCGATGTAGTGCAGTCCGGGGTGGGCGGGGAAGTACGCGCGGCGCAGCGGGCTGTGGATGCCGTCCGCCGCGACGACCAGGTCGGCCGGGAGGTCCGGGCCGGCCTCCGTACGGACCACCGGGCGGCCCTCGGGGTCGTCGACGGCGGTCACGGCGGTGCCGTAGCGGAGGGTGCCCGGCGGCAGGGCCGCTGCCAGGGCGGCCGTGAAGGCCGGGCGCGGGACCGCGATCGGGGGCACGCCGTAACGGGCCGCCAGGTCCGCGGTCCGGGTCCCGGAAAGCCGCCGGCCGTCGGAGCGGCGAAGCTCCATGGCGGCCGGCACGGTGCTGCCGACGGCGTACGCGGCGTCCACGCCTATGGCTTCGAGGGCGCGCAGGGCATTGGGGGCGAGGCCGATGCCGGCGCCGGTGACGGGGGGTTCGGGGGCGCGCTCGCAGACGGTGACCTGCCAGCCGCGGCGGTGCAGGGCGACGGCGGCGGTGAGCCCGCCGATCCCGGCGCCGACCACCACTGCACGGGCTATGGGCATGGGGGCGTTCCTCCCGCTCCTGAGGCTGCCCTCTACGTCCGTCCGCATCCGTAGAAGTGCAGGGGGACTCTACAAGGGGGGTCCGCCCGCCGAGGCGGCGCCCGGGAGCGGTGCTCCACCGTCAACCCCCGCTCGGAGCACCGGAGTCGGTGTGGCAAGCTCGTGCGAATGGAGGCCCTGAGAGACACCGACCCGACACAGATCGGCGCACACGCGCTGCTGGCCCGGCTGGGGGCCGGGGGCATGGGACAGGTGTATCTCGCGCGGTCGCCGGGCGGTCGGCTGGTCGCGGTGAAGGTGATCCGCGACGAGATCACCGGGCATCCGGAGGCACTGGCGCGGTTCCGCCGGGAGGCGGAGACCGTGCGGGCGGTGCGGTCGGCGTACACGGCGAACCTGATCGACGCCTCGCTCGCCGCCCCGCCGTTCTGGCTGGCGACCGAGTACGTGGCCGGGCCGACGCTCGGTCACGCCGTCGCCCAGCGGGGCGCATTGCCGGCCGAGACCTGCCGGAAGCTGTTCGCGGCGCTGGCGGAGGGGCTGGCGAGCGTCCATGCGTACGGGGTGACGCACCGGGACCTCAAGCCGCAGAACGTGATTCTGGGCGCCCAGGGCCCCCAGCTGATCGACTTCGGCATCGCCAAGGGCACCACCCAGACCGCCCTGACCGCCCTGACCCAGGACGGCGCGGCCCCCGGCACCCCCGGCTACACCGCCCCCGAAGTGCTGCTGCGCAACGAAGTGGCGGATGCCGCCGATGTGTTCGCGCTGGGGGCGACGATCGCGTACGCGGCGACCGGACGGGCGCCGTACGGAACGGGCGAATCGGCGGGCGTGAGCTTCCGGGCCGTGCACGGCGAGATCGACGTGGCCGGGGTGGAGCCGGAACTGGCCGCGCTGATCGAGGCGTGTGTGGCGAAGGACCCGGCGGACCGGCCGGCTCCGGCCGAGGTGATCCGGCGCTGCGCGGTGGACTCGGCGCTGGTGGACGACCCGGTGTACGCGGGGCTGACCGCGACCGGGGAGGCCCCGCAGTTCCCCGCCCAGGCGACGGCGCCGGCCGGCCCGGCGGGCGCGGCTGGCGCGTACAGCCCGACCTACGTCCCGACGTACGCGGTGGCCGGCGCCCCCACGTACATCCCCGCGCCCCCGATGCCCCCGGCCCCGCCGACGGCCCGCCGGCGGCTGAGCCGGTGGGCGATCGCGGGCATCGCGGCGATGCTGGTGCTGCCGGGGGCGGTGGGCGGTTACCTGCTGCTCCAGAACGAGCGGGACAAAAAGGACGGCGGCGACACCCGCTCCCAGAACACCGCTTCGCCGGGCACCCCCGCGCAGTCGACTCCGTCGGCCAAGGGCCCGGCATCATCCGGCTCCGGCAAGCCGGCGGAGTACATCGAGAACAACAGGATCTCGCGCTACTTCTGGACCGGCGACGCGGACTCGCAGCTGGCAGCGGCCGGTGTCGGCCGCTGCAACCTGGGAACCGAGGAGAAGCCGCCTGGGGCGGACATGCAGACCTTCATGGCAACGTCCGGCCAGAAGACGAAGATCTCCATGCGCATCAAGTACGCGGAAACCGAGCCCACCAAGCCGGGCCCCTACTACGTCTCCGTGGGAGTGCGGTCACCGCACGAGGTCGACTCGGAGACGGGACTGCCCCTGCCCATGGAGAACAAGTCCGTCGGCTACACGAGCAAGCCCGTCGACATCTATTCGAAGTGGCCGTCAGGCGAGTTCCTCGAGCTCACCTACCCCGATGACTTCAAGACGCATGTCGAGGGCAGAACATGGCAGCCGATCCCCCTCCGCAACGATCCGGGTGAGTGGACGGTGGTCTTCTACCACGTCAACGATGACCCCACGAAGTACTCGAGCATCGCCTGCTCCGGCTTCCGGGTGAGTTAGCGGTCCCGGGTCGTGGGAATGTGACCCGAAGGGGGCGTTCATGGGGGAGGGTTGACGGGTGCGCAAGTTCTGGGTGGCGAGTGGGATCGGGGTCGGGGCGTGCCTGACCTTCGTCCTGCTGCTCGTCGTGGGTACGTATTCGGCCGCCGCGGGTCTCGCGAGTGGCGCCGGTGGCCGGCCCGTCGGGCTCGCCAAGGGTGCCGTACCGGCTGCCTACCGGGCGTTGGTGGAGAAGTGGGGCAACCTCTGCCCGGCGATCAACCCGGCGCTGCTCTCCGCCCAGCTGTACCAGGAGAGCGGCTGGGACCCGCAGGCGAAGAGCCCGGCAGATGCGCGTGGTATCGCGCAGTTCATCCCCGGGACCTGGGCGGGCCATGGCATCGACGGGGACGGCGACGGCGACCGGGACATCTGGGATCCCAACGATGCCATCCCTTCGGCCGCTTCGTATGACTGCGAGCTCGCTGCGGATGTGAAGGGTGTCCCGGGTGACCCGACGGCGAACATGCTGGCTGCGTACAACGCGGGCGCCTACGCGGTCATCAAGTACGGCGGTGTGCCGCCGTACAAGGAGACCCAGGGCTATGTGAAGACCATCCGCAGCCTGGAGAAGAGCTTTGCCGCGCCCGTCGGCCGGGTCGCGCCCTCCCAGCAGGCCGCCGGGGCCATCTACTTCGCGCAGAAGCAGCTCGGCACGCCCTACTTGTGGGGTGGCGAGGGCGGGGTCGAGGACAACGGGCGGTTCGACTGCTCCGGGTTGACGCAGGCCGCGTACGAGACCGTGGGGATCAGGCTGCCGCGGGTGGCCAACGACCAGTACAACGCCGGGCCGCATCCCGCGCGGAACGAACTGCTGCCCGGGGACCTGGTGTTCTTCTCCGATGATCTGACCAACTCCCGGGCAATCCGGCATGTCGGGCTGTACGTCGGGGGCGGATACATGATCAATGCTCCGTTCACCGGCGCGGTGATCCGGTTCGACAAGATCGACACCCCGGACTACTTCGGTGCCACCCGGGTCACGAAGGACGGCGCGGAGGCGCTGCCCGATCACCGTGCCATCGGCAACGCTCAGTGAACCCAAGGCCCTGAGCTGCGACGATGAGTCACTCTTGGATAACGTTGGAGTGATCATTCGGTGGAGAGTGGAACGTACGCGCCAGAACGGGCGTTCCATGAGCGCGGGGGTTGATCACCGGTTGGACACCGGGGGGCGAAAGGGCGCACACAGGGGTGCGTCCACAGGGGACCAAGCAAAGGGCAAGGGGCCACATCGCCATGGCGCGACTGACGGCCGGTGGGCCGAACGTGGATGTAAGCCTGCTGTACGAGATCAACGGCCTGGCCCAGGAAACCCCGGGCTGGCTCGACCGGATCATCGGCTTCACCGGTGAATACGGGCTGCTGCTCGTCCTGGTGCTGCTCGTGCTCTGGTGCTGGCGCGGTGTCAGGAAGCTGCCCGCTCCGGCCGCCGCCGAGGGATTCGCCGCGCTCGTCTGGGCCCCGCTGGCCGCCGGGATCGCGCTGCTTCTCAACATTCCGCTGCGTCAGTTCGTCGGCCGCCCCCGGCCCTTCCGGCAGTACGGCGAACTGGAGGTGCTGGCAGAGGGGAAGGCCGACTTCTCCTTCGTGAGCGATCACGCCACGCTGGCGATGGCCCTGGGCGTCGGCCTGTTCATCGCCCACCGCAAACTGGGGCTCATCGGGATCGGCATCGCCCTGCTGGAGGGGTTCTGCCGCGTCTTCATGGGCGTCCACTACCCGACCGACGTCATCGGCGGGCTGGCGCTGGGCACGGCCGTGGTGCTGCTGCTCGCGCCCCTCGCGATGGCCCTGCTCACCCCCCTGGCCCGGACGATCGCCGCGTCCCGGCGGGCCGGGTGGCTGGTACGGGGCCGGGGGTGCGAGCCGGCCCAGCCGGTGGACCTGCCCCGGACCAGCAGCCGGGAGAACGATCTGGCCGCCTGAGGCCTACTGGTCCGGGTCGGCCGCTGCCGGGTGCCCGGCGGCGTCCTCGCGGGCCTTGTCCCGGGAGCGCCGGGCCGGACCGCGCCAGCCGCAGCCACACCGGGCCAGGGTGAACGAGCCTTGTTCGACGGTCTCGGTCGGATGGGGGACCGCCTGGACCCGGGAGGTCGGTACGGCCGCAAGCGGAAGGGCGGGTTGCGCTTGGGTGTGCAAGTCCACAACTCCACGGTACCGGGCTGCCAACCGGTTCCCCTGCTCCATGCCGAGTTCCCGATGTGATGCATGTCCTCCCGGCGGCCGTGACGGCCTTCCCCAGCCCTCGTTAAGCGGAACGGGTGGGGGCCCGGGCGGACAGCGTTCATGCGTTGGGGGTTGGCAGGCGATGGTGGTGCACCGGCACAGGCGTGGATCCACGGCGTCCCTGGCCGTACTGGCGGCCCTGGTGACGGCGTCCGGGTGCGGGACGGACGATCCGCAGCCCGCCGACGGGACGGCCGCGGTGCGCGGGGCCGCGGACGTACTGGCCCGGACCGGCAGCGCCCGGGCGCGGACGGCGATGGAGATGGCCACGGGCGGGACCCGGGTCACCATCCGGGGCGAGGGCGGGGTGGACTTCCGGCGGCAGATGGGACAGCTGCTGGTGATGCTGCCCGCGGATGTCACCGGGAAGCCGGGACACCGGCCGATCACCGAACTGCTCGCCCCCGGCGCCCTCTACATGAAGAACCGGGGAGCGGGGGTGCCGGCCGACAAATGGGTGCGGGTGGACACCACCGCCCTCGCGGACGGGAACCTGGTCACCGGCGGGGCCACCGACCCACTGGCCGCGGCCGAGCTGCTGCGGGCCGCGGACCAGATCACGTACGTGGGCGAGACCGAGCTGTCGGGCACCAAGGTGCGGCACTACCGCGGGACCACCGACATCGGCCGGGCCGCGCGCGCCGCGTCACCGCAGCTGCGGGGGGCACTGGAGGCCGCGGCGAAAGGGTTCAGCAAGGACACGGTGCCCTTCGACGCGTACCTGGACGAGGACGGGCGGCTCCGGAAGGTCCGCCACCGGTTCAGCTACGTCAACAACGGCGTGATCGATGTGTCCTCCACCACGCTGCTGTACGGGTTCGGTACCCCGGTCAAGGTGGTGCTGCCGGCGAGCGAGGACATCTACGCCGGGAAGATCGCCGACTAGTTCTGGCCACGGCCGGGTTTCCGGAAATGGTCCATCCGTGTCATGCGCGCGGAGTCGTGGCCTCCCTACGCTGAGAAGCCGGTTCGGCAGTGCACTCGGGCAGAGAGAGGTGACACGCGTGACTCCCGCAGGCAGTGCGCTGATGCAGGACCACGTGGCGCTCGCCGAGATCGAGCTGTGCGGAGAACTGATCATCGCGGCCTCCGCGGCGCTGGAGGACCGGCTCAGCCAGGACCGGATCGATGAGGTTCTGCTCGGCATCGGCTGGGGGTAGCCCGCCGCCCCCAGCCCCCGGAGGGCCCGGAGGGTCCGGAGGGTCAGGTCCGCAGCAGGCGGGCGATGGCCTTGGTGGCCTCTTCCACCTTGGCGTCGATCTCCTCGCCGCCCTTGACCGCCGCATCGGCGACGCAGTGCCGCAGGTGCTCCTCCAGCAACTGCAGGGCGAAGGACTGCAGGGCCTTCGTACTGGCGGAGACCTGGGTGAGTATGTCGATGCAGTAGACGTCCTCGTCGACGAGCCGCTGGAGGCCACGGATCTGGCCCTCGATCCGGCGGAGCCGCTTGAGGTGCTCGTCCTTCCGGTGGTGATAGCCGTGGACGCCGGCGGGCTCGGTCTCGGTGGTCGTCATGCGTCCTCCCGTGGTCCGCTGATGAGGGGGGCATATCGCGGGGCATACCTGCGCGATATACCCCTCATGGGTATAGGATACCGGGCTTCGCCCGTGGGGGCATGGGGCCCGTGCCCCTCACTCTGCCTGATGGAGGACACTGGGGAACCGCCGGAACAGCCGGTTAGCCGTGGCCGGAGGATGCGCCTAGCATCAGCCTGACCGAATCCAATGCACCCCGAGGACCTCACGTGCGATTTCGTCTGACCCCCAGGGAGACGAGCTTCTACGACATGTTTGCCGCATCCGCGGACAACATCGTCACGGGCTCCAAGCTCCTGATGGAACTGCTCGGGGCGGACTCGTCCGCACGGGCCGAGATCGCGGAACGGATGCGGGCGGCGGAGCACGCGGGGGACGACGCGACCCACGCGATCTTCCACCAGCTGAACTCCTCCTTCATCACGCCGTTCGACCGTGAGGACATCTACTCTCTCGCGTCCTCCCTCGACGACATCATGGACTTCATGGAGGAGGCCGTCGACCTGGTCGTCCTCTACAACGTGGAGGAGCTCCCCAAGGGCGTCGAGCAGCAGATCGAGGTGCTGGCCCGGGCGGCCGAGCTGACCGCGGAGGCGATGCCGCACCTGCGGACCATGGACAACCTCACCGAGTACTGGATCGAGGTCAACCGGCTCGAGAACCAGGCCGACCAGATCCACCGCAAGCTGCTCGCGCACCTCTTCAACGGCAAGTACGACGCCATCGAGGTCCTGAAGCTCAAGCAGATCGTGGACGTGCTCGAGGAGGCGGCCGACGCCTTTGAGCACGTGGCGAACACGGTGGAGACCATCGCGGTCAAGGAGTCCTGAACCACGTGGACACCTTTGCGCTGGTCGTGACCATCGGCGTCGCGCTCGGCTTCACCTACACCAACGGTTTCCACGACTCCGCGAACGCCATCGCCACGTCGGTGTCGACGCGGGCGCTGACCCCGCGGGCGGCGCTGGCCATGGCCGCGGTGATGAACCTCGCCGGTGCCTTCCTGGGCAGCGGGGTCGCGAAAACGGTCAGTGAAGGCCTGATCGAGACGCCGCACGGCGCCACGGGCATGTGGATCCTGTTCGCGGCGCTGGTCGGCGCGATCGTCTGGAACCTGATCACCTGGTACTTCGGCCTGCCGTCCTCGTCCTCCCACGCGCTGTTCGGCGGCATGGTGGGAGCGGCGCTGGCGGGTGGCACGGAGGTCATCTGGTCCGGGGTGGTCGACAAGGTCGTCATCCCGATGTTCGTCTCGCCGGTGGTCGGCCTGATCGTCGGCTACCTGGTGATGGTCGTGATCCTGTGGATGTTCCGCCGGACCAACCCGCACAAGGCCAAGCGCGGCTTCCGGATCGCGCAGACGGCGTCGGCGGCGGCGATGGCGCTCGGGCACGGTCTGCAGGATGCGCAGAAGACGATGGGCATCGTGGTGATGGCGCTGGTCATCGCGGATGTCGAGGACTCGGGCGCGCCGATTCCGGTGTGGGTCAAGATCGCCTGTGCGGTGATGCTGTCGCTGGGTACGTACGCGGGTGGCTGGCGCATCATGCGGACCCTGGGCCGGAAGATCATCGAGCTGGACCCGCCGCAGGGTTTCGCGGCGGAGACCACGGGTGCGTCGATCATGTTCGGCTCGGCGTTCCTGTTCCACGCGCCGATCTCGACCACGCATGTGATCACCTCGGCGATCATGGGCGTGGGCGCGACGAAGCGGATCAACGCGGTGCGCTGGGGCGTGGCGAAGAACATCATCATGGGCTGGTTCATCACGATGCCGGCGGCGGCGATGGTGGCGGCGCTGAGCTTCTGGGTAGTCAACCTGGCCTTCGGCTAAAGCGCCGAGCCGCCACACCCCCGCCCGGCCCGCCTCCGCGGGGCTCCACCCCGACCCGGCACCGCGCCGTGCCCCGGCCCCGCCCCGGTTCGCGGGGGCTGTGCCCCGGCCCCGTAGCGGCCTGTGCCCGCTTCCGCGGGGCTCCGCCCCGGGCCCGTACCGGGTTGCGCCCGGGTTCGTGGGGCTCCGTCAGGCCATGCCCCGGCTCCGCCCCGGGCTGTGCCACGGCTCCGCGGGGCTGTGCTCCGGACCCCTGCCGGGCTGCGCCCGGGTTTGCGGGGTTGCGCCGGGCCGTGCCCCGGCCCCGTGCCGGGCTGCGCCCCGGTTCGCGGGGGCTGTGCCCCGGGTTCCTGACCGGCTGCGGCCCGGGTTTGCGGCTGTGCCCCAAACCCCGCCGGGCTGCACCCGGGTTCGCGGGGCTCCGCCCCGGGCCCGTACCGGGTTGCGCCCCGGTTCGCGGGGGCTGCGCCCGGGTTTGTGGGGCTGCGCCCCGGACCTCTCCCGGGCTGCGCCCGGGTTTCGTGGGGCTCCGCCCCGACGTCGGCTGTCTGGCCCCTGCCGGGCTGCGCCCGCCTTCTCGGGGCTGCGCCCCGGGGCCCTGCCGGGCTGCGCCCGGGGCCCGGTTGCGCCGGGCAACATGGGTCCGCACATGCCCGGCAACGGGGCTGCGCCCCAGTCCCGGGGCTCCGCCCCAAACCCTTGCCCGGCTGCGCCGGGCCACGTGGGGCCGGCCCAAGGCCGGCAGCGGGGTTGCGCCCCGGCCCCGTACCGGGGCGCGCCCGCCTTCCCGGGGCTGCGCCCCAAGCCTTTGCCGGGCTGCGCCCGGCCGTGCGGGGCTGCGCCCCAAACCCCCGCCGGGCTGCGCTCCGGCCCCGTACCGGGGCGCGCCCGCCTTCTCGGGGCTGCGCCCCGGGGCCTTGCCGGGCTGTGCCCGGGGCCGCGGGGCTGCGCCCCATCCGCCCGGCCCGGGTGGCCCGGGTGGCCCGGGTGGCCCGGGTGGCCCGGGAAAGAAGGAGGCCGGCTCCCCCCACCCAGGGGGAGCCGGCCGTTTTTCTTTCGCCTGCGGTGGCACCGCCATGCAGCACCGCAGGACGTATCGGGGTTATCCGAAGCGGCCCGAGATGTAGTCCTCGGTGGCCTGCATGGACGGGTTCGAGAAGATCCGCTCCGTGTCGTCGATCTCGATCAGCTTGCCGGGCTGGCCGACCGCCGCGAGGTTGAAGAACGCGGTGCGGTCGGAGACACGGGCCGCCTGCTGCATGTTGTGCGTCACGATGACGATCGTGAAGCGCTCCTTCAGCTCGCCGATCAGGTCCTCGATGGCGAGGGTGGAGATCGGGTCCAGAGCCGAGCAGGGCTCGTCCATCAGCAGCACCTGCGGCTCGACCGCAATCGCGCGGGCGATGCACAGACGCTGCTGCTGGCCGCCGGAGAGGCCGGAGCCGGGCTTGTTCAGGCGGTCCTTGACCTCGTTCCAGAGGTTCGCGCCCTTGAGCGACTTCTCGACGATCGTCTCGAGCTCGCTCTTCTTGAACTTGCCGTTCAGCCGCAGACCCGCCGCCACGTTGTCGAAGATCGACATGGTGGGGAAGGGGTTCGGGCGCTGGAAGACCATGCCGACCGTACGGCGGACCGCGACCGGGTCGACGCCCGCGCCGTACAGGTTTTCGTCGTCCAGGAGGACCTTGCCCTCGACACGGCCGCCGGGGGTGACCTCGTGCATGCGGTTGAGGGTGCGGAGGAAGGTGGACTTGCCGCAGCCGGACGGGCCGATGAAGGCGGTCACGGAGCGGGGCTCCACGGTCATCGAGATGTCGTCGATGGCCTTGTGGGCGCCGTAGAAGGCGGAGAGACCGGAGACGTCGATGCGCTTGGCCATGAGAATCACTGCTCTTTTCGGTGGCCTCAGCGGCCGGTCTTCGGGGCCTTCCAGCGGGCGATGCCGCGGGCCACCAGATTGAGGATCATGACGAAGGCGATCAGGACGAGGGCAGCGGCCCAGGCCCGGTCGTAGGAGGCTTCACTGCCGACCTTGTACTGCTCCCAGATGTACAGCGGGAGCGAGGACTGCGCGCCTTCGAAGGGGTTGCCGTTGATCAGCTGGGCACCGAAGACCAGCAGCATGATCGGCGCGGTCTCACCGGCGATACGGGCCACGGCCAGCATGACGCCGGTCGAGATGCCGCCGATGGCGGTGGGGAGGACCACCTTCAGGATCGTGCGCCACTTCGGCACACCGAGGGCCAGCGATGCCTCGCGCAGCTCGTTCGGGACGAGCTTGAGCATCTCCTCGGTGGAGCGGACCACCACGGGCATCATCAGGATCGACAGGGCCATCGCGCCGGCGAAGCCGGAGGGGCCGAAGCCGAGCGCCAGGTTCCAGGTCGTGAGGATGAACAGACCCGCGACGATCGACGGGATGCCGGTCATGACGTCGACGAAGAAGGTGACGGCCTTGGCGAGGGTGCCCCGGCCGTACTCGACCAGGTAGACGGCGGTCAGCAGGCCGATCGGCGCGGCGATCAGGGTGGCCAGGGCCACCTGCTCGATGGTGCCGAGCAGCGCGTGGTAGACGCCGCCGCCCTCGTCGTAGGCGGTGATGCCGTTCATCGAGTGGCTGAGGAACTCGGGCGTGAGGGCCTTGATGCCGCGGCTGATGGTGACCCAGATCAGCGAGAGCAGCGGGACCACGGCGAGCACGAAGCAGACCCAGACGACGGAGGTCGCGACCCGGTCCTTGGCCTGGCGCCGGTTCTCGATCACCGAGCTGGAGGTGTACGTGATGATCACGAACAGGGCGGCGGCGATCAGGCCCCACTGGACCTTGCTGTCCAGGCCGGCGGCGGCGCCGATGCCCGCGCCCAGGGCGAGGGAGAGGACGGCGATCCCGGCCGGCGCCCAGCGGGGGAGGCCGCCGCGGGTGAGGCTGTCGGAGGAGCGGCCCCGCAGGGGGCTCGGGTCCTGAAGTGCGTGGCTCATCAGGCGTTCGCCCCCGAGAACTCCTTGCGGCGCGCGATGATCAGGCGAGCCGCACCGTTGACCAGCAGGGTGAGCAGGAAGAGGACCAGACCGGACGCGATCAGCGCGTCCCGGCCGAACTCGTTGGCCTCGTCGAACTTCGCGGCGATGTTCTGGGCGAACGTGCCGCCACCCGGATCCAGCAGGTGACCCGAGATGAGGAAGCTCGGGGAGAGGACGGTCGCCACGGCCATGGTCTCGCCGAGGGCGCGGCCGAGGCCGAGCATCGAGGCGGAGATGACGCCGGAGCGGCCGAAGGGCAGTACGGACATCCGGATGACCTCCCACCGGGTCGCGCCGAGGGCCAGGGCGGCCTCCTCGTTCATGCGCGGGACCTGGAGGAAGACCTCGCGGCTGACGCTGGTCACGATCGGCAGGATCATGATCGCGAGCAGGATGCCGACGGTGAAGAGCGAGCGTGCGACGCCGACCTGGGTCTTGTCGAACACGTACGTCCAGCCCAGGTACTCGTCCAGCCACAGGTTGAGGCCGTTGAGCTGCGGGACCAGGAAGAGGGCGCCCCAGATGCCGTAGACGATCGAGGGCACGGCGGCCAGCAGGTCGACCACGTACGCGAGCGGCGAGGCCAGCTTGCGGGGCGCGTAGTGCGAGATGAACAGGGCGATGCCGACAGCGATCGGAACCGCGATGGCCATCGCGATGATCGAGCTGACGACGGTGCCGAAGAGGAGGACGGCGATGCCGAAGACAGGGGGGGTCGCCGAGGCGTTCCAGTCGAAGGTGGTGAGGAAGTTGCCCTCGTTCTCCGACAGCGCGATGGTGGCCCGGTAGGTGAGGAAGACGGCGATCGACGCCATGATCACCAGGAGCAGGATGCCGGAGCCCTTGGAGAGCCCGGCGAAGATCTTGTCACCGGCTCGGCCGGTGGACCTTCCGCTCTGGGGGACAGCGGGCGGAGCCGTGTCTATCTGGGTGGGTGTGGTGGAAGCCATTGTCTTTCCGGTCTGTGTGGGGGCAAGGGCCCCCTGGCGGCGGTGCACCGGATCCCCCCGGGTGGAGGGGGAGGGTCCCGGTTGCCGGCTCCGCCCGGAGTGGGGCGGAGCCGGCAGCAGGGGCGTGACTTAGGACAGCGAGGAGATGACCTCGCGGACCTTGGCGTTGATCTCGGCCGGGATCGGGGCGTAGCCCTTCTCCGAGAGGACCTTCTGGCCCGCGTCCGAGGCGGTGTAGTTCAGGAAGGACTTGACGGTGGGCAGGGTCTCGGCCTTGTTGCCCTTGTCGCAGACGACCTCGTAGGTCACCAGGACGATCGGGTAGGCGCCGTCGGCCTTGGTGGTGTAGTCGAGCTTGAGGGCCAGGTCCTTGCCGGTGCCGGCGATCTTGGCGGCGGCGATGGCCTTGGAGGCGTTCTCGGCGGTCGCCGGGACCGGGGCGGCGGCACCGGTGTTCAGGTCGACCGTCTTGATGCCCTGGGCGGAGGCGTAGGAGAGCTCGAAGTAGCCGATGGCGCCGGCGTTCTGCTTCACCGCGGAGGCGACACCGGAGGAGCCGGAGGCGCCGAGGCCGCCCTGGGCGGGCCACTTCTTGGCGACCTCGTGCGGCCAGGCGTCGCCGGCGGTGGCCTTCAGGTACTTGGCGAGGTTCTCGGTGGTGCCGGAGTCCTCGGAGCGGTGGAAGGCCTGGATGGCGAGGTCGGGCAGCTCAACGCCGGGGTTGAGCTTCTTGATGGCCTCGTCGTTCCACTTCTTGATCTTGTCGTTGAAGATGTTCGCGATGGTGGCCGCGTCCAGGTTCAGCTTGTCCACGCCGGGGACGTTGAAGCCGAGCGCGATCGGGCCGCCGACCATCGGCAGGTTGATGCCCTGGCCGTCCTTGCAGATCTTCTTCGACTCTTCGACCTGCTCGGGCTTGAGCGCCGAGTCCGAGCCGGCGAAGCCGACGGTGCCCTGGGTGAAGGCGACGATGCCCTCGCCGGAGGAGGAGGACTTGTAGTTGACCTCGACGCCCTTGCACGCGGCCATGTAGTTCTTGATCCACAGGTCCACGGCGTTCTTCTGGGCGGAGGAGCCCGAAGCGAGGAGCTTGCCGGTGGCGCCGTCACACTTGATGTCGCCGGCCGCGGCACCGCTGGGGGCGGCGCTGTTCGAGCCGTTGTTCTTCGTGTTGTCGTCCGAGCCGCACGCCGTGAGGACCAGGGCGCCGGACACGACGAGCGCCCCGAGGGCGGAGGCACGAAGCATGTTCTTGCGCTGAAGCTTCACTTTCGGGTGTTCCTTCCAGGAGCCGCCGGCCGCTTTCTGTATCGGGGCGGCGTGCGAAGAGGACTACGTCTGTTGGGCCCGGGGAGTGTCCGCGTCTCGCGGCGGCTCGCACCGTGCACTGCCGAAATTAGGCAGAACAGGTGAAGCGGCCGACGGTCGTGAGTGAACGGATGGTGAACCGTGGCGGACGGCCCGGTGAGTCCGCGGCCCGGTGTGCACAACCGTAAGGCGCCGTTATGCGGCTGTTACCTCGACATCCCGGGATGTATGCCGCCGGGTGGGCCGGGTTCGGCCCGCTCCTGCCCGGCCATCCCCGTACCTATGCGGGGGTGGCCGGTTTTCGCCGTTGCCGGGGCATGTCCGTCCTGGGCGGGGGGCCTACGTGGGGACGACCGCCCGGCCCCAGATCTGCTGGAACGCGAAACGGGAGGCCTCGACCTCGTGCCGCTGGTCGGCATGGAGCACCCCCAGCGCGTACGCGGTCGCCGGAGCGATCCGCGGGGTGCGGGCCGCCGTCGCCGAGGCCGCGGCGGCCTCCGCCGCGTCCCGGTGCCGGTCCAGCGCCTCGCCGGCCGCCGCCAGCCGGGCCACGTCCGCGCCCAGGGCCTCCTGGGCGTACCGGTGGACCCGCAGCAGCCGGCGTACCGAATGCCAGGGCGCGTCCTGGTGCGAGTCGTCGATCAGGGCGTCCGCGTTGTACGGGTGGGACGCCCGGACCAGGGGCAGGCCGGCCAGCGCCACCGCCAGCCGGCTCTCGGTCTGGGCGGCCAGCGGCACCAGGACGTCCGAGGTCCGGCCGGCCGCGGCGATCGGGTCCAGCGGGACCTCCGAGGCCAGCACCGCCACCGCGTCGGCCACCGCGTGGAACCGCGCGGAGCCCAGGGCCTGCAGGGTCGCCGAGTGGGCGCGGGTACGGGCCAGCGTCAGCTGCCGCTCCAGCAGGGCGGCGGCCCGCGCCGAGCCGACCGTCAGCGACCCGCCGACCGAGCCCGAGCCGCGCGGAGCCGGCAGCTCCGGGGAGCCCGACAGCCGGTGCAGCGCGTCCAGCAGCCGGGTCAGCCGGGCCCCGTACGCATGCTCGTCCGCCAGCGTGGCGGACAGCCAGACCAGCTCGGTCCGCAGCCCGTCCGCCCAGGCCGACTCGGTGACCGGCCGGTAGGTGGCCAGTGAACCGCTGATCCGGCGGGCCGCACCGCGCAGGGTGCGGGCCGCCTCCGTCCCCTCGACCGCGTCCGCCCGGCTCTCCTCGTGGAGGCGCAGCCCGCGCAGGAAGGCGGTGGCCTGGGCGCGCAGATAAGCGCCCAGCACCTCCCCGGCCGTGCGTGCGGTCAGGTCATGGTTTTGCTGAGCCACGCCGGCGCCTCCGGGCGTCTATGAGCATCTCCTGTACGTGCCGCAGCGGCTGGCCCTCCGGGTCCGTGCTGTGCCGGGTCCAGTCGCCGTCCGGGCCCAGGTGCCAGGAGGAGGTGGCATCGGACATGCCGGTCTCCAGCATCCGGTCCAGGGCCGCGCGGTGGGCCGGGTCGGCGACCCTGACCAGGGCCTCGATGCGGCGGTCGAGGTTGCGGTGCATCATGTCGGCGCTGCCGAACCACACCTCGGGTTCGCCGCCGTTGCCGAAGGCGAAGATCCGGGAGTGCTCCAGGAAGCGGCCGAGGACCGAGCGGACCCGGATGTTCTCCGAGAGGCCGGGGACCCCGGGGCGGACGGCGCAGATGCCGCGCACCCAGATGTCCACCGGCACCCCGGCCTGGGAGGCCCGGTACAGCGCGTCGATCAGTGCCTCGTCGACGATCGAGTTGACCTTGATCCGGACGTAGGCGGGGCGGCCGGCCCGGTGGTGGGCGGCCTCCTTGTTGATCCGTGCGATCAGCCCGTCGCGGAGGGAGCGGGGTGCGACCAGCAGCCGGCGGTAGGTCTCGCGGCGCGAGTAGCCGGAGAGCCGGTTGAACAGGTCGGACAGGTCCGCGCCGACCTGCGGGTCGGCGGTGAGCAGGCCGAGGTCCTCGTACAGGCGGGCGGTCTTGGGGTGGTAGTTGCCGGTGCCGACGTGGCTGTAGCGGCGCAGGGTCTCGCCCTCCTGGCGGACCACCAGGGACAGCTTGCAGTGCGTCTTGAGCCCGACGAGCCCGTAGACCACATGGCAGCCGGCCTCCTCCAGCTTGCGCGCCCACTTGATGTTGGCCTGCTCGTCGAACCGGGCCTTGATCTCGACCAGGACCAGGACCTGCTTGCCGGACTCGGCGGCGTCGATCAGGGCGTCGACTATCGGGGAGTCGCCGGAGGTCCGGTACAGGGTCTGCTTGATCGCGAGGACGTCCGGGTCACCGGCCGCCTGCTCCAGGAAGGCCTGGACGGAAGTCGAGAAGGAGTCGTACGGGTGGTGCAGCAGTACGTCGCGCTCGCGCAGGGCCGCGAAGATGTCGGGCGCGGAGGCGGACTCGACCTCGGCGAGATCGCGGTGGGTGCCGGCGATGAACTTGGGGTACTTCAGCTCCGGCCGGTCCAGGGAGGCGATGCCGAACAGGCCGGTCAGGTCGAGCGGGCCGGGCAGCGGGTAGACCTCGGCGGCGGAGATCTTCAGTTCCTGGACGAGGAGGTCCAGCACGCCGGGGTCGATGGACTCCTCGACCTCCAGGCGGACCGGCGGGCCGAAGCGGCGCCGCATGAGCTCCTTCTCCAGGGCCTGGAGCAGGTTCTCGGCGTCGTCCTCCTCCACCTCGAGGTCCTCGTTGCGGGTCACCCGGAACATGTGGTGGGCGAGCACCTCCATGCCGGGGAACAGCTCCTCCAGATGCGCGGCGATGACGTCCTCCAGCGGGACGTAGCGCTGCGGGGAGGCCTCCAGGAAGCGGGAGAGGAGCGGGGGGACCTTGACCCGGGCGAAGTGGCGGTGGCCGCTGACCGGGTTCCGGACCACGACCGCGAGGTTCAGGGACAGCCCCGAGATGTACGGGAACGGGTGCGCCGGGTCCACCGCGAGCGGGGTGAGCACCGGGAAGATCTGGTTGCGGAACAGGGTGAAGAGCCGCGCCTGCTCCTTCTCGGTGAGATCGGGCCAGCGGATCAGGTGGATGCCTTCCTCCGCGAGGGCGGGGGAGATGTCCTGCTGGTAGCAGGCGGCATGCCGGGCCATGAGCTCACGGGACCGGGTCCAGATGAGGTCGAGGACCTCGCGGGGCTGCAGGCCGGAGGCGGAGCGGGTGGCCACGCCGGTGGCGATGCGGCGCTTGAGGCCGGCGACGCGCACCATGAAGAACTCGTCGAGGTTGCTCGCGAAGATGGCGAGGAAGTTAGCCCGTTCGAGGAGCGGGGTGGCCGGATCCTCGGCGAGTTCGAGCACCCGCTCGTTGAAGGCGAGCCAGCTGCGCTCCCGGTCGAGGAACCGCCCGGCGGGCAGCTCGCCGGTGTCCCGCTCGTCGAAGGCGTCCGGATCGGCGTCGATCTCGGGCTCCAGATCGGCGTGCGGGCGGTGCGCGGCTATGGAGCCCAGCCGTGTGTTCCGCTCCGCCTGGGAGTGCTGGACAGGGACCTCGGTGGGGCTGGCGCTGGGCTTGTGGCTCATGTCTCCATTCTTCCGCGCACGCGGGAGGACAGGCGCGTCGGACGGGTCGGCCGTCAGTCGAAGTCCGGGCTGCATAAGGGGGAGCGTCGCAAGCGCGCTTGAATGCCCGGTTAATAACGTATGGCTTCCTGGGAGCGGTGGCCTTGACCGGCCGGGATGGCGGTGGGGGGCCCGGCGGGGCGGCGGGGGGCTCGGCGGGGCGGGGCAGGGGTGCTCTACGGTGTTCCGCCGGGGGCGGTCCGGGGCGGGCCGGGCCCCGGGCTCCGCGGTTCCGCGGGCTGCGCGGCTGGGGCGGGGCGGGGTCCGCTGCGCGGAGCTTTGCCCCACCCCGCCCCTTCTCCCCCAGCTACCGCTGGGAGGGGCCCCAGAAACCGGGGCTCTGCCCCGGACCCCGAAGCGGGCCCGGCCCGGGCGGGTGCGCGGCCGGGCCGGGCTGCGCCCCGGCCGTTCCGGAACCGGGCTCCGCCCCGAGCCTCGGCGCGGGTTCGGCCTGGGCGGGAGCGGCCGGGCCGCGGTCCTGGCGCTTGGGGCAGAGCCCCGCCCCTTCCGAACCGGGGCTCCGCCCCGGACCCCGAAGCAGGCCCGGCCGTTCCCGAGCCGGGGCTCTGCCCCGGGATCCGGCGCGGGCTCGCCGCGGGGGGATGCTCAGCGGGAGCGGCCGGGCTGCGCCCCGGCCCTTCGCGAACCGGGGCTCCGGCCCGGGCCTGTGTGGGGGCTCCGGCCGCCCGGGGCCCGGCGCGGGTTCGCCGCGGGCGGGTGTCCGGCGGGGCTGCGCGGTGGCCGGCCCGGCCAGGGGGTGGTCAGCTTTCGGTGCGGTACATCAGGTCCACCTCGTGGGTGGCGAAGCCCAGGTTCTCGTAGACCGCCAGGGCCGCCGGGTTGTCCGCGTCCACGTACAGCATCGCCGTCGGCAGGCCCGCCTCCGCCAGATGACGGAGGCCGATCGCGGTCAGGGCCTTGCCCAGGCCGCCGCCCTGTGCGCCCGGCAGGACGCCGAGCACGTACACCTCGCCCAGCCGCTCCGCCGCGTGCACCTTCGTCCAGTGGAAGCCGACCAGCTCGCCCTCGCGTTCGGCGAGGAAGAAGCCCGCCGGGTCGAACCACGGCTGGGCCATCCGGTCGTCCAGGTCGCGCTGGGTCAGGGCGCCCTGCTCGGGGTGGTGGGCGAAAGCCGCCGCGTTGGCCGTGAGCCAGGCCGCGTCGTCCGCGCCGGGGACGAAGGTGCGGACCGTGACACCCGCCGGGAGGGACGGGACCGGCAGGGCCGGGGCCTCCGGGCCCAGCGGGCGGCGGAGCTGGCGCAGTTCGCGGAACAGGGTCAGCCCGAGCACCTGGGCGAGGTGCCGCGCCGCGGACTTGCCGCCGTGCGCCCACACCCGGATCCGCTTGCCGGTCTCGGCCAGCAGTGCCGAGCCGAGCGCCCGGCCGTGCCCGCGCCCCCGCAGCGCCGGGTGGACGACCAGTTCCGCCGCCGGCGCCTCCACCGGGTCGGTGTCCTCCAGTTGCGCGTACCCGGCCAGCCGGCCGCCCTCGGTGAGGAGCAGGTGCCGGATGCCGGGGCGGCGCCCGCCGCGGAGCTGGAGCCGGCCCTGCTCCGAGACCGCGGTGGTGCCGTCCGTGCGCGCCGCATCCTCGATCAGGCCGAGCACCGCCTCGGCCTGCTCCTCCGTCAGTTCGTCGAACGTCACAATCTGCCGTCCCGGCTCCACGGCCGCTGCTGCGTCAGTCATGCCACGAGCCTACGGCCGTGGCCGGGCCGCCCGTCCGAACCTGCACGTAACCAGCTCGCAACCCGCTACCCCCTGTCGTGCTACGCGCGTTGACCATAGGCTTCGGGCACCTCCCAAGTCGTTTCGCTGTCCGCAAAGGGGAACTGATGTCAGCGACACCACAACGGCACCGCCGAGCCCGCCGGTTGGCCATCGCCGTCCTTGCCGTCTCGGCCGGGGCCGGTTCACTGGTCGCCGCCGCACTGCCGGCCGGAGCCGCAAGTGGTGGCGGTCAGGACAAGAGCAGCACGGTCGACGTGCAGCTGCTGTCCTTCAATGACCTCCACGGCACCCTGGAGCCCCCGCAGGGGTCCTCCGGCACCGTGACCGAGCGTCAGGCCGACGGAACCACCAAGGCGATACCCGCCGGTGGCGTCGAGTACCTGGCGACGAGCCTGCGTGAGGCCCGCAAGGGCAAGCAGTACACCGTCACCGCCGCCGCGGGTGACATGATCGGCGGCAGCCCGATGCTGTCGGGGCTCTTCCACGACGAGCCGTCCATCGAGGCCATGAACAAGATGGGCCTGGACGTCACCAGCGTCGGCAACCACGAGTTCGACGAGGGCCGCAACGAGCTGCGCCGCATGCAGTACGGCGGCTGCCACCCCGTCGAGGGCTGCTACGAGTTCGGGAAGACCTTCGAGGGCTCCCAGTTCAAGTACCTCGCCGCCAACGTCACGGACGACAAGACCAAGCGTCCGCTCCTTTCGCCCACCTTCGTGTGGAAGAAGGGGGATGTGAAGATCGGCTTCATCGGTGTGACCCTCGAGGGCACCCCGGACGTGGTCACCGCCGAGGGCGTCAAGGGCCTCAAGTTCGGTGACGAGGTCGAGACGATCAACAAGTACGCCGCGGAACTCAACCGGCAGGGCGTCAAGTCGATCGTCGCGCTGATCCACGAGGGCGGCCTGCCGGCCAGCGGCGCGTACAACTACGACTGCAACGTCCCGGGTGCGGGCGCCGGCATCTCCGGTGCCATCGTCGACATCGCGAAGAACGTGGACCCGAAGGTCGACGCGCTGGTGACCGGCCACACCCACCAGGCGTACGCCTGCAACATCCCGGACCCGGCGGGCAACCCGCGTACGGTCACCTCGGCCGCCTCCATCGGCCGGCTGTACACGGAAACCACGCTGACCTACGACCGCAAGACCAAGGACGTCGTCCGCACGGCGGTCAAGTCGCCGTCGGCGGCCAACCACGTGGTGCACCGGGACCAGCCCAAGGCCCCGGACATGACCGAGCTGATCGGCCGCTGGAACGCGCTGGCCGCGCCGATCGCGAACCGTCCGCAGGGCTTCATCTCCGCGGACATCCAGGGCCGCGGCTCGGCGGAGTACGAGAAGCCGCTCGGCAGCCTGATCGCCGACGCTCAGCTTGAGGCGCTCGCCCCGGCCGACAAGGGCGGCGCGCAGCTGGCCCTGATGAACCCGGGCGGCATCCGCTCGGACCTGGCGTACAAGGCGGCCGGGGCCGAGGGCGACGGCGTGGTGACCTACGGCGAGGCCTTCACGGTGCAGCCGTTCACCAACATGATGAACGTGGTGGACCTGACCGGAGCCCAGCTGATCACCACGCTCCAGCAGCAGGTCAGCGGGCCGGTGAACGGGGTCAACCCGAAGATCCTCCAGGTGTCGAAGGGCTTCACCTACACCCTCGACATGACGAAGGCCGGCGCGGACCGGATCGTGGCCGACTCGGTGAAGCTGAACGGCCAGGCGATCGACCCGGCGAAGACCTACCGGGTCGCGATGAACGAGTTCCTGGCGGGCGGCGGTGACGGCTTCACCGTCCTGAAGGAGCACAAGAACAAGCTGGTGGGCGCGTCCGACCTGGACGTCTTCAACGCCTACCTGGGCAAGAACTCCTCGGAGACCAGCCCGATCGCGCCGCCGGCGGCCGGCCGGATCACCGTCATCAAGTAGGACGGACCCGTAGAAAAAGCGTTCCCGGAGGGGCGGTGGACCGGTTGGTCCGCCGCCCCTCCGGCGTTCGGTCCTGGCAGGGCGGCCAGAGGGTGGTCCGGATCCGTCCGGCGGGCTCCGGCAGCTGGCAGCAGGCGGCCGGGCTGGGCCCCGGTCGGCTCCACCGCACGGAGGACGGCGCGCTGACCCTGCTGTGGTCGGAGCCGGCCGCGGCGGGCGGCGGGCAGTCGACGGTGAAGCCGGCCCGGCTGGCCGCCGGCGCGACCGCCTGCGGTGCCGCCCAGGAGGTCGTCACGACCGCCCTCGGCGGTGGGCTGACGTTCGCGGGCAATGCGGCCGGCCGTCAGGTCGTGGCGTGGATGGCCGCGGACCGCCGGCTGACCGTCGTGGAGCGGTCCGGCGCGCAGGGCGCCTGGACGGCCCCGGTGGAGCTCGACCGGCTGCCGGAGCCGATCGGCCGGCCCGACAACGTCTGCGACTACCGGCTCACCGAGCTGCGGGCCGCGGTGGCCGTCGACGGTGCCACCGCGCTGATCTGGGCGTCGGCGCCGGTGACGTCAACGGCGACGGCAAGCAGGACCTGGTCTCCCTGGACACCTCCAACCGGCTCTGGCTGAACGCGGGGAAGGGCACCGGCGGCTTCGCCAACCGGGTCGACACCCTCCAGTCGGCCGCCCCCTGGCAGCACTGGGCGTCGATCGGCTGATCCGCCGTCGGCTGATCAGAGCGTGTTCAGGAAGCCGCCGACCGCCGCGGCCAGGCCGGCCGGGTCCTCGACCGGGACCACGTGCCCGGTGTCCAGACCGGCGTACGAGGTCTTCGGGCGCGCGGTCGCCATCGCATCGGCCAGCTCCTGCGTGAGCGCGTCGCTCCGCCGGCCGTGGACGAGCAGGGCCGGGCAGGAACTGCCCAGCCAGGCCTGCCAGTGGTCGCCGCGGGCCGCCGCGATGGTGTCCAGGGTGTCCTGGGGGTGGAACGGCAGTCGCCAGCCGGTGCCGTCGGGCAGCGGGCGCAGTGCGGGGGCGACCATCGGGCCCCAGGCGCCGCAGGCGGCGACGAGCTCCTCCCGGGTGGCGGCGGTGTAGGGGAAGCCGGTGAGGAAGCCCATCGGGTTCGGCGCGTCCTCCGGGAAGAGGACCCCGGCGTCGATGTTGACCAGGGCGGAGACCAGGTCGGGGCGCTCGGCGGCGAGGTGGACGGCGTTCAGGGCGCCGAGGGAGTGGCCGAGCACCGGGAGCGGGCCGAGGCCGAGGTGTCCGAGCAGGGCCACGAGGTCGGCGAGGTAGCCGGCCCGGTCGTAGGCGGCGGCCCGGTCGGAGTCGCCGTGGCCGCGCTGGTCGGGGGCGATGACCCGCCATTCCGCGCCGAGCCGGCCGGCGAGGTCGGCGTAGATCAGGCCCTCGGAGAGGCCGCCGTGCAGGGCGAGCAGCGGGCGGCCGGGGCCGCCGAAGTCCAGGTAGGAGAGCGCCCGGCCGTCGATGGTGAGGGTGTGGCGGAGGCGGGCGGAGTCGGCGGCTGCCGCGATGGCCGCGTCGCGGACCCGGTCGGTTCCGGTCATGACGGTGATCTCCCCTCGTCGGCCGGCGGGCGGACTGCCTCGGCCGGTCCCCGTCACCGTAGAAGATCTTTGCTCGCTTGCGCAATACCGTCGTATAGATCATCCGATCTATACGGGCGTATGGATCAGATCGGCTGGGCATACGATCCCGGCATGGGAAATCGTGAGGATCTGCTGGCCGGGGCGCGTCGCTGCCTGGAGGAGAAGGGGTACCTGCGGACGACCGTCCGGGACATCGCCGCCGCGGCCGGGGTCAGCAGTGCCGCCATCGGCTACCACTTCGGGTCCCGCGAGGTGCTGCTCGACCAGGCGCTGTTCGCCGCGCTCGACGAGTGGGGCGCGGAGGTCGGCAGCCTGACCGGGGTGGGGGACAGTGCGGAGGAGCGGTACGCCGACGTGTGGACCCGCAAGGTCCGCTCCTTCACCGAGCAGCGCTGGCTGTGGACCGCCTCGGTCGAGGCCTTTGTGCACGCCCAGACCTCGCCCGCGCTTCTCGCGGCGCTGGCAGCCGGGCAGCGCGCCAGCCGCCGGCAGATCGCCGCGCAGCTGCGCGGGGTGCCGGAGTCGGAGGTGGCCGAGGCCGATGTGCGCGGGCTCGGTTCGGTGCAGATGGCGCTGCTGACCGGGGTGATGACGCAGTGGCTGACCGATCCGGAGCAGGCCCCCAGTGGGCGGGATCTGGTGGCCGGACTGCGCGGGCTGGCCGATCTGCTGGAGGGCTCCGGGCCTCAACTCGGCGCTACCGATGGGTAGTTATTCCTGACCTGTGCACGCCATAATCCGGCTGACGCGGCAGCCGGCGAAGGGGCGGGCACGGGCATGGCACTGGACAGGCGGACCTTTCTGGTCGGCGCACTGACGGCGGGCACCGCCATCGCCGGACTCGGGGCGGCCACCGCCCCGGCGACCGCGGCAGCGCTCGGCACCCGGGACTGGATGGCGGCGCTCCCCGACGGCACCGCCCTGCAGCGGATGACCATCCCCGGCACCCACGACTCCGGCGCACTCCACGGCGGCCTGTACGTGGCCTGCCAGAACATCGGCATCGGCCCGCAGCTCGAGGCCGGAATCCGCTTCCTGGACGTCCGCTGCCGGGTGACCGGCGGCTCCTTCGCCATCCACCACGGGTCCTTCTACCAGCACCTGATGTTCGGAGACGTGCTCGTCTCCTGCGCCGGCTTCCTGGCCACCCACCCCACCGAGACCATCCTCATGCGGGTCAAGCAGGAGTACTCGGGCGAGAGCGACGCCACCTTCCGCGCCGTCTTCGACGACTACCTGGACCGCCGTGGCTGGCGCGGGCTTTTCCACATCGCCTCCGCCCTGCCGGCCCTCGGCCAGGCCCGCGGCAAGGTGGTCCTGCTCGCCGACAACGGCGGACTGCCGGGCATCCGCTACGGCGACGGCACCCACTTCGACATCCAGGACGACTGGAACGCCGAGCCCTTCGCCAAGCGCGGGAAGATCGAGAACCACTTCCGCAAGGCCGTCCAGCAGCCCGGCAAGCTGTTCGTCAACTACGTCTCCACGTCCGCCTACATGCCGCCGCGCTGGAACGCCGACCGCCTCAACCCGCAGATCCACTCCTTCGTGGCCGGCGCCGAGATGGCCGGCCGGACCGGTCTCGGGGTCGTCCCCATGGACTTCCCCAACACCCGCGGCGGCTTCATCGAGTCACTGCTCGCCCACAACCCACTGCCCGCCCGCAAGACCGTCTGAGGGGGTCCCGGGCGGCGGGGTGGGCGCACCCGGAATGCGGAGCACCGCCTCCGTGCCCGGACCGCCGTCGGCCGCCGCCCGCAGCTCGGCCGTACCGCCCGCCCGGCGGACCGTACGGTCCACGATCGACAGACCGAGTCCGCTGCCGGGCAGCGCCCGGGCGGTGGGCGAGCGCCAGAACCGCTCGAACACATGCGGAAGTTCCTCGGCCGGAATACCCGGACCGTGATCGCGTACGGTCAGCTCGCCGGCCCGCAGCGCCACCTCGACCGAACCGCCCGGCGGGCTGAACTTCACCGCGTTGTCGAGCACGTTCATCACCGCCCGCTCCAGCGCGGCGGCCTCGCCCCGTACGTACCAGGGCCGGATGTCGGAGCCGAAGACCAGCTCCGGCCCGCGCAGCCGGGCCCGGGACAGCGCGGTCTCGGCGATCTCGTGCAGCGCCACCACCTGGAGCGGCCCGGGCACGGCCGCGTCCGGCCGGGACAGCTCCTGGAGGTCCCCGATCAGCGAGGCCAGTTCGGTCATCTGCGCCTTCACCGAGGCCAGCAGCTCCCGCCGGTCCTGGGGCGGGATGGCCCGGCCGGTGTCCTCACTCCGGGCGAGCAGCTCGATGTTCGTCCGCAGCGAGGTCAGCGGGGTACGGAGCTCGTGCCCGGCATCGGCGATGAGCTGCGCCTGCCGGTCCCGGGAGGAGGCCAGGGCCGCGGTCATCGAGTTGAAGGAACGGGAGAGCCGGGCGATCTCGTCATCGCCCTCTTCCGGAATCCGTACGGTCAGGTCCTCGGTCCGGGCGATGTGCTCGACGGCCCCGGTCAGCTCGTCCACGGGCCGCAGGCCGGTCCGCGCGACGACCAGCCCGGCGGCCCCGGCCCCGACTGCGCCGATACCGCTGACCAGCAGGAGCACCCAGGCCAGGGTGGAGAGCGGCTTGTCGATGTCGGCCAGCGGCTTGGCCACGGCCAGCGCGACCCGCTGGGTGTCGACGAGCGCCGGCTGGCTGTAGACCCGTACCCGGTCCCCGTCGAGGGTCGTGGAGTCGTACATCGTCGCCCCGCGCTCCCCGCTCGCGATCTCCCGCTCGATCCGGGTCACCGGGAGGGTGTCCCGGCCGTCCAGCCAGCAGTGGCCGCCGTCGGCCAGGTTGACCTGCACGATCGCATTGAGGTTGCTGACGAACTGGCCGCCCCCGACCGGCGGGCTGGACAGGCAGCCCACCCGCAGCACCTTGGCCTGGTCCCGGGCGTCGGTGGAGCGCAGCGAGGCGTCGAGCTGGTCGCGGAGCTGGGTGCGGACCATGAACCAGGCGACCGTGGCGACGGCCGCCACGGCCACCGCCACGGCCACCGCCACCAGCAGCGCCAGCCGGCCGCGCAACGGCAGCGCCCGGAACCTGGCCACCGGGCCCGCGCTCACTCGGGGGTCCCGCTCTCGCCGGCCCGCAGGACGTAACCCACCCCGCGCACCGTGTGGACCAGCCGCGGCTCACCGCCCGCCTCGGTCTTCCGGCGCAGGTACATCACGTACACGTCGAGGGAGTTGGAGCTGGGCTCGAAGTCGAAGCCCCAGACGGTCTTGAGGATCTGCTCGCGGGTCAGGACCTGGCGGGGGTGCGCGAGGAACATCTCCAGCAGGGTGAACTCGGTGCGGGTCAGCTCCACCGGGCGGCCGTTCCGGGTGACCTCGCGGGTGGCGAGGTCCATCCGGAGGTCGCCGAAGGCCATGCTGTCCTCGGCGGGCGCGGCGGCGGCTGCGGTACGGGCCGCGTAGGCGCTGCGCCGCAGCAGGGCGCGGACCCGGGCGAAGAGCTCGTCCAGCTCGAAGGGCTTGACCAGGTAGTCGTCGGCGCCGGCGTCGAGGCCGCTGACGCGGTCGCCGACGGTGTCGCGGGCGGTCAGCATCAGGATCGGGGTGACCGAACCGGCGGCGCGCAGCCGGCGGGCGGCGGTCAGGCCGTCCATACGGGGCATCTGGATGTCGAGCACGATCAGGTCCGGTTCGTACGCGGCTGTCTTGTCGAGGGCGTCGAGGCCGTCGACGGCGGTTTCGGTGCCGTACCCCTCGAAGGCGAGGCTGCGGCGCAGGGCCTCCCGGACGGCGGGTTCGTCGTCGACGATGAGGACCCGCTGCGGGTCGCCTTCGGCGGGATTCACGGTGGCCCCCTGTACATGGCGTGGTCGGGCGGACGGGCGGACGGGCGGGGCGGCGGCTGCCGCCCGTTCCAGCGTCGCACGCCGCCCGGACACCCCCGGGAAGGCGGTGTCCGGGGGATCACCCCCTAGAAGGCGGTGTCCCAGCCCGTCGAGCCGGAGCCCGGGCCGCGGTCCGACGAGCCGGTGCCCGTTCCGCCGGGCCCGCCCGCTCGCAGCGAGTCCAGGTCGGCCTTGATCGTATTGACCGGGATGGCGAAGCCGAGGCCGACGCTGCCGGCCTTGGAGCCGTCGCCGGCCGGCGAGTAGATCGCCGAGGGCATCCCCACGATCTCGCCGTTCATGTTGACCAGCGCGCCCCCGGAGTTGCCCGGGTTGAGCGAGGCGTCGGTCTGGATCGCCTTGTACGAGGTGGTGTTGCTGCCCGTGTCGCCGTTGAACTGTTGCCCCTCGAAGGAGAAGGGCCAGCCGCCCCGCGGCTGCTGCTGCGGGGTCTCCGACTTGGGCACGTTCACCTGGCGGTCCAGGGCCGAGACGATGCCGCGGGTGACGGTGCCGGTCAGCTGGTCGGGGGAGCCGATGGCGACGACCTCCTCGCCGACCTTGAGGCGGTCGGAGTCGCCCAGCTTGGCCGGCTTGAGCCCGCTCGCACCCTCCAGCTTGATCAGCGCCAGGTCCTTGTCCGGGTCGGTGCCGACGGTCTTGGCCCGGTACTTCTTGCCGTCGCTCATCGTCACCTGGATCTCGGAGGCCCCGTTGATCACATGGTTGTTGGTGGCGATCTCACCGTCGGAGGTGAGGACGATGCCGGAGCCGGTGCCCTGGCCGTTCCCGGTGCGGGTGTCGATCCGTACGACGGAGGGGCTGACCTGCTCGGCGACGCCCGAGACGGTGCCGTTCGAGGACTGGGAGATGGGGCTCCCGGCGAAACCGCCGCCGGAGCCGGAGCCGCCGTTCGTCAACTGCTGCACGGCCGCGGCGGTGCCGCCGCCGACCAGCGCGGCGACGATGGCCACGGCCGCCAGCAGGGCGACCGGCTTCTTGGCGCGGGCGTGCGAGGTGTGCGGGGCGGGCTCGGCGGGGCCGGCGGGTGCGGGCTCGCCCGCGATGACCGGCTGGTGCGCCTCGTGCCAGCCGGGGGCGGCCGGCGGGGTGGTGGGCGGCGGCGGGTACCAGCCGCCGGGCTGGGACGGGCGGTTCTCCTCGTGGTACTCGCCTTCGCGGCGGTGGCTCTCGGTCATGACCACGACTCTGGTGGCCGATGATGAGAACTCTCTGAGCGCAGACTGAGAAGCCCGACAGAACCGCGTATGCCCCATATAAGCGAGCCGCTTCGGCCGGTGAAGGCCCGTCAGCGGAAGATAGCCGCGTTCCGGGCCGCCCACCCCGCGAACGACCCTGCCGGGCGGCCGAGCAGCCGCTCCACATCGGGGCTCACCTCCCGCTCCTGCGCGGACGGCTCGCCCAGTACCGACAGCGTGCCCTCGGCCACCACCGCCGGCATCACGTGCAGCAGCTGCGCCCGGGCCGCCTCTCGGCTCAGCTCCTCGAACCGCACCGGCTCGCCCACGGCCTCCCCGAGGGCCCGGGCCTGCTCCCTCGGCGTGATGGCCTCCGGTCCGGTGAGGACGTACGTACGACCGGCATGGCGGCGGCGGTCGCGCAGTACGGTCGCCGCCACCGCCGCGATGTCGGCCGGGTCGACGACCGGCAGTCCGACGTCGCCGAAGGGCGCGGCGACCGTGCGCCGGGCGCGGACCTGCTCCGCCCACAGGCCGGCATTGGAGGCGAAGCCGGCCGGGTGCAGCACCGTCCAGTCCAGCCCGGACCCGCGCACCGCCTCTTCGAAGGCGCGGAGGGGGGCGTGCGAGGAGGAGTCCGGCCGGGTGCCGGTGAGCTGCGAGGACTGGAGCACCACGTGCCGTACGCCACCGGCCTTGGCGGTGTCCAGGATCCCCTGCGGGTCCAGGTCCTGGCCGCAGCCGGCGACGATCACGTACAGCGCGTCGGCGCCGTCGAGTACGGGGCGCAGGGTGCCGGGGTCGGCGAGGTCGGCGACCCGGTGGTGCGGGGAGCCGGTGGCGGTGCGGGAGACGGCGGTGACCCGTTCGCCGGCGGCGGTCAGGGTGGTGACGAGCGGGCGGCCCACGTTTCCGGTGGCCCCGGTGATCACGATCATGTCGGTTTCCTTTGCCTGCTGGCTCGTTCCTTGGCGACGCCCCCACTCTCCGGGCTGAAGTGGCCATCTTCTGGCCTGTTTTCCGGCGAGGATGACCGGCATGCGTGCTGATCGACTGGTGGCGGCCCTGCTGTTCCTGCAGACGCGCGGACGGGTGACGGTGGCCGAGGTGGCGGCCGAGCTGGAGGTGTCCGAGCGGACTGCGCGCCGGGACCTGGAGGCGCTGGGGGCGGCGGGCATTCCGGTGTACGCGACCCGCGGGCGGGGCGGCGGCTGGGAGCTGGTCGGCGGTGCCAGGACCGATCTGACCGGGCTGACGGAGGCGGAGATCCGGGCGCTGTTCCTGGTCACCGGCCCGTGGGCGGCTTCGCCCGAACTGCGGACGGCGCTCCGCAAACTGGTCCGGGCCCTGCCGGCGCCGCTGCGGGCGGGCGCGGAGGCGGCATCGCGGGCGGAGCTCGGCGACGCCACGGACTGGTCGGGCGGCCGGGCGGCCCTGGCTCCGGCTCCGGCTTCGGCTTCGGCTTCGGTGGTGGAGCGTGCGGTGGTGGACGGGGTGCGGCTCCGCCTGGGCCATGCGCGGCCGGGTGAGCCGGTCGGGGTGCGGACGGTGGATCCGCTGGGCCTGGTCTCGAAGGCGGGGGCGCGCTATCTGGTGGCGGGGACGGACCGGGGGCTGCGGATGTTCCGGCTCGACCGGATCGCCTCGGCCGAGCCGACCGGCGAGCCGGTGGACCGGCCGGAGGGCTTCGACCTCGCGGTCGCCTGGCGGGAGCTGGCGGGGCGGATGGAGGAGCGGCTGGGGGCTGCGACGGTGCGGGGGCGGGCGGAGCCGGGCGTGGAGGGGCTGCTGCGGAGGCTGTTCGGGAGCCGGGTGCGGATCGCTCCGGGGGAGGGGCGGCTGTCCATCGAGGTGGAGGTGGACGGCCCGTCACCGGAGGTGGTGGCCGCACAGCTGGCGGGTCTGGGGGCGAGGTTCGAGATCCTGGAACCCCCGTCCGCCCGCACCCACCTGGCCACCTTGGCCGCAGCCCTCACCACCCTCTACGGCCCACCACCGCCCTAGCCGACCCCGCGCCTGAGGGCGCCAGGGGCTCCGCCCCTCGGGCCGGGGCACCGGGCAGGGCGTGGGGCGGGGCCCCGGTTTCTGGGGGCACCTCCCAGCGGTAGCTGGGGGAGAAGGGGCGGGGTGGGGGAAGGCACCGCGCAGCGGACCGGCCCGGGTTGGCGCGGCCCCCCGGGGGCCGTTAGGCGCAGCCGCAGCTGCGGCGGATGACCAGGGCCGACGGGAACTGCTTCAGGCGTTCCCGCCGCGACCCCGCCACCCGCAGCGCATCGTCCAGCACCAGGTCCACCGCCGCCCGCGCCATCGCCGGCCGGTCCGAGGCGATGGTCGTCAGCGGCGGATCGGTCAGCGCCGCTTCCTTCACGTCGTCGAAGCCCGCCACCGCCAGCTCCGTCGGCACGTCGATGCGCAGCTCCCGCGCCGCCCGCAGCACCCCGATCGCCTGGTCGTCCGTCGCACAGAAGATCGCCGTCGGCCGGTCGGGCCGCGCCAGCACCTCCAGGGCGACGCGGTACGCGTCGTACCGGTTGTACGGGGCCTCGATCAGCCGGCCCTCGACCGACCGCCCGGACTCCACCATGGCCCGCCGCCAGCCCTCGACGTGGTCGGCGACCGGGTCGCCCACCGACGGGGTGTTCTCGATGCCGCCGATGCAGGCGACGTATGCGTGCCCGTGCTCCAGCAGGTGCCGGGTGGCCAACTGTGCGCCCCCGATGTCGTCCGTCACCACCGCGACGTCGTCGATCGCCTCCGGGCGCTCGTGCAGCAGCACCACCCGCGCGTCCCACGCCTCGATCTCCGACGCGGCCTGCTCGCTCATGCCCTGGCTGACCAGGATCAGGCCGGAGACCCGCATCCCGAGGAAGGCCCGCAGGTAGTGGACCTCGCGCTCGGTCCGGTAGTCGGAGTTGCCGACCAGCACCATCTTTCCGCGCTCGGCGGCGGCCTGCTCGACCGCGTGCGCCATCTCCGCGAAGAACGGCTGCCGCGCATCGGGGACGATCATGCCTATGAGGTCGGTGCGCCGCGAGGCCATCGCCTGGGCGACCCGGTCGGGCCGGTACCCCAGCTCCTTGATGGCTGCGAGGACACGCTCGCGCGTGGCCGGGGCGACCGGCCTGGGTCCGTTGTTGATGACATACGAAACGACCGCGGTAGAGGTACCCGCCAGTCGTGCTACGTCATCCCGCGTCACCTTGGCCACGCGCGGCAGTCTACGCGGGGTGACCTACCTCTGGGCAGGGCGTCCTGCGGACCGGGCATCCACCGCCCCGTCCAGTTCGCCGTCCGCCATCCGGGGGACGCCGGCCGGTCCCTCCGCCGGGGCCGAGGTCGCGGCCGAGGCCGAGGCCGTCTTGCGGGCGGCCTCCTCGGCGGCCCGCTCGACCTTTTCCGGCGTAACGAAGCGGTAGCCGACGTTCCGGACGGTGCCGATCAGCGACTCGTGCTCGGGACCGAGTTTCGCGCGCAGCCGCCGTACGTGGACGTCCACCGTGCGGGTGCCGCCGAAGTAGTCGTAGCCCCAGACCTCCTGCAGCAGCTGGGCCCGGGTGAAGACCCGGCCCGGGTGCTGCGCCAGGTACTTCAGCAGCTCGAACTCCTTGAAGGTCAGGTCCAGCACCCGGCCCTTGAGCTTCGCCGAGTACGTCGCCTCGTCGACCGACAGGTCGCCGTTGCGGATCTCCATCGGGGAGTCGTCCGAGCCGAGCTGCTGCCGTCCGGTCGCCAGCCGCAGCCGGGCCTCCACCTCCGCCGGCCCCGCGGTGTCCAGCAGCACGTCGTCGATGCCCCAGTCGGCGGTGACGGCCGCCAGGCCGCCTTCCGTCACCACGAGGATCAGCGGGCAGCCCGGCCCGGTGGAGCGCAGCAGCTGGCAGAGGGAGCGCACCTGCGGAAGGTCGCGCCGGCCGTCGACGAGGATCACGTCGGCGCCTGGGGTGTCCACCAGGGCCGGGCCCTCCGCGGGCGCGACGCGTACGTTGTGGAGCAGCAGTCCGAGGGCGGGCAGCACCTCGGTGGAGGGCTGCAGGGCGTTGGTCAGCAGCAGCAGGGAGCTCATCGCGACGACCTCCCGGCGGTGGTGGTCGTGCGTTCATCGTGCAGGAATGGCTGGCCCATCACGTCGGTTCCTCCTCGGTCCCGTCGAGGACGTGCTCTGTACGGGTTGCGGTCCCCGCGCCCTGAGGCCCGCATGGATTCCACTGTTCGCAACTGTTCGCACTGTGTTCAACGTGCAGAAAGCACAAAAGGACCCGGGGGGCTACGTTGCCCGGATCCTCTTCCCCGCCAGGATAGCCCGCCGGGCCATTCCGGGCCGAGGGCGCCTGACATACGACTTCTGTGGTTCCTACCACCCTGCGCCCCGGGCCGCGGGCAGGTTATGCCCGGTTTCACCGGTTCGGTGGACCCCCACTCGGTACCCGACGGCGCACGAGGGGCGCGCCGGGGCACGCCGCCGGTGGCCGCGCGAGGCGTCATCATGGAGGCCGACGGTACGGAGCCGACGAAAGGAGCTGCAGTGGCAGCGGGAACCATCCGCTACTGGGCGGCGGCGAAGGCCGCGGCCGGGACGGCGGAGGAGCCGTACGCGGCGGAAACACTGGCAGAGGCGCTCGGCGCGGTGCGGTCCGCGCACCCCGGGGAGCTGAGCCGGGTGCTCCAGCGCTGCTCCTTCCTGGTGGACGGCCACCAGGTGGGCAAGCGCAGCCATGACGAGGTCCTGCTGACCGAGGGCGGCACCGTCGAGGTCCTGCCGCCGTTCGCGGGCGGGTGACCGGAACCCCATGAGCACTCCCGAGAACCCGTACGGGCAGCACCACCCCCAGGATCCGCAGGACCCGCACCAACCCGGGCACCAGCCTCCGCAGCCCCCGCTGCCGCAGGACCCGTACGCCACCCAGACCTGGCAGACGGACACCTGGGACACCACGTACCAGCCCTCGCTGGGGGCGGTGCCCGGCCAGGCGCAGCCGCTCGCCGCCCCGGACAGCTGGTTCCGGGAGGAGCCGGCCGCCGCCCCGGCCGGGCCGGACCCGGTGGCGCAGCCCTCCTGGGCGGAACCGCAGCCCCTGGCGGCCGAGCAGGCCTACCACCCGTACGCGCAGCAGTACCCGGGCGATGCCCCGGTGCAGCCCGGGCCGGCCGGCGGCTGGGAACCCGCGCCGGTGGCTCCCGAGGGCTGGTTCCGGGACGAGGCGCCCGCGCCCGCGCAGCTGCCGCAGCAGGCGGTGCCCGGGGCCGCGGAGACGGCCTATCTGCCGCCGTACCCCGGCCCGGCCGACGCGGGGGAGACGGCGTACCTGCCGCCGTACCCGGGTCCCGGCGCCGAGCCGGCCGGCCACGCCGCTCCCATCGGCCACGCCCCCGGCCACGCCGCGCCCGCTGCCCCCGCCGACCCGGCGGAGACCGCGTACCTGCCGCCCTATCCGGCGTACGACACCCCGGAGCCGGTGGCCGAGCACGCCGCCGCCCCGGTCGCCGCCCCGGGCGCCGAGTCCGCCCCCGAGCCCGCGGCCGGCGCCGCCGTGGCCGAGGCGTACTCCACCCCCACCCTCGCCGGCAGCACCCGCATCAGGGACCCGCGCCAGGCCCGCGCCGAGGGCCGGTCCCCGATCATCGACCCCGGCCCGCAGGCCGCCCTGGTCACCGTCGCGCTGGGCGCGCTCCTGGCCGGTGCCGCCGCGATCGCGGACCTGGCCCTGCTGGTGCCGCTCATCGCCCTGCAGGCGCTCACCGCGGCCGGCTGGTTCCGGCTCAACGGCATGTGGCCGGCCCGCCAGGGCATCGCCCTCGCCTTCGCCGGGGCCGTGGCGGCGGACCTCGCCGTGCTCGCCGTCGAGGAGGCGTACCGCCCGGGCGCGATCATCGGCACGCTCGGCGCCTGGGTGCTGCTGACCCTGGTCCTCCAGCTGCGCAGCCGGGCCGAGCCCGACGAGCGCATGTACGGCCTGATGGCCTCGGTGGCCTCCGCCGCCCTCGCCATCGTCTGCGCCGGCTACCTGGCCGCCGATTCCGCCGCCGTGACGGTCGGCGCGGCAGCCGTCGCGGTGGCCGTGTTCACCCGTGCGCTGCCGCTGCCGGCCGCCCCCTCCGTGGGCGTCTCGCTGGCCGCGGCGGCGGGGGCCGGCATCGCGGTCGGCGGGATGACCACGATCGGCGCCGGCGGTGCCCTGGTCGGCCTGGCCGCCGGGGTGTGCGCGTTGATCGGGCTGCGGGTGGCCGCGTACGACTACCCCTCCAAGTTCGTCCACATGACCGCCGGAGTGGCGCTGCCGCTGGCCGTCGCCGCCCCCGCGATCTACCTGATGGGGCGCGTGGTGAACTAGCGGTCCGTACGCAAGATCGATCTGAATGCTCACTGGGGGGAACGGGACATGCAACTGCGTCTCATACGCGTGCTGCTGATCATCGGGCTGGTGCTCGTCGGCCTGCTGGTCGCCGCCGACCGGATCGCCGTCGGCTATGCCGAGGACAAGATGGCCGAGAAGGTGCGGACGCACCGGGCGGCGATCGACGGCACCGAGGTGGACATCAGCGGCTTCCCGTTCCTCACCCAGGCGCTGGGCCACCGGCTGGACCGGGTCGACGTCCACCTCAAGGGCGTGGAGGCCACGGCCGACGGCCGGCGGATGCGGATCGCCCGGCTGGACTCCCGCTTCCACGACGTGAAGCTGAACGGCGACTACACCGGCGGCACCGCGGAGCGGGCCGACGGCTCGGCGCTGGTGACCTACGAGGACCTGACCAAGGCCTCGACCAGCGGCGCGACCGTCACCTACGGCGGGTCCCCGGGCAAGGTGAAGGTGACCGCCACCGTGGACCTGCTGGGCCGGTCCATCACCCGCAGCGTGATCTCCACCATCACCCTGGTCGACGGCTCCACGGTCCGGGTGCGGGCCGACGAGGTGCCCGGCGGGGGGATTCCCGGCCTTGAGGAGCTGGTCCGCAGCGAGACCGACTTCGACCGCCGGCTGGACGGCGGTCTGCCGGCCGGCCTGAAGCTGTCGGCGCTCACCTCCGACCAGGAGGGCGTCCACCTCACGGTGAGCGGCTCCAAGGTGGACCTGGCGGGCTGAGCGCGCCCGCCGGCCGACCGCCTGGCGGCCTCCGGCCCGCCTTCGGCCGATCTCCGGAATGGCAGATTCCCGGATAGTGAGACGGGTCGGTCCGATCCGCAGATGAACGGGTCCCAGGCCGGGCGGGGCCGGGCTCCGGAGCCGCTGCGCAGGGTCTGGGTAGGGCCCCGCATCCCGAGATGCGGACGATCCTGTCTCGATATATGACACACCGGTGACAGGGCCGCCGGTTCGTCCCTACGATCCATGCCCATGAAGCGAATGCAGGCGGACCTCACGAAGCGACGGGCAGTAGACCTGTGTCGCGTCGCCGCCATGCTCTGTCGCTGACCGAGCGCGACGTTCGGCGTCGCTCCCGCCGGCCGTACGACGGCCGTTCCCGCGTGACCGCAGCTGCCTCCCGCCCTACGCCTCCCCGCGCAGGAACCACGAGCGCACCCGGAAACACGCACCTGCACGCAGCACCCGCAGCATCCGCACCGCCCCGCCGCACACTGCCCCGGAGGAGAACACCATGAGCCGCAGCGACGTCCTCGTAGACGCCGACTGGGTCGAGGCCCACCTGGACGACCCGAAGGTCGTCGTCGTCGAGGTGGACGAGGACACGTCCGCCTATGACAAGAACCACATCCGCAACGCCGTCCGGATCGACTGGAAGCAGGACCTCCAGGACCCGGTCCGCCGCGACTTCGTGGACCAGGAGGGCTTCGAGAAGCTCCTCTCCGCCAAGGGCATCGCCAACGACGACACCGTCGTTCTCTACGGCGGCAACAACAACTGGTTCGCGTCCTACGCCTACTGGTACTTCAAGCTCTACGGCCACCAGGACGTCAAGCTCCTCGACGGCGGTCGCAAGAAGTGGGAGCTCGACTCCCGCGACCTGGTCGACGGCACCGAGGTCCCCAAGCGCCCGGCCACCGAATACAAGGCCCAGGCCCAGGACACCTCGATCCGCGCCTTCCGCGACGACGTCGTGGCCGCGATCGACAACCAGAACCTGGTCGACGTCCGCTCGCCCGACGAGTTCTCCGGCAAGCTGCTCGCCCCGGCCCACCTCCCGCAGGAGCAGTCGCAGCGTCCCGGCCACGTGCCGAGCGCCCGCAACATCCCGTGGTCGAAGAACGCCAACGACGACGGCACCTTCAAGTCGGACGACGAGCTCAAGGCCCTCTACGAGCAGGAGCAGGTCGACCTGGCGAAGGACACCATCGCCTACTGCCGCATCGGTGAGCGCTCCGCGCTGACCTGGTTCGTGCTGCACGAGCTGCTGGGCCAGGAAAACGTCAAGAACTACGACGGTTCCTGGACCGAGTACGGCTCCCTGGTCGGCGTGCCGATCGAGCTCGGCGCCAACAAGTAGTTCCCGGGCAAGCGACCTCTCTAGGACAGGACAGAGAACATGTGTGGAGCACAGATCGGCGGGCCCGACCTCTCGACCCTCAAGCCGGGCGAGACGGCCATCCAGGGCCAGGTGACCCAGAACGGCGAGCCCGTCACCGGCTACGTCCGGCTGCTGGACTCGACCGGTGAGTTCACCGCCGAGGTCCCGACCTCGGCCACCGGCCAGTTCCGTTTCTACGCCGCCACCGGCAGCTGGACGCTGCGGGCGCTGGTGCCCGGCGGCCAGGCGGACCGCGCCGTGCACGTCGCCGAAGCCGGCGGCGTGACGGACGTCGCGATCGCCGTCTGAACGACGATCACGACAGCTTGACCGGCCGAAGGGCCGCACCCCCGGGGGTTGGACGCCACTGAACCGGGGTGCGGCCCTTCGTGCCGTCCTACCCTGGAGGCATGTACGCCCGGCGCCGACGCGTCTACTTCCTGCTGATGGGCGGATGCCTCTTCCTGTTCGTCTCCGCCTGGAGCTTCGTGCGGCTGTGGTCGGTGGAGGCGGCCGTGGCCCTGTGCGTGGTGGCGATGATCATCCTGCCGGTCGCGGCGACGATCGCGAACCGGCGCGGCCCGGACGACCGCTGGTGGGACGACCCCTCGGGCGATCCCACCTCGGACGAATGGTGGGACGAGCTGGACGGCAAGCCGCGGCGCCACGGGGATGCCGAACCGTAATACCGGCGCGTACAACTGCTTGGCCCCGGCACGGGTCTTGCGTGTGCACAGGTGACGGAACCTGTGTTTCACGTCCTGTGGGGGGACCTCTTTGGAAACCGAACAGACCGGCCCGGACGCAGCGCCCGAACCGGCGCGCGACCCGGCGCCCGATCCCGCTCCGGCGCCCGCTCCCGATCCCGCTTCTGCTCCCGATCCCGGCCGCGGCCCGCGCCGCGTCGGCCGTACGGTCGCACTGATCGCGGTGGCGGTCGTGCTCGGCGTCCTGGCCGGTACGGCCACCGGGTACGCCGTACAGAGCGGGCGCCCGCCCACGCCGCTGCCGCCGCTGGCCCAGCAGCACCTCCCGGCCCCGAAGCCGGTGGCCGCGGACGACGCGACCACCGAGCAGACCGTCAACGCGAACCGCCGCCACCGGTCCGACGAGGACCTGACGAAGGCGCTGCTCCCGGCACCCGGCGGAACGCGGGACGCATGGTCCGGCTACGAGCCGCTGGAGGTGTTCGTCACCGACTTCTTCGAGCATCCCAACCGGATGGCCCCCCGGCTGGCCGCGGACGGGCTGCGGCGGATCGCAGTGAGCCGGTGGTCGGAAAACGAGAACCGGCACGTCGAGGTCCGGCTGATCCAGTTCCAGGACCGGTCGGGAGCCGACGACTACCAATCGGACCAGTCGAGTTACCAGGCGGAGGACAAGTTCGCCGGACACCAGGGTGTGGCGATCCCGGGCGTCTCGCGCGAGGTCGGCGGGGTCTGGATCTACCCGGTGGACAACAAGCCGGGGTACCACCCGCTGAGCCGGGCCCGGGCCCTCGTCCGCCGCGGCGACACCGTCGTCGACATCTGGTACGCCGACCAGCGCGGCAAGCCCATCACCGAGAAGGCCCTCATGAGCCTCGTCGAGCGTCAGCTGGAGCGACTGTGATCGAACTGCAGGACGACATCACGCCCGGCACGGACGGCCCGGAGGCACCGGATGTGCGGGACGCGCCGGAGCAGAGCAGGCCGAACCGCCGCCGGCAGGGCGCCATGCTCGTCGGCGGCCTCGCGGCCCTCGGTGTGCTGGGCGCCTGCGTCGTGAGTGCCCAGAAGTTCACCGAGGCCGAGCTCGCCTCCCCGACCCGCTACTGGACGCCCGCGGACGCGTCGGCGGCGGACCTGTCCGCGACGGCGGAGGAGCCGCCGTCCGCACCGTTGCACCCGCTGGCCGCCAAGCTGCTGCCGATGCCCGACGGCCACCGGCCCGGCCCGGACTTCGGCGTGGAGGGCAACGACTACTTCGTGCCCGGTGCCAAGGCGGTCGAGCGTCTGAAGGAGCAGCGGACCGGCCTGTCCGGTGCCGAGCGCAAGGAGCGGGACAAGGCCCTCGCCCAGTTGAAGCTCAAGGGGGTCGCGGCCCGCAGCTACCGGGACGGGAACGGCATGGTCAGCGAGATCAGCCTGATGCAGGCGGACCCGAAGGCGCTGGGCGAGTTCGCCGCTCTGACCGGGAAGCTGCTCGGCGTGGTGGCCGACAAGGGCAGCAAGCCGCCCACGGTGGACGGCTTCCCCCAGGCCAAGTGCTGGCTGCTGAGCATCGGTCCCGAGGACAAGGACCGGGTCGAGTCCCTGGAGTGCGTGGCGGTCGAAGGCGACCACCTGGTCGCCTACCGCGCGTACGAGGGCAAGCCCCTTGCCGTCTCGCGCGCAGTGAACATCTTCCGGAACCAGCTGACCCACCTGAAGTCCCCCGGAGAGTCCGCATGACCGAGCACCAGCCCGCCACCCCGGCCCCGGAGCCCGCCCCGGCCCCGGAGCCCGCCCAGGCGCCGGAAACCGCCCCCGCCGCGGAGGCGGTCCCGGCCCCGGTCCCGGCTCCGGAGCCGGAGCCCGTCGTCCCGGTCCCGGCCCCCGAGCGGGCCGCCCGGCGCCGCCGGCTCGCCTTCGGCGTACTGCGCTGGGCCGTCGCCCTGCTGGTCTTCGCCGGCACCGGCACGGCCGTCGCGTACGAGATCACCGAGCGCGAGCGCACCGACGTCCCCGGCCTCGCCACCAAGCCCGACGGCCGCTGGGACTACCCGGAGATCCGCAAGCCGGAGCTGCCCAAGGGCGCCCGGCTGCCGTTCGCCGAGGACAACCCGGACGGGGTGCACTACGCAGCCCTGACCGGGCTGATGCTGCCGGCCCCCGCCGGAGCCCGCCCGGACGACACCCTGAAGCCGGGGCAGGACGGCACCGTCACCCCCGACAGCTACCTGGCGGAGTACGCCCCGGACGCCCGGCCCGGCCTGCAGGCGCAGCTGCGGGACGAGGGCCTGCGCCAGATCGCGGCCCGCGGATGGACCACGCCCGACGGCACCCGCACCCGGATCTACCTGCTGCGCTTCCACACCTCGGCGTTCACGGACACGTTCAGCGGCTGCACCTCCTACTTCGCGCCGGTCGGCGGCGCGACCCTGGCCACCGACAAGGAGTGGGACGCGGCGAAGGAAGAGGAGGGCGAGAAGCAGGGCTACCGCGCGAACAGCGTGGATGCGGACCACCACGTCACCGTCCTCCGGGAGTCCCCGGTCGCCGGCGACGACGCCGTCCGGCTCGCCTGCATCCAGTCCGGCGACCTCCAGGCCGTGGTCCTCCAGACCCGCAAGGGCGCCGAGCCGGCCACCGTCCCCTTCCACCAGACGGTGATCCTGCAGAACCAGCTGCTGGGCTGACCGGCCCAACGGCGGACCTCACAGAGTGGCCGGGTCCCCGGGCCAGTAGGCTTGGGGACCGGCCCTGTAGCCACCCCGAACCGACCCTCCGAGGAGCACCCCGTGCTTGAGGCAGTCTTCACCTCCCTGCTGGTCCTGGTCGCCGTCGGCGTCCTCGCCTTCACCGCGCTGGCCGTCGCGAAGCTCTACCAGGGCCAGCGCTGACCTCCGGTTCACCGACCCCTCCCACAGATCGCCTGAGCAGCCATTCATGATCCAGATCCCTTCCGACCTGAACCCGGGCCTCGTGCCCCTCGCCTTCCTCCTCGGCACCTGGGAGGGCGCGGGCGTCTTCGACTTCCCCGGTGAGGAGAAGTGCAACTTCGGCCAGGAGGTCGTCTTCAGCCACGACGGCAGGGACTTCCTGGAGTACGTCTCGCACACGTGGGCGCTCGACGCCGAGGGCAAGAAGGTCCGCCCGCTGGAGTCCGAGACCGGCTACTGGCGCATCGACGAGGACCGCAAGGTCGAGACCGTGATGGTCCGCGACCAGGGCGTCGTCGAGGTCTGGTACGGCGAGCTCGCCGACCGGAAGCCGCAGATCGACCTGGTCACCGACGCGATCGCGCGCACCGCCGCATCCGGCCCGTACAGCGGCGGCAAGCGCCTCTACGGCTATGTGAAGGGCGACCTGATGTGGGTCGGGGAGAAGGCCACCCCGGACGTCGAGCTGCGCCCGTACATGTCGGCCCAGCTCAAGAAGGTCGTCACCCCGGAGGAGGTCGCCGAGATGGCGCGCAACCTCCCCGACATGCCGGACGACGGCATCGCCTTCTTCCGCTGACGGCTGACGGCTGACCCCTGCGGTGTGCCACCCGCCCGTACACTGGGCGGGTGGCGAGCACCGACTGGAAGAGCGATCTGCGGCAGCGCGGCTACCGGCTGACACCGCAGCGCCAGCTTGTGCTGGAGGCCGTGGACGCCCTGGAGCACGCCACCCCGGACGAGATCCTCGTCGAGGTGCGGAAGACCGCCTCCGGGGTCAACATCTCCACCGTCTACCGGACGCTCGAGCTCCTCGAGGAGCTCAAACTGGTCTCGCACGCCCATCTCGGGCACGGGGCGCCGACGTACCACCTCGCCGACCGGCACCACCACATGCACCTGGTGTGCCGGGACTGCGGGGACGTCATCGAGGCCCAGCAGGAGATCGCCTCCGAGTTCATCGCGAAACTGCACACCACCTTCGGCTTCGAGACCGACATGAAGCACTTCGCGATCTTCGGCCGCTGTCGCAAGTGCGCCGCCGAACACCGGGACGAGCAGTCGTAGGCTTGCCCTATGACCAGCCCTTTGCTTGATCTGCCCGGTGCCGTGCCCGCCGAAGGCCGTGACGAAGGCGTCGCCGCCCACTACGGAGAGCTGTACGGCGAACAGCGCGCGCTCGCGGACGGCCGCGGCTTCGTCGACCTCTCGCACCGCGGAGTCCTCACCGTCACCGGACCGGAGCGGCTGAGCTGGCTGCACCTGCTGCTCACCCAGCACCTCACCGAACTGCCGCCGGGGCAGGCCACCGAGGCGCTGATCCTCTCCGCCAACGGCCACATCGAGCACGCCCTCTACCTCGTCGACGACGGCGAGACGGTCTGGGCGCACGTGGAACCGGACACCGTGCCGGCGCTGATCGACTACCTGGAGTCGATGAAGTTCTTCTACCGGGTGGAGGTCGCGGACCGGACCGCCGATTTCGCCGTCGTACACCTGCCCGCCGGCTCCATCACGGAACTCCCCGGAAAGTACGTCGTACGGGAGACCCCCGCCGGCCGTGATGTGTTCCTGCCGCGCGCCGAGCTGACCGGCTTCGCCGCCGCCCACGGCCCCGCCGCCGGCCTCCTGGCGTACGAGGCGCTGCGCGTGGAGGCGCACCGGCCGCGGCTGGGCCTGGAGACCGACCACCGCACCATCCCGCACGAACTGGGCTGGATCGGTACCGCCGTGCACCTGCAGAAGGGCTGCTACCGCGGCCAGGAGACGGTCGCCCGTGTCCACAACCTGGGGAAGCCGCCGCGCCGCCTGGTCTTCCTCCACCTGGACGGCTCCGAGGTGCTGCTGCCGCCGCACGGGACGCCGGTACGGCTGGCCGCCGACGGCCCCGAGGGCCGCCAGCTGGGCTTCGTCACCACCTCGGTGCGCCACCACGAGCTCGGCCCGATCGCGCTCGCGCTGGTCAAGCGGAACGTGCCGGTGGATGCGGCGCTGCTGGCCGGGACGACCGCGGCGGCCCAGGAGGTCGTGGTCGCTCCCTGAGCAGGGCGGCCGTATCGGTTTGCCGGCCTTACAGGTCGAGGAGCACGGTGAACGGGCCGTGGTTGGTCAGCGAGACCCGCATGTCCGCACCGAACCGGCCCGTCTCCACCGTCGCGCCCAGCTGCCGCAGCTGCGCCACCACCTCGTCCACCAGCGGCTCCGCGACATCCCCGGGGGCCGCCGCGTTCCAGGTGGGGCGGCGGCCCTTGCGGGCGTCCCCGTAGAGCGTGAACTGGGAGATCACCAGCAGCGGCGCGCCGTTGTCACTGCAGGACTTCTCGCCCTCCAGGATCCGCAGCGACCACAGCTTGCGGGCCAGCTGCGCCGCCTTCTCCGGGGTGTCCTCGTGGGTCACCCCCACCAGCACACACAGCCCCTCGCCGACGATCTCGCCCACGGTCTCACCGGCCACGACCACACTCGCGCCGTCCACCCTCTGCACCACTGCTCGCATACCACCTGTGTATCAGGCGTGCACCCGTCCGGGGCCGATCGGGTGCACTGAGCCTGCGTCCGCCCCACCGTCAGTGGCACGATGCACGGAGGCGGTGCCCCATGCACCGGTCGAGGGGACGGACACGTTCGTATGAATACTTCTGGTACCTCTGCAGCTGCAGCCGCAGGCCCGGTGTCGGCGGTGCGCCCGCCCGCACAGCGCACCCCGGACGTCCAGCCGCCCGGGGTCCTCGGCCTCGGACTGCCCGAACTGCGGGCCCTGCGCCGGGACGCCCAGCGCGACGAGGCCGACCTGAGCTACATCCGCAGAATCCTGCAGGGCCGCATCGACATCCTGCGCGCCGAACTGGCCCGGCGGACCGACCAGGAGGGCCCGGCGGGCCGGGAGGTGCCGGCGGTGGTCGTGGACCGGCTGTCCGAGATCCTCGCCGACGCCCCCTCCAGCCGCAGCGTCTCCGCCCGCCATGTCACCCTCGGCACCCCGCAGAGCGAGGAGTTCCGGCTGCTGGCCGCCGAGATGCTGGCCGATGTGGAACTCTCCGACCTGGCGGCCCGTACCGACGCCGAACTCCACGACGCCATGGGCCGGCTGGTCCGGTACGAGCAGCAGGTGTCCCGGCGCCGGCAGCAGCTCCAGCGCACCGCCGACGACTGCAGTGCGGAGATCACCCGCCGCTACCGGGAGGGCGAGGCACAGGTGGACGACCTGCTCGCGTAATTCAGGCGACGGACCGCGGACCGGCGGCTAGCGTGCCTGGCATGAGTGCCGACATCCGTTCCGTCACAGAATCCGAGCTGGCCGACTGGCTGCGCACGGTACAGACCGGCTTCCTCTCCTCGCCTCTGGTCACGGACGGGGACGTCGCCCAGCGGATCAAGTACAACGACCTCAACCGGACGGTGGGGGCCTTCGACCCGGACACCGGCGGCTGTGTGGCCACGTTCCGGACGTTCGCGCAGGAACTCACCGTGCCCGGCGGTGCAGTGCTCCCCGCGAACGCGGTCTCCGCCGTCTCGGTGCTGCCCACGCACCGGCGCCGCGGCCTGCTCACCCGGATGATGACGGCGGACCTGGCGGCGGCCAAGGAGCGCGGCGACGTGCTGGCCACCCTCATAGCCGCCGAGTACCCGATCTACGGCCGGTACGGGTTCGGGCCCGCCACCTCGACGGTGGAATGGGAGATCGACGTCGCGCGTACCGGCCTGGACCGCCGCCTTCCGGTGCCCGACGACGGCGGCCGGATCGACCTGGTGGACGCGGCCGAGGCCCGCCGGACCGGCCCCGGACTGCACGGGCGGCTGCGGGCGGTGACCCCGGGCGTGGTCAGCCGCGACGAGCGGTGGTGGAACCTGGACACCGGTCTGGAGGCGCTCGACTCCCGCCCGTACAAGGAGAAGTACTTCGCCGTGTACCGCTCGGCCGACGGCGAGGCACAGGGCTACGCCTCCTACCGGTCCGATGAGCACTGGACGGACGCGAAGGTCCCGCTGAACACCGTGCAGGTCTCGGACCTGCTGGCGGTGAACCCGCGGGCGGAGCGCGCCCTGTGGCACTTCCTCTGCTCCATCGACTGGGTGCTGAAGGTCCGCACCGGCCACCGCGCCCCGGACGACCTGGTGACGCAGCTGCTGCCGGACCCGCGGTCGGCCCGCACGCTGGTCTCCGCGGACCTGCTGTGGGTGCGGCTGCTGGACGTCGTACGGGCGCTCCGGGCGCGGACGTACGAGGTGCCCGGGCAACTGGTGCTGGAGGTCGAGGATCCGCAGGGTCTGGCGGCCGGCCGCTACCTGCTCGATGCGGGCGCCGGCACCTGTGGGACCACCGGTGCCGAGCCGGACCTGGTGCTCGGCGTCGCGGAACTGGGCGCCCTCTACCTGGGCGACGGCTCGGCGGCCCGGCTGGCGGCGCTCGGCCGGGTGCGGGAGCTGCGGCCGGGGGCGGTGGCGCTGGCGGACGCGGTGTTCCGGACGGCCCGGCGGCCCTGGTGCCCGGACATTTTCTGACGGTCACATCCGCGGCTGCGGCTGCGTCAGAAGGGCATGACCAACGAATTCGGCGCAGGCGTTGACGACCGGGACCGGGATTTCCTGGCGGCCCGTTTCGAGGAGCGGCGGTCCCATCTGCGGGCGGTCGCCTACCGGATGCTCGGCTCGCTCAGCGAGGCGGAAGATGCCGTTCAGGAGGCCTGGTTCCGGCTCGACCGGACCTCCACCCGCGAGGTGGAGAACCTGGGCGGCTGGCTGACCACGGTGGTTGCCCGGGTCTGCCTGGACCAGCTGCGGGTCCGCCGGGCCCGGCGCGAGGAACCCCTCGGGGTGCGGGTGCCGGAACCGATCCTGAGCCCGCCCGAGGGGCTCGACCCGGAGCAGGAAGTGCTGCTGGCCGACTCGGTGGGGCTGGCGCTGCTGGTGGTACTGGAGCAGCTGGCGCCCGCCGAACGGCTGTCGTTCGTCCTGCACGACATGTTCGGTGTGCCGTTCGACGAGATCGCGCCCATCGTGGAGCGGAGCCCGGCGGCGGCCCGCCAGCTGGCCAGCCGGGCCCGCCGGCGGGTGCAGGGGGCGGCGCCGGTGCCGGACACGGATCTGATCCGGCAGCGCAGGGTGGTGGGGGCGTTCCTGTCGGCCTCCCGCAGCGGCGACTTCGAGGAACTGCTGACGGTGCTGGACCCGGAGGTGGTGTTGCGGGTGGACCTGGGGGAGGCGGGTGGCGGTGCTTCGCGGCTGGTGCGCGGCGCGGCGGCGGTGGCCCGGCAGGCGCTCACCTTCCAGCGGCTGTCGCCGTACGCGCGTCCGGCGCTGGTGAACGGGGCGCCGGGGGTGGTGACCATGCCGGAGGGCAAGCCGGTGGCGCTGATGGGCTTCACCGTCAGCGGGGGCAGGATTGTGGCGATCGACGTCCTGGCCGACCCGGCGCGACTGGAACGACTCGATGTGACGGTCTTGGAGGACTGAGTGGCAGCAACTGCGGCGAACGCCGGCTGGGTGGTGGACACGCTCCGCGCGGCGGGCTGCGTGTTCGCGGAGGAGGAGGCCGAACTGCTGCTGGGCGCGGCGGCGGAGGGCGCGGACCTGGCGCGGATGGTGGAACTCCGGGCGGTCGGCCATCCCTTGGAGCATGTGGTGGGCTGGGCGGAGTTCTGCGGACTGCGGATGGCGGTCGGCCAGGGCGCCTTCGTGCCGCGCCGGCGCACCGAGTTCCTGGTGCAGCAGGCGGCGGCGCTGGCCCGCCCCGGTGCGGTGGTGGTGGACCTGTGCTGCGGGGTGGGCGCGGTGGGCGCGGCGGTGGCCGCGGCCGTGCCCGGCACGGAGCTGCACGCGGCGGACATCGACCCGGTGGCGCTGGGCTACGCCCGGCGCAATGTCGCCCCGTACGGCGGCCGGGTGCACGAGGGCGACCTCTATGCGGCCCTCCCGGCCGCCCTGCGCGGCCGGATCTCCCTGCTGGTGGTGAACGCCCCGTACGTCCCTACGGACTCCATCGCCCTGCTCCCGCCGGAAGCCCGCGACCACGAGCCCCGTGCGGCCCTGGACGGCGGCCCGGACGGTCTGTCGGTGCAGCGCCGGGTGGCCGAGGGGGCCCTGTCGTGGCTGGCCGGGGGCGGGCACCTGCTGATCGAGACGAGCACCCGCCAGTCCCCGGCAACCGCCTCGGCCATGACCTCGGCGGGCCTCACGGTCCGCGCGGACTCCTCGGAGGAATGGTCGGCCACGGTCATCACGGGCCGCCGGCCGCTGACCTGAGGTCAGACCGCCGGGGTGGGAGATGTTGCAAGCGACTGCTTGCAAAAGTTAGCAGGGTGCGGGAGGATCGGGACATGGCATCCCTCAATGTCGGGAATCTCGGCGAGTACCTGCGCGAGCAGCGCCGCCAGGCGCAGCTCTCGTTGCGGCAGCTGGCCGATGCGGCAGGGGTGTCGAATCCGTATCTCAGTCAGATCGAGCGCGGGCTGCGCAAGCCGAGCGCGGACATCCTGCAGCAGCTGGCCAAGGCACTGCGGATCTCCGCGGAGACCCTGTACGTGCAGGCCGGGATCCTCGACGAGCGGGACCGGGACGAGGTCGAGACACGGGCCGTCATTCTGGGCGACCCGTCCATCAACGAGCGGCAGAAGCAGGTGCTGCTGCAGATCTACGAATCGTTCCGCAAGGAGAACGCGCTCAGCGAGGGCGAGCCCCCCGCTGACGAGGTGCCGTCCACGAAGTGAAATGCGATCCGGGAGGACCGGCAAGATGGCCATCGCCGATGACCTGAAGAAGACCCTGACCGACCCGACCCCGCTCTACTTCGCCGCCGGCACGGCCGATTACGCCGTGCAGCAGGCCAAGAAGGTGCCGGGGCTGATCGACCAGCTGCGGGCCGAGGCTCCGGCGCGCATCGAGGCGGTGCGCAACACCGACCCCAAGGCCGTGCAGGAGCGGGCCAAGGAGGACCTGGAGGCGGTTGCCGCCAAGGTCGTCGGGGTGGTCGGGGCGCTCGGGTCGATCGACCCGAAGAGCATCGACCCCAAGAAGATCGGGGAGACCGCCCAGGACCTCGCGCTGCGCGGGGTCGGGGTGGCCGCCGAGTACGCGGTGCGTGCCAAGGAGACCTACGACCGGGTTGCCGAGCACGGCGAGCAGGCCGTCCGGCAGTGGCGCGGCGAGGTGGCCGAGGACATCATCGACGTGGCCGCGGTGGTCGAGCCCGAGCCGGCTTCCGAGCCGGAGCCGGCGGAGGCCTCGGCCGATGCGGAGAAGCCGGCCGCCAAGCGGACCGCCACCCGCAGGACCGCGGCGAAGAAGGCCACTCCTGTTGAGTGACGGTGTGACGGTGTGACGGAGTGACCACAGGATGGACCGGGCACCTTCACGGTGTCCGGTCCGTTCTGTCTGTAGCGTGGACGGAACAGAGGCCAAGCGCGTCGTGAGGCGGTAGAGGGCATGTTGATTCAGGGGTTCGATTCCGTCGTGGCGCTGCTCGGGCTCGCCATGCTGGTGCTGGCCGTCGTCGCCTTCGTCTTCGCGCTGTTGGCGCGCGAGGACGCCTACCGGGCCGCCGACAAGCAGACCAAGACGTTCTGGCTGGTGATCCTCGGGATCACGGTGGTGGTCGACCTGTTCCTGGGAATGCTGTTCCTGCAGATCGCCGGGCTCATCGCCTCGATCGTGTTCATGGTCGACGTGAAGCCCGCGCTGAAGCGGGTGTCCGGCGGCGGGCGCCGCGGCAGCAGCAGCGACGGGCCGTACGGGCCCTACAACGGCAACCGCTAGCCCCGCGGCGGGCCCGCTACCCCGCGCGGTCCAGGAGGACGACGGCGACGTCGTCGGTGAGCTCGCCGCCGTTCAGGCGGCGGGCTTCGGTGACGGCTGCCTCCAGCAGCCCCTCGCCGCGCAGGCCGCGCTCCAGGTGCCGGTTGATCATCTCGACCATTCCGTCCTGCCCGAGCCGTTCCCGCCCGTCCCCGATACGGCCCTCGATCAGGCCGTCGGTGTAGAGCATCAGGCTCCAGGTGCCGCCCAGCTCCACCTGGCGGCGGGGCCAGCGGGCGCGCGGCAGCAGTCCGAGTGCCGGGCCGCTGTCCTCGTACGGCAGCAGCGTCGCCGGTCTGCCCGGCCGGGTTATCAGCGGGGCGGGGTGGCCGGCCAGGCACAGCCCGGCGCGGCGGCCGTCGGGGGAGATGTCCACCGTGCAGAGCGTCGCGAAGATCTCCTCGCAGGGGCGCTCGACCTCGATCACTTCCTGGAGGGTGGCCAGCAGGTCGTCCCCGCACAGGCCCGCGAGGGTCAGCGCGCGCCAGGCGATGCGCAGCTCCACGCCGAGGGCGGCCTCGTCCGGGCCGTGCCCGCAGACGTCGCCGATCATCGCGTGCACCGTGCCGTCGGGGGTGCGGACGGCGTCGTAGAAGTCCCCGCCCAGCAGGGCGCGGCTGCGGCCGGGCCGGTAGCGGGCGGCGAACCGGAGGTCGGCGCCTTCGAGCAGCGGGGTGGGGAGCAGGCCGCGTTCGAGCCGGGCGTTCTCCTGGGCCCGGAGCCGGGATTCGGCGAGCTTGTACTGGGCGATGTCGGCCCGTTTGCGTTCCACCGCGTACCGGATGGCGCGGCTGAGCAGCCGGCCGTCCAGCTCGTCCCGGAAGAGGAAGTCCTGGGCGCCGACCCGGACCGCCTCGGCGGCCCGGTCCGCGTCCGCCTCGGCGGTCAGGACGAGGACGGCGTGCCGCGGGGCGATCCGGAGCACCTGCCGGAGGGTGGCGAGCTCGTCCGTGCCGGGCTCCACCGCCGTGACGGTACGGGCGGCGGCGACCGGGCCCGCGGGGCCGCCGGCCGTGCCGACCGCGCGGGCGGCGCTGCCGGGCAGGCTCAGGTCGAGCAGGATGCAGTGCACGTCCTGGGTGAGCAGCCGGGCGGCCTCGGTGAGGTTGCGGGCGGTGCGGATGCGGATCCGCTGGCCGTCGGCGTCGAGGATCTCGGGAACCGAGAGGCCGCCGCCGGGGTCGTCCTGGATCACCAGCAGCGTCAGCGGCTGCGGAGGTGCGCCGGGCTGACCGCTCTCCGCGGCGGGGATGTCCCTCTGCCGCGGTACGGGTACGGTCATCGTCTCGGTTCCTTCCCTCCCCCCGAGGTCGCGCGCTGCGTGCCGACCCTAGCGGGCCATCCCGGGCCGACGGAATGCCCCGGTGGGAGCGGGCCTCCGGCATATGCCCTCATCAGGGGCGAAGGCCCGGGTGACGGGATGACGTACATCACGCCCGGGCGGGGGTCCATCTCGGTGGACGGAACGGTTCGGCCCACGATCCGGACGCTTCGGAAGGTTCGGAAGGTCGGGGCGGACCCGGCAATCCGGATGCACCGGATGCACCGGATGCACCGGACGGAACGGACGCCCCGGATGGAACGGACGCGGTGGACGCCTACCGGGCGTCCGGCCGCACCACCGCCTTGATCGGCATCGAGCCCGCGCCCGCGATCGTGACGTTCCGGCCGGGGCGGGGGGCGTGCACCATCGCGCCGTCGCCCACATACATCCCGACATGGCTCGCATCGTCGAAGTAGATGATCAGATCGCCCGGGCGCATGTCCTTGAGGGCGATCTTCGGGAGCAGCCGCAGCTGCTCCTGCGAGGTGCGCGGGATGTTCCGGCCGGCCGCCAGCCACGCCTTGGAGGTGAGACCCGAGCAGTCGAAGGAGTCCGGCCCCTCGGCGCCCCAGACATACGGCTTGCCGATCTGCGCGGTGGCGAACCGGACCGCCTGCGCCCCGGCCTCCGTCGCCGCGCCCTTGACGTCCTTCAGCGCGCCCGTGTTCAGCCAGGCCTTCTGCGCCTGGTACTGGGCCTCCTGCTCCAGCTGCAGCAGCCGGGCCTTCTCCTCGGCCTCCAGCTTGCTCTCCAGCTCCTCGGCGGCCTTGATCTTGTCCTCGATCTGCTTCTTCGCCGCCTCCTGCTTGACCCGGTTGGCCTCCAGGGTCTGCCAGTGGGCGGTGGCGTCCTTGGCGTACTGCTGCAAGTCGGCCTGGGTCTTGTTCAGTTCGGAGAGCACCCCGGCGGTCGCCTTCTCGCCCTGGCGCAACCGGTCGGCCCCGTCGAGGAACTGTCCCGGGTCGCGGCTCATGGCCAGCTGGGCGCCCGGCGGCAGGCCGCCGGAGCGGTACTGGGCGCGGGCGGCGGCGCCCGCGCGGTTCTTGAGGACGGTGATCCGGTCCTGCCCGGCGGCGATCTGCTTGGCCAGCGACACGATCTGGTCGGACTGCCGCCTGGTCTCGGTCTCGGCCTGGTTGTACGCGTCCGTGGCCGTGCCGGCCTGCCGGTACAGCTCCTCGATCTCCTTGCGCACCTGCTCCAGGGACTTGGCGCCGGGAGCGGGCTCCGGGGCGGCGAATGCGGTGCCGGCCAGGCCGGGGGCGGAGAGTATGGCCATCGCACACAGCAGTGTGAGCGCGACTCCGCCACGACGCCGTCGGTTCACGGTCCCCCCAGACACCCCGGCAGATCTGCCCGTCGGTCAGATCTGACTATTCATCAGTAACTTTCCACTGCCTTCGGGATGGTGCCACGACTCGGTGAATTCCGACAGCCTTGTGGACAGCCGGCCGATCATGCTCCCGGACCCCACCCCTCCCACCACGGCACAACGGTCCCCGCCCGCAGCCGGTTCCCCGGGCGCCGGGGTTCACCCCACCGGACGCAACGCGTCCCAGCGGACCGTCAGTTCGCCCTGCCGCCACCGCCCCGGCCCGTCCGCCAGCGGCCAGTCGCCGGACAGCGCCCGGGCCGTACGGATCCACCGCTGCCGGGCCCCGTACGAGGCGTAGGGCGCAGCCGCCGCCCAGGCCCGGTCGAAGTCCCGCAGGAACGCGTACACCGGCTCCCCCGGCACATTGCGGTGGATCAGCGCCTTCGGCAGCCGCTCGGCCAGGTCCGAGGGACGGTCCAGGGACCCCAGCCGGGTCGCGAACGTCACCGTACGCGGCCCCTCCGGCCCCAGCGCCACCCACACATGACGCCGCCCGATCTCGTCACAGGTCCCCTCCACCAGCAGCCCGCCCGGCGCCAGCCGTGCACACAACCGCGCCCACACCTCGGCGACCTGCTCCTCGTCGTACTGCCGCAGCACGTTCGCCGCCCGGATCAGCGCCGGCCGCTCCCCGCCCGCCAGAGGCACCTCGAACCCGCCGTGCCGGAAGCTGAGACCCTCCTGCTCGTACGGCTTCGCCCCCGCCACCCGGGCCGGCTCGATCTCGATGCCCACCACCCGGACCCGCGGGGCCGCCGTCCGCAGCCGCGCCAGCAGCTCCACCGCCGTCCAGGGCGCCGCCCCGTACCCCAGGTCCACGGCGACCGGCGCCTCCGCCCGGCGCAGGGCCGGCCCGTGCACCGCCGCGATCCAGCGGTCCATCCGGCGCAGCCGGTTCGGATTGGTCGTCCCGCGGGTCACCGTGCCGACCGGACGGGCGGCACGGCTCGGCGAGGAGGGGCGGGAACTCATGTGCCGAGCGTAAGGGCTGTCCTACCTTTCAGGCGTGGGTCTGCTCCGGTCACTCGTAGGATCGGAGGGCCCGGGGGCTCCGGGTATGGCTGTAAAGGCTGAGCCGCTGGATGGCTTACGGGACTTGGCCGCCCGGAGCCCCGCGACGACTCGACCGCTGATTGGGAGACGCGACTCGATCGCTGCTGTAGGACAACGTCGGCGAGGTCGTCTGCGGGATCAGTTGGAGACGACTGCCGGAGGGGAACTTGCCTGAGATTTGGGCCGGTGTGGACATCGGCAAGACTCATCACCACGCCGTGGTGATCAACGCAGCGGGCGGCCGGCTGCTGTCTCGCCGGATCCAGAACGACGAATCTGAGCTGCTGGCGCTGATAGGCGATGTGCTGGCGATATCCGAAGACGTGTTGTGGGCCGTCGACCTCAACCATGGCGGCGCTGCCCTTCTGATCGGCTTGCTTACCGCCCATGATCAGCCGGTCGCCTATTTGACCGGCCTGGCAGTCCACCGGGCCTCCGCCACCTACCGGGGTGAGGCGAAGACCGACGCAAAGGACGCCTTTGTCATCGCCGACCAGGCCCGCATCCGCCGGGACCTGGGCCTGCTCAGACCCGGAGACGAGATCGCCGTCGATCTGCGCACCCTGACTACCCGGCGCTTGGACGTAGTCTTCGACCGCACCCGGCAGATCAACCGTCTCCGGGCCCAGCTGCTGGAGCTCTTCCCTGCTTTGGAGCGGTCGCTGGACTTGACCAACAAGGGTCCGGTGACGCTTCTGACGGGCTACCAGACTCCGGCTGCCATCCGCCGCGCCGGCGCGAAGCGGATCGAGACCTGGCTGAAGAACCGCAAGGTCAAAGGCGCCGCCTCACTCGCGCAAACCGTCGTAGAAGCCGCCCAGGCCCAAAGCACCGCCCTGCCCGGCGAGAAGCTGGCCGCGGCCATGGTGGTCCGCCTCGCGAAGGGGGTGATGGCTCTCGACGAGGAGATCGCGGAGCTAGACGCACTCATCGAGGCTAGGTTTCACGAGCATCCGCACGCCGAGGTGATCCGCAGTCTCCCTGGCATGGGGCCCAGGCTCGGCGCCGAGTTCATCGCTGCAACGGGCGGTGACATGGACGCCTTCGGGAATGCCGACCGCCTGGCCGGCTTCGCCGGCCTGGCCCCTCAGCCCCGAGACTCCGGCCGCGTCAGCGGCAACCTGCGCAGACCTCGCCGCTACCATCGCGGCCTGCTTCGGACCATGTACTTGTCGGCGATGGCCAGCCTCAAGTCCTGCCCGGCCTCGAAGGCGTACTACCGGCGGAAACGAAGCGAAGGGAAAGGCCACAAGCAAGCTCTCCTCTCCCTCGCACGCCGACGTATCAACGTCTTGTGGGCAATGATTCGTGACAGAGAGTGCTACAGGCCTTCACTTCCGGTAGTGGGAACGGCTTGACATCAGCATTGGGAAGTCCCGTCATCCCCGGCGGGCGCACGACGCCGGCTACGGCACCTCGCTGCGTTGTCGGAGCGCCCGAATACGCCCAGTATGAGGACGCTCCTCCGCCTTGCGATGCACCGCATCCGACGCCGTGCGCCGATCCACCGGGGATGACGGGACTTCCCAATGCTGATGTCAAGCCGTTCCCACTACCGGAAGTGAAGGCCTGTAGCACTCTCTGTCACGAATCATTGCCCACAAGACGTTGATACGTCGGCGTGCGAGGGAGAGGAGAGCTTGCTTGTGGCCTTTCCCTTCGCTTCGTTTCCGCCGGTAGTACGCCTTCGAGGCCGGGCAGGACTTGAGGCTGGCCATCGCCGACAAGTACATGGTCCGAAGCAGGCCGCGATGGTAGCGGCGAGGTCTGCGCAGGTTGCCGCTGACGCGGCCGGAGTCTCGGGGCTGAGGGGCCAGGCCGGCGAAGCCGGCCAGGCGGTCGGCATTCCCGAAGGCGTCCATGTCACCGCCCGTTGCAGCGATGAACTCGGCGCCGAGCCTGGGCCCCATGCCAGGGAGACTGCGGATCACCTCGGCGTGCGGATGCTCGTGAAACCTAGCCTCGATGAGTGCGTCTAGCTCCGCGATCTCCTCGTCGAGAGCCATCACCCCCTTCGCGAGGCGGACCACCATGGCCGCGGCCAGCTTCTCGCCGGGCAGGGCGGTGCTTTGGGCCTGGGCGGCTTCTACGACGGTTTGCGCGAGTGAGGCGGCGCCTTTGACCTTGCGGTTCTTCAGCCAGGTCTCGATCCGCTTCGCGCCGGCGCGGCGGATGGCAGCCGGAGTCTGGTAGCCCGTCAGAAGCGTCACCGGACCCTTGTTGGTCAAGTCCAGCGACCGCTCCAAAGCAGGGAAGAGCTCCAGCAGCTGGGCCCGGAGACGGTTGATCTGCCGGGTGCGGTCGAAGACTACGTCCAAGCGCCGGGTAGTCAGGGTGCGCAGATCGACGGCGATCTCGTCTCCGGGTCTGAGCAGGCCCAGGTCCCGGCGGATGCGGGCCTGGTCGGCGATGACAAAGGCGTCCTTTGCGTCGGTCTTCGCCTCACCCCGGTAGGTGGCGGAGGCCCGGTGGACTGCCAGGCCGGTCAAATAGGCGACCGGCTGATCATGGGCGGTAAGCAAGCCGATCAGAAGGGCAGCGCCGCCATGGTTGAGGTCGACGGCCCACAACACGTCTTCGGATATCGCCAGCACATCGCCTATCAGCGCCAGCAGCTCAGATTCGTCGTTCTGGATCCGGCGAGACAGCAGCCGGCCGCCCGCTGCGTTGATCACCACGGCGTGGTGATGAGTCTTGCCGATGTCCACACCGGCCCAAATCTCAGGCAAGTTCCCCTCCGGCAGTCGTCTCCAACTGATCCCGCAGACGACCTCGCCGACGTTGTCCTACAGCAGCGATCGAGTCGCGTCTCCCAATCAGCGGTCGAGTCGTCGCGGGGCTCCGGGCGGCCAAGTCCCGTAAGCCATCCAGCGGCTCAGCCTTTACAGCCATACCCGGAGCCCCCGGGCCCTCCGATCCTACGAGTGACCGGAGCAGACCCACGCCTGAAAGGTAGGACAGCCCTTGAGCGGAACGCCCGGAGCGAATAAAAATCCGGCAAACGCCCAAGCAAATCCGCCGGCACGGAATGCCGGACGGGTCCGAACCGGTTGCACCCCTTGAGGAGCGCCCCGCGCTCCCGTCCAGCCATGCCCGGCCCCGCCCCGACAGCGACCGTCAGCGCCACCGACGTCAGCGCCACCGACCGAGAGGACTGCTCCCTTGAGCCAGTACGTATCCCGGCTCGGAGGCAGGCGTACCACCGGCCGCCTCACCCGCCACGACCCGCCCCGGCTGCGCCTGCCCGAGTTCGGCCAGCACCGCAAGCCGCGCCGGGTCGCCATGCTCAGCGTGCACACCTCCCCGCTGCACCAGCCGGGCACCGGGGACGCCGGCGGCATGAACGTGTACATCGTGGAGCTGGCCAAGCGGCTCGCCGCCATCAACATCGAGGTGGAGATCTTCACCCGGGCCACCGAGGGCGGGCTGCCGCCGGTCGTGGAGCTGTCCCCGGGCGTCCTGGTCCGGCACGTCGACGCCGGCCCGTACGAGGGCCTCGCCAAGGAGGAGCTGCCCGCCCAGCTCTGCGCCTTCACCCACGGGGTGATGCAGGCCTGGGCCGGGCACCGCCCCGGCTACTACGACCTCGTCCACTCCCACTACTGGCTCTCCGGCCACGTGGGCTGGCTCGCCGCCGAGCGGTGGGGCGTCCCGCTGGTGCACGCCATGCACACCATGGCCAAGGTCAAGAACGCGGCGCTGGCGGAGGGCGACACCCCGGAGCCGGCCGCCCGCGTGATCGGCGAGACCCAGATCGTGAACGCCGCCGACCGCCTCATCGCGAACACCGCCGAGGAGGCCGACGAGCTGGTCCGCCACTACGAAGCCGACCCCGCCAAGGTGGCCGTCGTCCACCCCGGGGTGAACCTGGAACGGTTCACCGTCGGCGACGGCCGGGCCGCGGCCCGGGCCCGCCTCGGGCTCCCGCAGGACGCCCTGATCCCCCTCTTCGCCGGCCGCATCCAGCCGCTGAAGGCCCCGGACATCCTGCTGCGCGCCGTCGCCGTCATGGTCGACCGCGACCCCTCGCTGCGCGGCCGGCTCTTCGTCCCGGTGGTCGGCGGGCCGAGCGGCAGCGGACTGGCGAAGCCGGAGGGCCTGCAGAAGCTGGCCGCCAAGCTGGGCATCGCGGACCTGGTGCACTTCCACCCGCCGGTCGGCCAGGACCGGCTCGTCGACTGGTTCCGGGCCGCATCGGTGCTGGTCATGCCCTCGTACAACGAGTCCTTCGGGCTGGTCGCGATCGAGGCGCAGGCCGCCGGCACCCCGGTGCTGGCCGCGGAGGTCGGCGGACTCCCGGTCGCCGTCAACGACGGGGTGACGGGCATCCTCGTACCCGGCCACGATCCGGCGGACTGGGCGAACCGGCTCCAGCGCTTCGTCGACCACCCCGCCCTGACCGAGCGGATGGGCCGGGAGGCCGCCCGGCACGCGCAGTTCTTCGGCTGGGACACCGCGGCGAGCGGCACGGCCGACGTGTACACCGCGGCCATACATGATCATCGCCGTCGCGTACGCTCCCACCATGGCTGATCACGCGGCGATCATCGAGCACACGCTGACCGGAGCCGAGCTGGAGTGGGAGTCCCCCGAACCCGGCTCGTACGTCGTCAAACTGCCCGGCACCCGCAAGCTGTCGACCACCTGCTCCCTGCGGGTCGGGCGCCACTCGCTGTCCGTCAACGCCTTCGTCATCCGTCACCCGGACGAGAACGAGGCGGGCGTGCACCGCTGGCTGCTGGAGCGCAACCTCAAGCTCTACGGCGGCCTCTCCTACGCGGTGGACGCGCTGGGCGACATCTACCTGGCCGGCCGGCTCCCGCTGTCGGTGGTCACCCCGGAGGAGCTGGACCGGATCCTGGGCACGGTGCTGGAGGCGGCCGACGGCTCCTTCAACACCCTGCTGGAGCTCGGTTTCGCGAGCGCGATCCGGCGGGAGTACGACTGGCGGGTCTCGCGCGGCGAGCCGACGTACAACCTGGACGCCTTCCGCCACCTCACCCGGCCGAAGGCGCCGTAGGGCCGTACTTACGCACCGCCGGCCGGGGCCGACGTGGGGCCGACCGCCGGGGCCACCGGGGCTGCCGGGGCGGGTGCCGCCTTGGCCGCGGGGGTTTCGCGGGGCAGGCCGCGCATCAGGACCCAGTACCCCACCGCGGCGACCGTCCCCAGGACCCCGGTCGCCGCCCACAGCCAGTCCGCCCCGTGCCGGTCGATCACGAACCCCGCCATCAGCGGCGCGACCAGCGAGGCCACCGACCAGGACATCGTGTACACCCCCTGGTAGCGCCCGCGCCCGTGCACCGGCGAGAGCCGGACCACCAGGCCCATCTGGGTCGGCGAGTTCACGATCTCCGCCAGCGTCCAGATGCAGACCGTCAGCGCGTACACGGCGATCGACCCGGCGAAGGCCGTCATCGCGAACCCGTACCCGGCCAGCAGCGCCGAGGCCACCAGCAGCTTCTGCGGGTCGCGGTGCTCGATGAAACGGGTCACCGGGATCTGCAGGACCACGATCAGCAGGCCGTTGACCATGACGACCAGCCCGTAGTCGCCCGGCGTGAAGCCGGCCTCGCCCATGGCCACCGGCAGCCCCACCGACCCCTGCGTGAAGATCAGCGAGACCAGGAAGGACAGCCCGACCACACCCATGTAACGGCCGTCCCGCAGCACCGTCCCCAGCCGCACCTCCGGCTCGGCGACCGCGCCCGCCGACAGGTCCCGCTCCGGCCGCGACTCCGGCAGCTTGATGAACACCAGGATCGCGCAGACCAGCGTCAGCGCCGCCTCGCCCAGGAAACCGGCGAGGTAGTTGTACTCCGCCACGAACCCGGCCGCCACCGCACTGACCCCGAAGCCGAGGTTGATCGCCCAGTAGTTCAGGGCGAAGGCCCGGACCCGGTCCTCCGGACGGACGATGTCGGCCATCATCGCCTGCACCGCCGGCCGGGAGGCGTTCGAGGTCATGCCCACCAGCAGCGCCACCGCCGCGATCGCCGCCGGGTGCTCCATGAAGCCGAGCAGCGCCACCGAGAAGGCGGTCGAGGCCTGCGCCGCCAGCATCGTCGGCCGCCGCCCCAGCCGGTCCGTCATCACCCCGGCGACCAGCGAGGAAATGACCCCGCCCAGCCCGTGCAGCGCCACCACGAGTCCCGCGAAGGAGGCCGAATAGCCCCGGTCCTGGGTCAGGTACAAGGTCATGAAGGTGGCGACGAAGGCCCCGAGCCGGTTGACCAGGGTGCTCGCCCAGAGCCACCAGAACGCGCGGGGCAGACCCGACACGCTCTCGCGAACGGCCTGTCTCATCGTGGCAACGGACATACGGAATCCCCCCGGCGATGTAAGTGGTGCGGCACTGGGCCGGACATTACGACCGGGGCTCCGCCGACGCCACTGAATTGACGGCCTGTGTCAATCGGCGGGGACCCGGCGGGGGCACCGGCGGGGGGACCGACCGGGGACCGGACGCCGGGCACGGCCTGCGTCCGCGTCCATTAGGCTCGTACGCATGGCCGACGCACCGTACAAGCTGATCCTCCTCCGCCACGGCGAGAGCGAGTGGAACGCGAAGAACCTGTTCACCGGCTGGGTGGACGTCAACCTCAACGAGAAGGGCGAGAAGGAGGCGGTCCGCGGCGGTGAGCTGCTCAAGGACGCCGGCCTGCTCCCCGACGTGGTCCACACGTCCCTCCAGAAGCGTGCGATCCGCACCGCGCAGCTCGCCCTGGAGTCCGCCGACCGCCACTGGATCCCGGTCCACCGCTCCTGGCGGCTGAACGAGCGCCACTACGGCGCGCTGCAGGGCAAGGACAAGGCCCAGACCCTCGCCGAGTTCGGCGAGGAGCAGTTCATGCTGTGGCGCCGCTCCTACGACACCCCGCCGCCGGCGCTCGAGGACGGCACCGAGTTCTCGCAGTCCGAGGACCCGCGCTACGCCTCCATCCCGCCGGAGCTCCGCCCGAAGACGGAGTGCCTGAAGGACGTCGTCCTCCGCATGCTGCCGTACTGGTACGACGGCATCGTCCCGGACCTGCTCGCGGGCCGCACGGTCCTGGTCGCCGCACACGGCAACAGCCTCCGCGCCCTGGTCAAGCACCTGGACGGCATCTCCGACGCCGACATCGCGGGCCTCAACATCCCGACCGGCATCCCGCTCTCCTACGAGCTGGACGCCGAGTTCAAGCCCCTGAACCCGGGCGGCACCTACCTCGACCCGGAGGCCGCGGCGGCAGCCATCGAGGCGGTCAAGAACCAGGGCAAGAAGAAGTAACCCCCTGCCCCACGGTCCACGGAGAAGCCCCCCACCCGCCGGTCCCCGGCCGGTGGGGGGCTTCTCGCCGTTTCGGGGTGGCGTCGGCGGGTCAGATGTGGGGGGAGCGGGCGCGTAGGCGGGTTGCGGCGAGGAGGAGTTCGGTCGGGGAACCGTCCGGGGTGTGGACCAGCAGTTCCGCGATCACCTGTTCCCGGTGGTGGACGAGGAGCCAGGTGTCCTCGGCCGTCAGGTCGATGGCCCGCCACGGGTGGCTCCAGAGCAGTTCCGCGCGGTTCCAGAACTGGAGCCTGCGGTTCGTCACCCGCAGCTGGTAGGGGGAGACCTCGAAACTCCCGTGGAGGCGGCCCGCCTCGGTGACCGGGAGGACGGCGTAGCCGCTCAGCACGATCTCGCCCGGCTCGAGTGCTTCCGCGCGGATGCCGTCCTCCCGGCCCGACCGGGCCCCGGCCCAGGCCCCGCCGGCGCCGAAGAGGACGGCGAGCGGTACGACGAGCCACCAGGCGAACTCGGCGCCGAACCCCGCTATCGAGATCTTTGCGGCGAATACTCCGCCCATGGTGCAGGACCCCGCGATCGCCGAGCGGCGGATGCGCCGCCGGCGTCCGGCCGTTACGTCTCCCGCTTCGGCATCCCTGGCCATTGCCATCGGTGTCCCCCCGAACCGTCCGTCATGTCATGGCGTCTCCATTTGATCATTTCCAGCCGACGGGCGTTCGAAGAACTGGAGTACGCCTCCGGCAGAGAAGCACAACGCTCCGCCCAGAGTGCCCCAGTTGGCCACGTCGACATTGACCGGGCTGCCGGTCGCCGGGCGCGTGAAGGCGGCCAGCGCCGACAGCATGAAGAGCACGGATCCGAGCTGGTTGACGGCGACGATCCACCAGCCGAGGTCCCGGGGGCGGACGCCCGGCCGGCCGTGGCAGACCTCCAGCAGCGCGAGGTGCCCCGAGATCAGGAACAGGATGCAGCCGACCATGTCGGGCGCCCAGACCAGCCTGTTCTCCTGCTGTACCGAGAGCCCTTGGAGCAGGGAGCCCAGGAGGTTGATGCCGAACACGAGGGTGCCCACGAACAGGACGAAGGTGCTGAGCCAGTCGATCCGGCCGGGCTCGTAGCTCCACCACCTCCAGCGCCGGGCGGCCGGCGGACCGGAACCGGCGTCCCGGTCCGGAGCGTTCACCGCCTGGAGCAGTGAGGCGTAGCCGCCGGTGTTGAAGAACAGGCCGCCGGCGAAGTAGATCCACGCGCTCGTCCGGCCGGCCGAGCCGAACTGGGCGGCCCCGGCCCCGACGGCGAACAGGGCCCCGCCGACGGTGAACGCGCCGGCGGCGATGGCATTCAGCCTGCGCAGCCGGCCGACGGACACCCGGTCCGCCGTCCGGGCCCGCGATTCCGGCTCTCCCTCGGCCCGTACGGTCAGCAGGCCGCGTTTGCGGGCCGGGCGCGATTCCCAGACCGCGGTGCCGCCGTCCGCGAGGCGCCAGGTCAGCCGGGTGGTGAAGGGCCCTGCGCGCTCGGAGCGCTCCTCGGTCTGGCTCACCCGCCGACCCTAGCCCTCCGGCGGCCGGGTCCCGTGGTGCCAGGCCCCGTGGCGCCGGGCCCGTGGCGTCGGGCCCGTGCCGCCGGGCCCCGGCGCGCCTGCCCGGTCGCGCCCTGACCGGGAAACTCCGTGGGCAGCGGGGCCGTGCGTTGTTACGGTGCGCGGATGACGTTGCGCCTTGAGAAGATCACCCCCGCCAATGTCGAAGCGGGGATCGAGCTCCGGATACGGCCCGAGCAGGAGAAGAACGTCGAGCCGGTCGCGCACTCGCTCGCCGAGGCGTACGCGTGGGGCGAGACCGCCTGGCCGCGCCTGGTATTCGACGGGGAGACCCTGGTCGGCTTCCTGATGGCCTTCCTCGACATCCAGTGGGATCCGGAGAAGGACCCCGAGGACCGCCGCAGCGGGCTGTGGCGGTTGAACATCGGCGCCGATGCGCAAGGCCGCGGATACGGGCGGTACGCGGTCGAGGCGGTGGCCGCGGAGATCCGGCGGCGCGGGGGGAACCGTTTGTTCACCACCTGGGAGCCGGGGGAGGACGGGCCGGAGCAGTTCTATCTGAAGCTGGGCTTCCGCCTCACCGGTGAGACCAGCGGCGGTCAGACGGTCGGCGTGCTCGACCTCGATGACTGACGTCTCCATGAGCGAGGAGCTGGGGGCCGAGGACTACGCCTCCGTGCACGCCGCCGCCCAAGCGGCCGGCGCCGGCTTCGGGAGTCTGAACGAGGCGCTGGCCCGCTGGCGGCTGGTGGTCGTCGACATCGAGGCGGGCTTCGACCTGGCCTTCGCCTGGGAGTACCGGGACGAGCTCGCCTGCCGGGACTGGCTCCGCGCGGCCTGGCCGCTGCTGACCGAGCGGGTGCGGCGGGCCCGGCAGCCCGAGCTCGACCGGTGGGACGAACGGTTCTGCGCCGCGACCCGCCCCATGGCCGGCTCCGACGCCGGCCCGGGCGAGCGCAGCGGTGCCTGGTGGCACCGCCGGTTCCCGGCCCGCTGCTTCCGCGGCGAGGGCCAGGAACTGCCGCCGCACTGGTCGCCGGCCCCGGCCGTGGAGACGTACTGAGTGGAGACGTACTGAGCTGGAGACGTACCGAAGGGCCGCCGGGGCAAGCGAAGGGCCCCGGCCGGGAGTGGACGGGGCCCTTCGACGGGAACGGTGGTGCTCAGCCGCCGCACTGGCACGGGGCGCCGGACTGGCAGCCGCAGCCGCAGCCGGAGCCACAGCCGCAGGCGGCCAGCAGAGGGAGCCGCAGCACCTCGCTCGGCTGAGGCTGCTCCTGCTCCGGGGTGATGGGGACGGGGGAATCGGGCATGGTTCCTCCTCGCAGGCGTACGTCGTTCGTACGGCTCGGGCCGCACTCGGGTCGTGCTCGGTCGTACTGCCTTTCGCCTCATTCATGCCCGGCGCGGGCAGCGCGTCAACGGCGCATTGGGGCAGAAGCCCGGCCCCATGCGCTCTCGGAAGCCCTCTCGGGCGCCCGATCAGACGCCCTCGACCACCGTCGGCGGCTGGAGCTCGTCCGCGTGCTCGCCGGTCACCAAATAGACCACGCGCTTGGCCACCGACACCGCGTGGTCGGCGAACCGCTCGTAGTACCGGCCCAGCAGGGTCACGTCCACGGCGGTCTCGATGCCGTGCTTCCAGCGGTCGTCCATCAGATGCTGGAACAGCGTGCGGTGCAGCTGGTCCATCTCGTCGTCGTCCGTCTCGAGCTGGAGCGCCAGGTCCACGTCCTTGGTGATGATCACCTCGGCGGCCTTCGCCATCAGGCGCTGCGCCAGCTGGCCCATCTCCAGGATGGTGGCGTGCAGGTCCCGCGGGACCGCGGTGTCCGGGAAGCGCAGCCTGGCCAGCTTGGCCACGTGCTGCGCCAGGTCGCCGGAGCGCTCCAGGTCGGCGCTCATGCGCAGGGAGGTGACGACGATCCGGAGGTCCGTGGCCACCGGCTGCTGCCGGGCGAGCAGCGCGATGGCCCGCGCCTCCAGGTCGTGCTGGAGGTCGTCGACCTTCTGGTCCGCGGCGATGACGCTCTCGGCCAGCTTCAGATCGGCGTCGAGCATGGCGGTGGTCGCCCGCCCGATCGCGGAACCGACCAGCCGGGCCATCTCGACCAGGCCCTCCCCGATCGAGTCCAGTTCCTCGTGGTACGCGTCCCGCATGGGTGTTCCCTCTCTCAACGTTCTGCCGGGGAGCCGGGGGGATCCGTTCGATTCCGGCCCCCACGCTCTCACGGTGCGCCCCGTACGCGTCGGACTCCGGCATCACAAATGAATCAACCCCGTCGCCACGGTGAACTCTGGGCGACGACTGTTCGAGGTGCCACCCGAACGGCTGTGGAACTGTCGTCGTGCCTGCTTAACCTGGATGCATGGACGTGAACGCGGCGGTCGCCGCAGCTGCAGCGATCGCCGGGTTGTGCACCGGCGTGATCGCGATGCTGGCGTTCCGCTGGAGCGAGCGCGACCAGGCCCGCCCCACCCGGAGCTCCATGCGCCCGGACATCAACGCGGTGCTGCCCCCCGGTGTGGACACGGTCCTCTCGGTGCTCCGTTCCTCCGCCGTCGTCCTCGACGAGGCGGACGCGGTGGTCAAGGCCAGCTCGGCGGCGTACGCCCTCGGGCTGGTCCGCGGCGGGAAGCTGGCCGTGGAGCCGATGCTGCACATGGCCCGCGACACCCGCCGGGACGGGGAGATACGACAGGTCGAGCTGGACCTGCCGCGGCGCGGCACCGGCCGCGGCGAGGCCCTCGCGGTCTCGGCGCGGGTCGCCCCGCTCGGCTCCCGGCTGGTCCTGCTGCTCGTCGAGGACCTGACCGAGGCCCGGCGGATCGAGGCGGTCCGGCGCGACTTCGTGGCGAACGTGTCCCATGAGCTGAAGACGCCCACGGGCGCGCTCTCCCTGCTCTCGGAAGCGGTCATGGACGCCTCCGACGACCCCGAGGCGGTCACCCGCTTCGCCGGCCGCATGCAGATCGAGGCCACCCGGCTGACCAACCTCGTACAGGAGCTCATCGACCTCTCCCGGGTTCAGAACGACGACCCGCTGGAGGACGCCGAACCCGTCCGGGTGGACATCCTGGTCGCCGAGGCCATCGACCGCTGCCGTCACACGGCCTCCAGCAAGCAGATCACCATGGCCTCCGGCGGCACCGCCGAGCTGCGGGTCTGGGGCAACCGGGGCCAGCTGGCGGCGGCCCTGGGCAACCTGGTGGAGAACGCCGTCAACTACAGCCCCGCCCGCACCCGGGTCGGGATAGCCGGCCGCCGGGTCGCCGCACCCGGCGGGGACTTCATCGAGATCGCCGTGACCGACCAGGGCATCGGCATTCCGGAGAAGGACCGCGAGCGGATCTTCGAGCGGTTCTACCGCGTCGACCCGGCCCGCTCCCGTGCCACCGGCGGGACCGGCCTCGGCCTCGCCATCGTCAAACACGTGGCCGCCTCGCATGGCGGGGAGGTCACCGTGTGGAGCTCCGAGGGCCAGGGCTCCACCTTCACCCTGAGACTTCCGGAGGCCGCCACCAGCCGGACGCCCGTGCCCGACCGAGAACCAGCCACCACCCCTGCCCCGGAGGTCCTTCCGTGACCCGAGTGCTCGTCGTAGAGGATGAGGAATCCTTCAGCGACGCCCTGTCCTACATGCTCCGCAAGGAGGGCTTCGAGGTCGCCATCGCCGCGACCGGGCCCGACGGGCTGGATGAGTTCGAGCGCAACGGCGCCGACCTCGTACTGCTCGACCTGATGCTGCCCGGCCTGCCCGGCACGGAGGTCTGCCGGCAGCTCCGCGGCCGGTCCAACGTTCCCGTGATCATGGTGACCGCCAAGGACAGCGAGATCGACAAGGTCGTCGGGCTGGAAATAGGAGCCGACGACTACGTGACCAAGCCCTTCTCCTCGCGGGAGCTGGTCGCCCGCATCCGCGCGGTGCTGCGCCGCCGCGGCGAGCCGGAGGAGGTCACCCCGGCCGCGCTGGAGGCCGGCCCGGTGCGGATGGACGTGGACCGGCACGTGGTCACGGTCGCCGGCGCCAAGGTCGACCTGCCGCTGAAGGAGTTCGACCTGCTGGAGATGCTGCTGCGCAACGCGGGCCGGGTGCTCACCCGGATGCAGCTGATCGACCGGGTCTGGGGCGCCGACTACGTCGGTGACACCAAGACCCTCGACGTCCACGTGAAGCGGCTGCGAGCCAAGATCGAGCCGGACCCTGGCGCGCCCCGGTTCCTGGTGACGGTCCGCGGCCTGGGCTACAAGTTCGAGCCGTAGGCCGGAAGGCCCCCGCGGCCGGTCGGAGGCCGGCACAGCGTTCCGAAGCCGGTGAGGCCCCCTTGGGCCGAGCGGTGCGAGGGGCGCACGCGGGATGGGGCTCGAGCCGGACCCTGGCGCGCCCCGGTTCCTGGTGACGGTCCGCGGCCTGGGCTACAAGTTCGAGCCGTAGGCCGCGCCCGGCCGTACGACGGCAGGCTGTATACGACAGGGCCCCCGTCCGCGCTGCGGACGGGGGCCCTGTCGGCTGTTCAGTGGCCGGCGCTGTGCGACGGGGAGCCCGAGGGGGTCGTGGCGGACCCGGTGGCCGAGCCGGCCGCGCCGGACGCGGCACCCGAGGGGGCGCCGGACGGGGCGCCGGACGGCTTGCTGCCCGCGTTGCCGGTCGCGGCGCCCGACGGGGTGGCGGTGGCCGAGCCGGACGGGGACACCGACGGCTTGGAGCCGGCGGCGGCCGGAGCCTCGGACGGGCCGTAGCTCTCGAAGTAGCCCTCGGCCGGGATGACGAAGGCCCGCAGCGCGACGTCTCCGGTCTCGCTCAGCTTGAAGACGACCGCCTGCGCGTCGCCGTTCTTCATCGCCTCGCTGCCGCCCTCGATGACCGCGCTGGCATTGCCCTTGCCACCGATGACGATGGAGCCGCCACCCGGGATGGTGAGCTTGCCGGAGCCGGTGGCGGGCTTGACCGCGACCGTGCCGGTACCACCCGGGAGGGTGATCCCGTCGAGGGTCTGCTCCTTGGTGCCGTTGTTGAAGATCGTCGCCGAGACCACGGCGGGACCCTTGGCCTTCTCCCCGGCCTGGGTGATCACCAGGGCGTTCTGGACCTGGATGGGGCCCTTGGTGACCGCCGCGTTGTCCGGCTTGATCTGGAGCGTCTGTGCGTCGTTGCCCGCACCGCAGGCGGCGAGCGATCCGATCGAAAGAACGATGGCGGCGGCGGCGAGGACGCCGCGTCGAAGGCTGCGGCTCACGGCGGCGGCAACTCCTTGGACGTACGGACGGAGGGTGGCGGGCGGCGGAGGTAAAGCCGCCCTAAGGGTGTGTCAGCGCGCTTAGGTTACCGAGCCCCCGCCCTGCCCCCGCACCCGACCCTCCGGGGGCGCCCCGGGCCGCCCGCCGGGCCCGCCGCGATCTTGTATTCCGCGGTCCGTTCAAACCGTGCCGTGCACACACCCGGATTAACGTCCGTGATCAATTTCCGGGATTCCGCCGTGATCAATTCCGGATTGGGCCGGAACCCGCTCGATGGGCGCTCCGGCGCATCGAACGGCGTAGTTCGGCTTCGCGAGTTCGAACCCGGCAAAACGGGACGTACATCACGTCGTGCGGGCCTTCCTCCAGGTGTAACGTGGTCGATTCGGCCCGTCCCCACAGCGGCTCCGACCTGCGAATACCCCCTTCCGCAAGCCCTTCGCAGCACGTCCCCGCCGCTGTTGTCAAGCCCCGAGATAGGCCCTGACCTGCGAAAACGCCATTCATAACAGTCCGTTCTCGTGTTACCCTGGATAGCCACGGAAGGGGTACCTGTCACATGACGTTCAAGGTTGGCGACACCGTGGTCTATCCCCATCACGGGGCCGCGCTGATCGAGGCCATCGAAACTCGCCAGATCAAAGGCGTGGACAAGACCTACTTGGTGCTCAAGGTCGCCCAGGGCGACCTGACGGTTCGTGTGCCTGCGGACAATGCGGAGTTCGTCGGCGTTCGCGATGTGGTCGGGCAGGACGGGCTGGACCGGGTCTTCGAGGTGCTTCGTGCACCGTACGCCGAGGAGCCGACGAACTGGTCCCGTCGCTACAAGGCAAATCTGGAGAAGCTCGCTTCTGGCGATGTCATCAAGGTCGCCGAAGTGGTGCGCGACCTGTGGCGTCGTGAGCGCGAGCGCGGACTGTCCGCGGGTGAGAAGCGCATGCTCGCGAAGGCACGGCAGATCCTGGTGAGCGAGCTGGCGCTCGCAGAGAACACCAACGAGGACAAGGCTGAGGCCCTCCTCGACGAGGTCCTCGCGTCCTGACGCGAGAGACGGACCGTCTCACACAGTGTGCCGCGGTGCCCGATGACCGTGCCTCTCAATTTCTTTGAGAGGCCTGTTGCCGGGCGCTGCGGCATGTCTATGGGCATACCCATACCCTTTGGCGTGCCGGGTCCGGGCAGCCGGCTCGACCGGTCGTCACGGAAGGGGCGAGGGCATCGCACCCGGCACGCTTCAGGCCATACCCATGTCGGCCGAAGTCACAAACCTGGCCGAGTAACGGAGCCGACCGGAGCTGGCAGATGTACGACGAACCGCGCCCCGCGCGACCCGCAAGCCCCACGCAGCGCACCGCTGCCGTGATTCCCGCCGCGGGCCGTGGCGTCCGGCTGGGCCCGGGCGCACCCAAAGCCCTGCGCTCGCTCGGCGGCACCCCGATGCTGATCCACGCCGTCCGCGCGATGGCCCGCTCCCGCGCGGTCTCCCTCGTGGTCGTCGTCGCGCCGTCCGACGGCGCCGCCGAGGTCAGGAACCTGCTCGACGAGCACGCCCTGCCCGACCGCACCGACATCCTGGTCGTGCCCGGCGGGGACACCCGCCAGGAATCCGTCCGGGCCGGCCTGGACGCCCTCCCCGCCGATGTCACCGCCGTCCTCATCCACGACGCGGCCCGCCCGCTGGTCCCCGTGGACACCGTGGACGCCGTGGTCGAGGCCATCCGGGACGGCGCCCCCGCCGTGGTGCCCGCCATGCCGCTCTCCGACACCGTCAAGGAGGTCGAGCCCGGCCCGCCCGGCGCCCCCGAGCCGGTCGTCGCCACCCCCGAGCGGGCCCGGCTGCGCGCCGTCCAGACCCCGCAGGGCTTCGACCGGGCCACCCTGGTCAAGGCCCACGACACCATCGCCGTCAACGGCGAGGGCGCCACCGACGACGCCGGAATGGTGGAAAAGCTCGGCGTCCCCGTCGTCCTGGTACCCGGCCACGAAGAGGCCTTCAAAGTCACCCGCCCGCTCGACCTGGTCCTCGCCGAGGCCGTACTCGCCCGCAGGAGGGCCACCGATGCCTACTGAGCCCGTCATCCCCCTCGTCGGCATCGGCACCGATGTGCACGCCTTCGAGGAAGGCCGCGAACTGTGGTGCGCCGGCCTGCTGTGGGAAGGGGAGACGCACGGTCTGGCCGGGCACTCCGACGGTGACGTCGCCGCCCACGCCGCCTGCGACGCCCTGTTCTCCGCCGCCGGTGTCGGCGACCTCGGCGCGCACTTCGGCACCTCCCGCCCCGAGTGGTCCGGCGCCTCCGGGGTCACCCTGCTGGCCGAGGCCGCCCGGATCGTCCGCGCCGAAGGCTTCACCATCGGCAATGTGTCCGTGCAGGTCATCGGCGTACGCCCGAAGATCGGCAAGCGTCGCGACGAGGCCCAGAAAGCACTGTCCGAGGCGGCCGGCGCCCCGGTCTCCGTCTCCGGCACCACCACCGACGGCCTCGGCCTCACCGGCCGCGCCGAGGGCCTCGCCGCGATCGCCACCGCCCTGGTCTACCGGACCGCCACCGCCTGAGCCCCGGCAGTGTCCTGCCCGCCCGGTACGCCCGCCCTGACACACCTCGGCCGGGTATCCACAGGGGTCGCAGGGCACTGCCCCGGGAGCACTACCCTTGATGCCGTGACTATTCGCCTGTACGACACCAACGCCCGGCAGATCCGCGATTTCACCCCGCTCGTGCCGGGCTGTGTCTCGATCTACCTCTGTGGTGCCACCGTCCAGGCGGCCCCGCACATCGGGCACATCCGCTCCGGCCTGAACTTCGACATCATGCGCCGCTGGTTCGCCTACCGCGGCTTCGACGTCACCTTCATCCGGAACGTCACCGACATCGACGACAAGATCATCACCAAGTCGGCCGACCAGGGCCGTCCGTGGTGGTCCATCGGATACGAGAACGAGCGCGCCTTCAACTCCGGCTACGACGCGCTCGGCTGCCTCCCGCCCACCTACGAGCCCCGCGCCACCGGCCATGTCACCGAGATGGTCGAGATGATGCGCGGCCTCATCGAGCGCGGCCACGCCTACGAGTCCGAGGGCAACGTCTACTTCGACGTGACCTCGTACGCCGACTACCTCTCGCTCTCCCGCCAGGAGCTCGACAACATCCGCCAGCCGGAGAGCTCCGGCGAGACCGGCAAGCGCGACCCCCGCGACTTCGCCATGTGGAAGTCGGCCAAGCCCGGCGAGCCCTCCTGGGAGACCCCCTGGGGCCGGGGCCGCCCCGGCTGGCACCTGGAGTGCTCCGCCATGGCGCACAAGTACCTGGGCGAGGCCTTCGACATCCACGGCGGCGGCCTGGACCTGATCTTCCCGCACCACGAGAACGAGATCGCCCAGGCCAAGGCCTTCGGCGACGAGTTCGCCTCGTACTGGGTGCACAACGCCTGGGTCACCATGTCCGGCGAGAAGATGTCCAAGTCCCTCGGCAACTCGGTGCTGGTCTCCGAGATGGTCAAGACCTGGCGCCCCATCGTCCTCCGCTACTACCTCGGCACCCCGCACTACCGGTCGATGATCGAGTACAGCGAGGAGGCCCTGCGCGAGGCCGAGTCGGCCTTCGCCCGTATCGAGGGCTTCGCCGAGCGCGTCACCGAAATGGCCGGCAAGGCCGTCGAACCCGCCGCCGAGGTCCCGCCCGCCTTCGCCGAGGCGATGGACGACGACCTGGGCGTCCCCCAGGCCCTCGCGATCGTCCACACCACGGTCCGGCAGGGCAACAGCGCCCTGGCGGCGGACGACAAGGACGCCGCCATCGCACGGCTCTCCGAGGTCCGCGCCATGCTCGGTGTCCTCGGCCTGGACCCGCTCGACCCGCACTGGGCCGGCGAGACCGACCGTGGCGAAGAGCTGCACGGCGCGGTCGACGCACTCGTCCGGCTGGTCCTGGAACAGCGCGAGTCCGCCCGCGCCCGCAAGGACTGGGCCACGGCCGACGCGATCCGCGACCGGCTGCAGCAGTCCGGCCTGGCCATCGAGGACAGCCCCACGGGACCGCGCTGGACGCTCGGCCCCCGCTGAGCCCCGGCGACCGAGTTTGGTGGCCGCCCGGCACTCCGGGCGGCACACTCTTCATACGTACATATCGCAGCACCAACGAAAACAGGTAGAGGTCATGGCCGGGAACAGCCAGCGCAGGAACCGCCGCACGTCCAACAAGAAGGGCGCGACGGTCGGCAGCGGTGGCCAGCGGCGCAAGGGCCTGGAAGGCAAGGGCCCCACGCCCAAGGCCGAGGACCGCAAGGGCCACAAGGCGTTCCGCGTCTCCAACGCCATGGCCCGGCAGGCCGCCAAGCGCCGTCCCGCTCCCCGCCGCGGCGGCCCCAAGGGCACCAGCGAGATGGTGGTCGGCCGCAACCCGGTCTTCGAGGCCCTCCGCGACGGCGTGCCCGCCACCACCCTGTACGTCCAGCAGTTCATCGACAACGACGAGCGGGTCCGCGAAGCCCTCCAGCTCGCCTCCCAGCGCGGCAACATCAACCTGATGGAGGCGCCGCGCCCCGAGCTCGACCGGATGACGAACGGCCTCAACCACCAGGGCCTCGTCCTCCAGGTCCCGCCGTACGAGTACGCGCACCCCGAGGACCTCACCGCCGAGGCCTACGACGAGGGCCAGGACCCGCTGATCGTCGCCCTCGACGGGGTCACCGACCCGCGCAACCTGGGCGCCATCGTCCGCTCCGTCTCCGCCTTCGGCGGCCACGGCGTGGTCATCCCCGAGCGCCGCGCCGCCGGAATGACGGCCGGCGCATGGAAGACCTCGGCCGGCACCGCCGCCCGCACCCCGGTCGCCCGCGTCACCAACCTGACCCGCGCCCTCCAGGACTACAAGAAGGCCGGCATCACCGTCGTCGGCCTCGCCGCCGAAGGCGAGCACGAGGTACAGGACCTGGAGGCGCTCGGCGGCCCGGTCGTCATCGTGGTCGGCTCCGAAGGCAAGGGCCTGGGCCGCCTGGTCGGCGAGACCTGCGACTTCCTGGTCCGCATCCCGATGCCGGGCGGTGCCGAGTCGCTGAACGCCGGTGTCGCCGCCGGAGTGGTCCTCTACGAGGCGGCCCGCCGCCGCGCCTGACCACCGGCCGTCCCGACCGCCCCGGCCACCCCGCCCACCACGGGCGAGGTGGCCGGAAAGCGCCGCTTGACGGGTCTCGGACAGTTCCCTGCTGTCAAGGCAGTGTCCTAAACATTGATCACTCGGTTAGATGAGTGTGGACACAAGAACGCCGTTCGACGACCAGCCCGCGCTGAGCATGGTCAAGGTGCCGTGCGATCCCGCACAGGTCATCGTCAACCACGCCAGCTTCCGCGTGCGGCTCGCACCGAGCCCGGGCGCGCGTCCCAGGCCCGCGTCCGCCCCCGGCGGTCCGGCCCGAGTCCCCGCCCTCAGCGGCGCCGCGGTGGCCGCCGCCGGAGCAACACGCCGCCGCGCCCCCGTCGTCTGGAGCGGCAAATCCGGTCCCGGCGGCGACGCCGCAGCCGCCACCGGCGGCCTCCTCCAGGCCGTACGCGAAGCCGGCCGCGGCCACGAGGACTTCGACGGCGGCGCCACCCAGGTCATCCCCCGCATCGACCTGGACCGGGACCTTGCCGAGGACACCCTCCCCACCCCGACCGTCATCGGCCAGCGCAGCCACGCCGACGCCGACCGGACCCGCCCCATGGCCGCCGTACCACCGCAGCCACCCCACCCCGGCCGGACCGGGCAGCCCGGCGGGCACGGGCCGTACGGACCCGCCGGCCCCGACGAGCCGGTCACCGAGATCCGCCGGGACCGGACCGAAGCCCGCCCCGGCCACGCCTCCTACTACCCCGACCGCCGGATGAATCTCGGCGTCGTACTGCTCCCGCTGCGCGTCTTCCTCGGCTTCATCTGCATCTACGCAGGCATGGGCAAGCTCTGCGACCCCGTCTACTTCGACGGCGGCGAACGCGGCTCCATGGTCACCTGGCTGCACACCCTGCACCCCTGGGCCCTGGCCGAACCGCTGCGGGACTTCGCCCTCGCCCACCCCGTCGGCGCCGGCCTGAGCGTCGCCTTCCTCCAGGTCATCGTCGGCGTACTGACCGTCTTCGGCCTCTGGCAGCGGTTCGCGGCCTGCTTCGGCGCACTCCTGTCGGCCGCCCTGCTGATGACCGTCAGCTGGAAGACCGTCCCCGCCTACGACGCCCCCGACATCATCTACCTCGCCGCCTGGAGCCCGCTGATCATCGCCGGCGCCCCGGTCTACTCCCTCGACGCCCGCCTCGCCGGCGAAGCCTGGCGCACCCTCGGCCCGCGCTCCGAGATCTGGCAGCTGCGCCGCCGGGTCCTGCGCCGCGGAACCGTCATGGCCACCGTGGTCGTCGGCCTCACCCTGCTCATCGGCTCGCTGCTCGGCGGCGCCGTCCGCTCCAGCACCGTGGTCACCGTGCCCGGCCCCGGCGAAGCCCCCACCAACTACCTGCCCGGCTCCCCGCTCCCGCAGGAACCCAGCCGCACCGGCAGTCCGGCCCGGCAGGCGCCCCGGCAGGCCACTCCCTCGGCCAAGCCCTCACAGCCCGCCAAGTCCTCCCGTACCACCCCGGGGGCGACCTCCCGGGCCACCGCCGGAACCGGCAGCGGCAGCGGCTCCGGCGCCGAATCGCCGACCGCGACCCGCGGCACCACCGGCAAGCAGTCCCCGCGCAGCCAGAGCCCCCGCCAGTCGTCCCCCCAGCAGCCGCCCTCCTCCTCTTCCTCCGGAAGCCGCGGCAGCGGCAGCGGCGGTGGCGGCGACTCGGAGCCCCCGTCCCGCCAGCCCGGGCTGGTGGGCGGCCTCCTCGGCGGCTGACCCCCACCGCCGGCAACGGCAGGCAACACACACGGGCCGGGGCCCGGTGCGCAACCAGCGCACCGGGCCCCGGCCCGTTTGATGTGCCTGCCCGTTTCCGTCCAAGCCGACGGGAAGGGCCTCAGCGGGCGCTCTGCGCCGCCAACTCCTTCGCCGCCTCGGTCAGGTCCTTCGCCGTGTCGATCGCCCGCCAGTAGGCCCCCTGGGGCAGCGGGAAGCCCGCCAGCCGGCGCTCACGCGCCAGACGCGGGAAAGTGGTCCGCTCGTGATCGCCCAAATCCGGCAGCAGCGAGGCGAATTCACCGGAGAACACGTACACCCCGGCGTTGATCAGATAAGGCGACGGCGGCGCCTCGATGAAGTCCAGGACCTGCCCGAACTCGTTCGTCTCCACCACGCCCCACGGAATCCGCGGACGCGCCAGCGCCAGCGTCGCCGTCGCGGCCCGCTCCTCGTGGAAAGCGGCCATCTCGCGCAGCGAGAACCGCGTCCAGACATCCCCGTTGGTCGCGTACCAGGCCGCGTCCGGGCGCGGCAGCCGGGCCGCCGCGAACTTCAGCCCGCCACCCCGGCCCAACGGCTCCTTCTCCACCACCGTCGTCACCCGCAGCGGCAGGTCCGCATGCTCCAGCCAGTCCTGCAGCACCTCCGCCAGATGACCACAGGACACCACCGCATCCGTGACCCCCTCCGAAGCCAGCCAGGCCAGCTGATGCCCGATGATCGGGATGCCCGTCCCCGGGATCTCCACCATCGGCTTGGGCCGGTCGTCCGTATACGGACGCAGCCGCGAACCCTGGCCGCCCGCCAGGACGACAGCCTGGGTGGGCGCGGCCGGGAACGCGGCTGCGGAATCGGTGGAGGGGGCGGTGGCGCGTGCGCTCGTGGCGTCCTGCGCGGCCTGCGGGCCGTCGGAAGGTTCCGTCATGACGGCAGCCTATGCAGGCAGGGCCGCCCCGGGGCGGTCGCCCCGGAACAAGCCGACGGAAGCGACGTGACTAGCCGACGGAGGCCACACCGGTCGCGTACGAGGTGTCGCAGACCGGGCGGGCGTACGACTGCGCCTTCGTCGGACCGTACGCACGGACGGCGGCACGGCCCAGGGCCTCCGCGATCCCCACGCAGTGCACGGCCAGCGAAGGACGCTTGTTCACCTCCTGCTGGAGGTGGGTCAGGACGTCGCCCGGCGCCTTGCCCTCCTGAAGCTCACCGAGGAGCTTGTCGCGCAGCACGTCCTGCGCCGCGCGCTGCTTCGCGGGAACGGACACCTGCTCGGTGGAGGAGGCGGTCAGGATCTGGGACGGGCTGGTGTCCGCCCAGGGCACCATGGTGACCGCGAGGGTCCCGGACAGGACCAGAACGACGGGCAGGACCAGGGCGAGGGAACGGCCGATACGGCGGGCAGTGTGGGTCACGAGGGCGAGAGTAGCGCTCGGTGAAGATATGGCGACATTTAGTCACCCACTTGAGGGACGGTTCGACGTGGTCTTTCGAATGTCGTGTTGACGCACGGTGCTCGAAAAGGACGGCATCGGCGCGAGATGCGCCCGAAACGCCGACAGACCCGGCAGCGGCTGCAACGGCAGCCGCCGCCAGTCACCCGCATACGCCGGCACCGGATGCCCCTCCGCCACCAGCACCACCACCGGCCGCTCCCGCGCCGCCGCCCGCAACGCCCCGCCCGTCAGGCTGTGATCATGCCCACCCACCTGCCGCGAGGAACATCCCAGCCGATACGCCACCCGGACCGCCTCGTGCCCACTGACCACACACGGCGGACGGACCCCCTCCGCCCGCAACTGCTCCGCCACCCGCGCAAACGCCGCACGCGTGGCCCGGCTCCGCTCCACCGCCGCATCCAGCACGGAGTACTGCACGGCCACATGCCCCAGCGCCACACACGCCACCGCACCCAGCAGAACCGGCCCCCGGGCCGCCAGCGCCGACACCCCGGCCGCCGCCGGCAGCGCCAGCAGGACATACGCGGGCAACAGGAACCGCGGCGCCGCATACCCGATCAGGAACAGATACGGGACGGCGAGCACGCCACCCGTGACCGCCGCCAGCAGCAGTGCCTCCCGGGCAGCCGGAGCCGCCCGGCGCACCGCCACCACCAGACCGGCCGCCACCGCGAGCGGCACCAGGAACCACCACAGCCCGGTCGCCGGCCACCGCCACTCCGGCCCGCACGGCCGGCACAGCGTACGGCCGTCCAGCGCGTGCAACTGATCGAGCAGCGCCCCCGGATACCAGCCCAGATGCCCCTGGATCTCACTGGCCCGGCGCAACCGCGGCACCACACCCCCGTACCGCAGCTCGGCCTCCACCAGCCACTCGGCCGCCCCGAGCAGCGCGCCCGCCGCCAGCACCACCAGCAGCGCCGGCCGCCGCCAGCGGCGTACCACCAGGGCCGAGGCCCCCAGCGCGAACACCAGCCACACGGCATCCGGAGGCCGCATCAGGGCCACTCCGCACACCGCAGCCGCCAGACCGGCGAGCGCCCCCCGCGACCCGGCGGCCGAGGTTGACGCTGCGGCCCGCAGAAAACACCCGACCGCGATCAGCACCCCGTACGCCACCCACAGGTTCGGCATCGCCTGCGGCCCGTACAGCACCGTCACCCACAGCCCGGCGAACAGCGCACCCGCCACCGTCAGCACCCGGGCCGGCAGCAACGGCCGCCACACGGCCAGGGACAGGAACAGCGCGGCCCCGGACAGCACCGCCAGATAGCTGCGCAGAACGGCCGGATCGGAGCTCAGCAGGACGGCCGGCGCCACCAGATAGGTGATCCCCCGGGCCCGCGGCGCGCTGAAGAACGCGGCCGGCACATCCGGGCTGACCTGGCTGACGTACACGGTCTCGTCCCAGCCGAGACCGGTGCCGGGGACGACGAGGACCAGCTGGACCAGCGTGTACGCGAGGGCGACGGCGGCGGGGCCGCGCAGATCGTGCAGACCGCGCAGCCCGGGCACACCGCGCAGAGCGAAGGCCATGCCCCCCACGCTGCGGCCGGCGCGCGGGGGCGGCCACCGGGACGGTCCGTCCGGCGGACGGACCGTCCCGGAAGGGTCCCGTCAGTCGGAGAGGCGCTCGCCGCTGGAGGTGGAGAACACGTGGATCTCCCCGCCGCGCGGCACCACGTGCAGGGTCGAACCCTTCTCCGGAACCTGCCGGCCGTGCACCCGGACCACCAGGTCCTGGGACGTGTCCCCGACGTGCGCGGTGCCGTACACGTAGCCGTCGGCGCCGAGCTCCTCGACGACGTTCACGGTGATGCTCAGACCGCCCTCGTCGCCGATGTCGAAGTGCTCGGGGCGGACGCCCACGGTGACGGTGCGGTCTCCGGCGTCGGCCGCCGCCGACAGGGCCTCACGGGACACCGGCACCACGCTGTCGCCGAACTTCACCCCGCCGTCGGTGATCGGAACCTCCACGAGGTTCATGGCGGGCGAGCCGATGAACCCGGCGACGAACAGGTTCGCCGGCCGGTCGTACATGTTGCGCGGGGTGTCGACCTGCTGCAGCAGGCCGTCCTTCAGCACGGCCACCCGGTCGCCCATGGTCATGGCCTCGACCTGGTCGTGGGTGACGTACACGGTGGTGATGGCGAGGTCCCGCTGGAGGGCCGCGATCTGGGTACGGGTGGACACCCGGAGCTTGGCGTCGAGGTTCGACAGCGGCTCGTCCATGAGGAACACCTGGGGCTTGCGGACGATCGCCCGCCCCATCGCCACCCGCTGACGCTGACCACCGGAGAGCGCCTTCGGCTTCCGGTCCAGGTACTGGGTGAGGTCCAGCATCTTCGCCGCGTCCTCCACCTTGCGGCGGATGGTGGCCTTGTCCACACCGGCGATCTTGAGCGCGAAGCCCATGTTGTCGGCGACGGTCATGTGCGGGTACAGCGCGTAGTTCTGGAACACCATCGCGATGTCCCGGTCCTTGGGCGGCAGGTGCGTGACATCGCGGTCACCGATGCGGATGGACCCGCCGTTGACGTCCTCGAGCCCGGCGAGCATCCGGAGCGAGGTGGACTTGCCACAGCCGGACGGGCCGACAAGGACGAGGAACTCGCCGTCCTCGATCTGCAGGTCGAGCTGGTCGACGGCGGGCTTGTCGCCGCCGGGGTAGAGGCGGGTCGCCTTGTCGAACGTGACAGAAGCCATGGTGATGCATCCCTTCTACCGGCAGGAACGTGCCGGACGATCCGAGTGGAAGGAGAGTGTTGGTCTAGTCCAAAAAACGGACTTCCGCCCGACGCTACCCGTAGCCGGCGGTTCTGTCAGCACCCGAGGGTGAGTGAGTTCTGCCGCGATGGTTCCCGCGGCAGAGCGGTTGCCTTTTGACCACACCAAGCCAGAGCACCGACTTTTTGACCTGGCTTCCTGCTTCAGCGCCCACTGCCGACCGGTCGCGACCCTGAAGGACGCATCCGGACGGTCTGACATGAGCTCCACAGGCATTGCGGCCGACGGCCCGTCGGTCCGTACTGCTCACGACTAAGCAACCAGCGAATGATCCACCAGCTCCGACGCCTTGATCACACTCGGCGGCGCCTGGCCCGGAGGCGTCCTCATCGCCGCCAGCCAGTACAGGCGCATGCCCTCGTTCCTCAGGTTCACCGCCGCATTCTCATCGCGATCGTGTACGACACCACACTCGGCGCAGGTCCACTCCCGAACGGACACGTCGAGGCGAGGGCCCTTCACATGACAGGCAGAGCACCGTCTGGTCGAGGGGAAGAACTTGTTCACGATCACCAGCGTCCGGCCGTACCACGCGCACTTGTAGTGCAGTTGCTTCAGCAACTCACCCCACCCGGCATCCCGGATCGCCTGGTTCAGCCGCGCCTTACGGCGCCAGCCCTTGCCCACGGCCGGCCGCATCAGACCGGCGATCGACAGATCCTCCACCACGAGCACTTGGTTCTCGCGCACGAGGCGGGTCGTGAACTGATCCAGCAGATCCCGCCGGACATCACCGATCGACGCGTACAGCCGGGCGATCTTCTCCCGCACCTTCTCCCGGTTCTTCGAACCCCTCCGCTTCCGATGCAGCTCCCGCTGCAGCCCGGCCAACTTCTTCTCGTACTTCTTCAACAACCGGGGATGAGCCAGCTTCTCCCCGTCGTCCAGCGTCACCAACGACGCCAGACCGAGATCCAGGCCCACCGCCTTCGGCGCCCGCGTGCCCGCGACGAACACCTCCGGAAGCGCAGCCACCCGCTCCTCCACCAGCACCGACAGGAAGAAACGCCCCGCCCGGTCCCGCACCACCGTGAGCTTCACCGGCAGCTCACCCGGCGGGAGCGCCCGCGACCACCGCACATCCAGCGGAGCCGACTGCTTCGCCAACGACACACTCGCCGTCCCAGGCCGCTCCGGATCCTCGACCCACCGGAACGCCGTCCGCACGTACGTCGCCGAATCCCGCGAACGGCGCTTCGTCTTCGGCTTCGGATACGTGGCCGACCCCCTGAAGAACCGGGAGAACGCCGCGTCCAGATGCCGCAGCGACTGCTGCAACACCGGCGCCGACACCTCCCGCAACCACGCCGTCTTCTTCACCCGCTTCCAGCCGGTCAGCGACCGACAGGTCTCGGCGAAGCCCAACGACACCCGGTGCTGCTCCCAGGCCTTCACCCGGAGGGCGAGGCCCTCGTTGTAGACCCACCGGCAGGCCCCGAACGTCTGGAGGAGCTGAGCTTCCTGGTCGGGGGTCGGATAGAAGCGGAAGCGGTAGACCCGCTGCTGAGCCCCTGCTGTCCTGGTCAAACTCTTGAGCGGGGTCGCCGTGCGGGCGTGGTGTTTGACGCGGTCGCCCACTCCGAGTGCCTCGCGCTTGATCCGCTTGGCTTCCTCACCGGTGACGCGCTCCATCGCTCCTCCCCTCCGATCCGATCTTCGGAACGGCACATCAGTCCGTTCAACGAACAGGCGGATGAACGGTTACGGTCGTCGGCGGAACGTGATGGCCTCGGGAATCGGCCGCTGTGTAGAGTGATGGCGGCTCCGCGCGTGAGGGTTCACGGGCGGGTTTCAGGCCGCCTTAGCTCAGCTGGTAGAGCTCCCCACTTGTAATGGGAAGGTCGTCGGTTCGATTCCGACAGGCGGCTCCATCCCAGGTCAGCGCAGTGCAGGCCGAGGGAATTCGTACGGAAGTGGAAGGCCCCGGGTGATCACCCGGGGCCTTTTCGTGTGGGGCGGTGGGGGTGGGGTTCTGGCGGAAGGGGACAGTCCTTGGCGGAGATCTGACAGTTCTTGTCAGTTACCGGACACCGGTCTGTCGGTGGGGCGCCTAGCGTGAATCGTCTCCACCCCCTTCCACGAAGGAGACCGGCATGTCCACCTCGCGGCGTGAGCTGCTCAAGCTCGCAGTGGCCACCGGAGGCGCGCTCACCGCCAGCGGCCTGCTCGTCCACCGGACCTCGGTGGCCGATGACCGCGGTGCCGCGGTGCCTGCGGCGGCGACCGTCGGGCGCGCGCCCGTGGCCACGCCGTTCCAGGTGGCGATGCCGGTTCCGCGGGTGCTGCGCCCCCAGTGGATGAGCGGCACCACGGACTACTACAGCCTGCCGGTCAAGGAGGCGTCGGTGGAGATCCTGCCCGGCCTCTCCACCCCCGTGCTGACCTACGGCGGTACCTTCCCCGGGCCGACCATCAAGGCGCGGTCCCGTCGCCGTACGGTCGTCAGCCAGCGCAACCACACGCCGAACGGGACGTCCATGCACCTGCACGGTGCGGTGACGGACCCGGAGAACGACGGCGGGCCGATGGATCTGATCGCGACGGGTGCCGACCGCAAGTACACCTATCTCAACCCGCAGGTGGCGGCGACGCTCTGGTACCACGACCACGCCCACCACAAGGAGGCCGAGCACGTCTACCGGGGGATGGCCGGGGTCTACCAGCTGACCGATGCCAACGAGGAGTCGCTGCCGCTGCCGCGGGGTGCGTACGACGTGCCGATCGTGATCCGGGACATCGCGCTCAACGAGGACGGCACGCTCTTCTTTGACCACGCGTTCTTCACCCGGCAGCAGATCCTGGTGAACGGCAAGCCCCAGCCGTACTTCAAGGTGGACGCCCGCAAGTACCGGCTGCGGGTGATCAACGGGTCGAACCTGCGGCCGTTCGATCTGAAGCTGTCGGACGGCGGGGAGTTTGTGCAGATAGCCTCCGACCGGGGTCTGCTGCCCGCTCCGTACACGACGTCGCGGCTGCCGTTGTCACCGGGCGAGCGGGCGGACATCATCGTCGACTTCTCCCGCTATGCGGCGGGCACCAGTGTGGTGCTGGAGAACACGCTGCTCGCGTCTCCGACGACGAAGGAGATCATGCGGTTCGACGTGGGCCGCAAGGTGCCCGACTTCAGTTCGGTGCCGGCCCGGCTGGCGCAGCTGCCGGCGACCGAGGAGCCGGTGAACACGCGGACCTTCGAGATGAAGATGGACGCGGCCGGTACGGGCTATATGAACGGGAAGGTGTGGGACGAGAACCGGGTCGACACCACGGTGCGGTGGGGTGACACGGAGATCTGGGAGATCAAGAACCTGGATCCGCAGGTTCCGCACAACTTCCACATCCACCTGGTGGACTTCCGGGTGCTGGACATCAACGGTGTGCCGCCGGTGCCGGGTGAGGCGGGTCTGAAGGACACGGTGCGGGTGATGCCCGGTCAGACGGTGCGGATCCTGGTGTCGTTCAGGACGCCGTATGCCGGGCGGTACTACTACCACTGCCACCTGATCGACCACTCGGCGATGGGGATGATGGCGAACCTCGACATCGTCCGCTAGGGAGTGGGAGCCGCTGCCTCGTCGGCGGCTGTTCCGGTGCCGGCCGTCCCGGTACCGGTCGTATCGGTGCCGGCCGTATCGGTGGCGACTGCCCCGGTGGCGGCCGGCACCGTGGCGGCCGGCACCGTGGCGATCAGGGTGGTGAAGACCTGCCGGTTGTTCTGGTGTGCCGTGACCCGGGTGCGGGGGCGGTGGTCCAGGCCCGGCGGGGCGGGGGCGGTGGTGAGGGTGCAGGGTGCGTCGAATTCGACGTAGTGGTGGAAGTCCGTTTCGAAGCCGGTGAGCGTCACGGCGGTGCCTGCCGTGGCGAGGACGGCCTGGCCGGCGGCTTCGAGGAGGACCATGCCCGGCACGTGGTCGTGCGGGTGGTCGAAGAGGACCGGGTGGCTGGTGTCCACGCGGAGCCCGAAGCGGTTCGGGGCGCCGGTGGGGGTGAGGGTGACATCGCGGGGGTCGCTGCGGCCGACCCGGTGTGCGGGGACGGGTTCGGCGGGGGCGGGGGCCTGGGCGAAGGCCTGGGCGGCGTCGGCGTACCGGCCGCGGAGGCGGTCGTAGATCACGGCGGGGTGCGCGCTGTAGTGGATTTCGGCGGAGCCGGCGTACGTGTTGCCGATGGAGGCGATGACGTGGGCGGTCAGGCGGGCCGAGCCCAGGCGGCGGCGGGTGACGGCGGAGTGGGTGACGCGGAGGTCGGCCCGGACCGGGGCGCCGGTGGTGCGCAGGGCGGCGGGGTTGGCGTGGAAGCGGATGTGTTCCCAGCCCATGCGGTGGCCGACGGGTATGTCGTACGAGGTGTGGCAGACGAGCGCGAGGGCCTGGCGGATGCTCTCGGTGAGCAGCAGTGGGCTGTGGGCGCCGGGGGCCGGGGTGTAGAAGGCGTGGTGGGCGGGCCATTGGACCGTGACGGTCTGGGTGGTGGCGGTGTGGTGCTGCCAGCCGATGACGAGGACCTCGTCCTGGTGCTTCTTACCGACATACTGCTTGGGGTCGGTCAGGGTTGCAGTGGTGCTGGTCATGGCGTTCGGCTTCCCCCCGGCGGCTGGTCTCGGGTTCCGAATCGGGCACGGTCGGGATCGAGATGTGTGAGAGAACATAGGCAATATTTTTTTTCCTGTCGAACGACGAAAGAGTGTGGACCGGGATGGTGCAGCGGACCGTCAAGCAGGACCGCGCGTTGCGGACGAGGGCGGCGCTGATCCAGGCGGGTGCGGAGGTCTTCGGCGAGCAGGGTTTTGCCGGCGCGAGCGTGACGAGGATTGCCGAGCGGGCCGGGATGACGTTGGGGGCGATGTATTTCCACTTCCCTTCCAAGGAGGCGTTGGCGCGGGAGATCGTGCGGTCTCAACCGGACTTGGTGAGTCCGCCGTTGCCTTCGGAGGGGTTGCAGCATGCGGTGGATGTGACGCTGACGTGGGCGTATCAGCTGTTGACGGATGCGTTGCTGTTTGCGGGGGCGCGGCTGGTGATGGAGCAGGACCATTTCATTGCGCGGGAGGAGAACTCGCACCGGCAGTGGACGGCTCTGCTGACGGATGATTTCCGGCTGGCGGTGAAGCGGCGTGAGCTGCGCAGGTCGGTGGATGTGGAGGCGTTGGCGCGGCTGATCGTCAATGCGTGTACGGGTGCGCAGATGCATTCGCATATGGAGACGGGCCGGGAGGATCTGCCGCAGCGGGTGGAGGAGACGTGGCGGCTGGTGCTGCCGGCGGTGGCGGTGCCGCGGGCGATCGAGGCGTTGCAGTTCGGGGAGGAGCGGGGGCGTCGGCTGTGAAGCCGGTGGTGGTGACCGGGGCGACGGGTGCGGTGGGCCGGTATGTGGCGCACGGGCTGGGGTCGGCCGGGCGGTTGTTGGTACGGGATGCGGGGCGGGCGGCGGCGTTGGGGCTGCCGGGCCGGGTGCTGGTGGGGGATTACCGGGAGCCGGAGGGGCTGCGGCGGGCGTTCGAGGGTGCGGGGGCGGTGTTCGCGGTGACGAACAATCCGCTGCGGCCGGCGGATGACGAGAACATTGTGGCTGCGGCCCGGGCGGCGGGGGTGGGGCATGTGGTGAAGGTGTCCTGGCTGGGGGTGGCCGATCCCGGTGCGGATGATCTGGTGGCCCGGTGGAACCGGGAGGCCGAGGAGCGGTTGCGGGCTTCGGGTCTGTTGTGGACGGTGCTGCGTCTGCGGTCGCCGATGTCGAACGCGCTGGGCTGGGCGGCCGGGGTGCGTGCCGAGGGCGTGGTGCGGGCGCTGGGCGGGGATGCGGCGACGGCTGCGGTGGATCCGCGGGATGTGGCGGAGGTGGCGGTGGCCGCGGTGCGGGATCCGGCGGCGCATGCGGGCAGGGTGTACGGGCTGACGGGTCCGGTCGCGTTGTCGGCCCGGCAGCAGACGGCGGAGCTGGCGGCGGTGCTGGGGCGTCCGCTGCGGTTCGAGGAGTTGTCGGAGGAGCAGGCGCTGGCGGGCTGGCGGCGGAAGTTGCCGGAGCCGGTGGCGCAGGCGTTGCTGGCAGCGGCCCGGCGGCGGGCGGACGGGGCGGCGGCGTCGGTGCTGCCGACGGTGGCGGAGGTGACGGGCCGGGCTCCGGGCACGTTCCGCGGGTGGGCGGAGCGGTGCCGGGGGAGCTTCGTGTAGCTGTCGGGCCTTGGAGGGGTCAGTGGCGGCCGGAGATGCGGTCGGCGAGGCGGGCGAGCGGGGTGGTGTCGGGGGTGTGGGTGGCTGCTTCGCGTCGGTCGGCTTCGCGGTAGGCGGCGTAGAGGGTGTGGACGCCGAGCCAGCGGAAGGGTTCGGGTTCCCAGCGGCGGACGCGGTGGTTGACCCAGGGGAGGGTGGTGAGTTCGGTGGGGCCGGCTTGTCCGGAGTCCTGCTGGACGAGGTCGCGGAGGGTGCGGGCGGCGAGGTTGGCGGTGGCGACGCCGGAGCCGACGTAGCCGCCGGCCCAGCCGAGGCCGGTGGTGCGGTCGAGGGTGACGGTGGCGCACCAGTCGCGGGGTACGCCGAGGACGCCTGACCAGGCGTGGCTGATGTCGACGCCGGTGAGCTGGGGGAAGAACTCGGTGAGGAGTGCGGTGAGGGCGGCGATGGTGGCGGGCTGGGTGCGGCCGTCGTTGTCGGTGCGGGAGCCGAAGCGGTAGGGGATGCCGCGTCCGCCGAGGGCGATGCGGTCGTCGGCGGTGCGCTGGGCGTACATGTAGGCGTGGGCCATGTCGCCGAGGGTGGCGCGGTCGGTCCAGCCGAGCCGGTCCCAGGTCTCCTGCGGGAGCGGGGCGGTGACGATCATCGAGGAGTTCATGGGGAGCCAGGCGCGCTTCTGGCCTTTGAGTGCGGCGGTGAATCCTTCGGTGCAGCGCAGGATGTAGGGGGCGCGGACGGTGCCGTAGGGGGTGGTGGCGCGCTTCGGGGCGATCTCGGTGACCGGGGTGGATTCGTGGATGGTGACGCCGAGGCGTTCGCAGGCTTCGGCGAGGCCGGTGACGAGTTTTGCGGGGTGGATGCGGGCGCCGTGGGGGCTCCAGGAGGAGCCGACGGCGTCGGCGATGTTGATACGGGCGCGGGTGTCGGTGGCGTCGAGGAGGATGCGGCCGGTTTCACCGAAGGCGGTCTCGGCCTCGTGGAAGGCCTTGAGGCGGGTGAGCTGGGCGGGGGTGCGGGCGACTTCGAGGACGCCGCCGTGGTGGATGTCGGCGTCGATGCCTTCTTTGGCGGCGGTGTCGATGACCTCGGTGACGGTGTCGTTCATGGCCTGCTGGAGGCGCTGGGCGGCGTCCTGGCCGTGGAGCCGGGCGTAGCGGTCGCGGCCGGCGATTCCGTTGTAGAGCCAGCCGCCGTTGCGTCCGGAGGCTCCGTATCCGCAGAACTTCTGTTCGAGGACGGTGATGCGGAGGAAGGGCGCGGCCTGCTTGAGGTAGTAGGCGGTCCAGAGGCCGGTGTAGCCGCCGCCGACGATGACGACGTCGGCGGTCGCGTCGGCGGTGAGGGGTGCCCGGGGTGCCGGGATGCCGTCCGCCGCGTACCAGAAGGAGATGCCGCCGTTGATCGTCTTGCTCGTCATGGGGGAGTTGGTACACCGCGTTCCGTACGTGTGTCCAGGGTGTGGGCGTAGCGCGGGTGGGGTGCGGGTGGGTCGGCCGGATGGCCGAGGCGGGAGGGTGGGGTGATTGATTAGTCTGACCCGGGCAGGTTTGTCTGCTTTTTATATTGTCCGGGAGGATTCGGGTTGATGGTGGGTGTACGGAGGGCAGGGCGCCTGGTGGCGGCGGTCGCGGCGGCGGCCCTGCTGGGCGGGGCGGTGGCCGGGTGTGCCGGGGGCGGCGGTGCCGGTGAGGGCGCCGAGGCCGGTCCGGGGACCGTGAAGACCAGCCCGATCGCCGCGGAACTGGCGAAGCTTCCGGCGCGGGTGGACGGGTCGAAGATCGTGGTCGGGCAGCCGGACGCGCCGCACACCGCGCAGGTGCTGGTGGACCCGCGGTGCGGCTACTGCGCGCACTTCGAGGCGGCCGGCGGCGAGGTGCTGGCGAAGCTGGCGGGCGCCGGCAAGGTGAAGGTCGAGTACGTACTGGCCTCCTTCCTGGACCAGGGCGGGGCGAGCGGTTCGGTGAAGGCGGTCAATGCGCTGCGCGCCTCGGTGGAGCAGGGCAGGTTCGCGGAGTACCTGGCGGCCGTGTTCGCCAGTCAGCCGAAGGGGAAGTTCACCGACGAGCATCTGCTGGCCATTGCCGACCGGGTGCCGGGGCTGCGCGGCGCGGCCTTCGACAAGGCGGTTGCGGACCTGGCGTACCGGGAGTGGGTGGGGCAGGCCGAGAAGGGCTTCGAGGAGACCGGGGCGCAGGGTACCCCGTTGGTGCTGGTGGACGGGAAACCGGCCGGGGCGCGGGACGGTGCGATGTTCGACGCCGGGGCTTTCACCGAGACGCTCAAGGGCGCCGGCGTCGGCGTCGCCTAGTGCGCCGTCGCGCGGGTGCGTCCGCGCGTACGTCCGCGGGGGTGTGTCACGGCACTAGCCTCGGATCATGGTCGAGATTCCGGATGCGTTTGTCGAGGCCCAGCTGCTGTTCAACGGTGCGGAGGGGCGGGCCTTCATCGAGGCGCTGCCCGGGCGGGCGGCGGAGTTCCTGGACCGGTGGGAGCTGCGCCCGTCCGGGCCGGCGATGCACGGGGTGGCTGCGCTGGTGCTGCCCGTGGACCGGTCCGACGGCACCCCGGCCGCGCTGAAACTGCAGCCGGTGGACGAGGAGACGGCCGGGGAGCCGGCCGCGCTGCGTGCCTGGGGCGGGCGGGGCTGTGTGCGGCTGCTGGAGCACGACGAGGCGACCGGGACGCTGCTGCTGGAGCGGCTGGACGAGCACCGGCACCTGTCGGCGGTCGCCGCGGCGGACCCGCGGCGGGCGGTGCAGGTGATCGCGGAGCTGCTGGCCCGGCTGACGGCGGTGCCGGCGCCGCCGGGAATGCGCGGGCTGGGGGACATGGCCGCGGAGCTGCTGGCCGCCGCACCGGAGGCGGTGGAGAAGCTGCCCGGCGGACGGGAGCGGGGGCTGCTGCTCGACTGTGCGGCGGCCCTGCGGGAGGTGGCGGGCGAGCCGGGGGACCGGCTGCTGCACTGGGACCTGCACTTCGACAATGTGCTGGCCGGCGGGCGGGAGCCGTGGCTGGCGATCGATCCGAAGCCGCTGGCCGGTGATCCCGGGTTCGATCTGATGCCGGCCATCCGGAACCGGTTCGAGTACGGCGAGGTGCGGTGGCGCTTCGACCTGATGACCGAGGTGCTGGGGCTGGACCGGGAGCGGGCCCGGGGGTGGACGCTCGGGAGGGTGCTGCAGAACTGCCTCTGGGACATCGAGGACGCCGAGGACGACGGCGACGGCGACGGCGGCGGCGGGGACGGGGACGGCGGCGCCGGTGAGGTGGAGTACGAGCTGGACGAGGAGCAGCTTGCGGTGGCCGAGCTGCTGTTGGGGAGGTGTTGAGCGTGGCACGCGTGAAGCCGGCCCGGCGGCCCGAGGTGCGGCTGCCCGGCCTGTCGGCGCACGGCGGCGGGCTGGAGCCGGACGGCGACTACGACGGCCTGGAGTTCGACGGGCTGGACCTGGGCGGGCAGCGCGGCGACGGGGCCCGGTTCCTGGACTGCCGGCTGACCGGCTGCGGTCTGGACGAGACACGCCTGGTCAGGGCGCGGATCCTGGATTGCGTACTGGAGGGGCTGCGCGGGGTCGGGACGGATCTGGCGGAGGCGTCGCTGCGGGATGTGGAGCTGTCCGAGGCCCGGCTGGGCGGGGTCCAGCTGCACGGGGCGGTGCTGGAGCGGGTCCTCGTACGGGGCGGGAAGATCGACTACCTGAACCTGCGGGCGGCGCGGCTCAAGGACGTGGTGTTCGAGGGCGTGGTGCTGGTGGAGCCGGACTTCGGGGAGGCGGTGCTGGAGCGGGTCGAGTTCGTCGACTGCACCATCCGCCGGGCGGACTTCAGCCGGGCCCGGCTGACGGACGTGGACCTGCGGGCGGCGGCCGAACTGGACATCGCCCGCGGCCTGGACCGGCTGGCCGGAGCGGTGATCAGCCCGGCGCAGCTGCTGGACCTGGCCCCGGCCTTCGCGGCGCACCTGGGCATCCGGGTGGAGGCGTAGGCCCAGGGCCAGGGCCAGGGCCAGGCTAGGCCGGGACGCGGGGGAAGCGGGACTGGAGGGTCCAGATGGCGGGGTTGTCGGCCAGGCCCTCGTGCATGTCGGCCAGGTCCGCGATCAGGTCGTGCAGGAAGTCCCGGGCCTCGCGGCGGAGCAGGCGGTGGCTGAAGGTCAGCGGGGCCTCCTCCGCCGGCATCCAGTCCGCCTCGATGTCCACCCAGCCGAAGCGCCGCTCGAAGAGCATGCGGTCCGTGGACTCGGTGAAGTCGAGCTCGGCGTACTGCCGGTTTGCGGAGCGGCTGCCGCGCGGGTCCTGGTCGAGCTGTTCGACGATGTCGCACAGCGCCCAGGCGAAGTCGAGGACGGGCACCCATCCCCAGGCTGTGGATACTTCCCGGTCCTCCTTGGTGTCGGCGAGGTAGACGTCCCCGCAGAACAGGTCGTGGCGCAGCGCGTGGACGTCCGCGGACCGGTAGTCGGTCTGCGGGGGGTCCGGGAAGCGCCGGGAGAGGGAGTAGCCGATGTCGAGCACGTATCCGATGGTGTCACGCCGGGGCCGGGGCCGGAGCCCGGGCGCTTGGCTCACGGCAGGAGGCGCTGCTCCTTCGCCACCGCCACCGCACCCGCGCGGGTGTCCACACCGAGCTTGTCGTAGATCCGGCCCAGGTGGGTCTTGACGGTGGCCTCGCTGATGAACAGGGCGCGGGCGATCTCCCGGTTGCCCAGCCCGTGTGCGAGCTGCCCCAGGATGTCCAGCTCACGTTCCGTCAGGGTCGGCCGGGAGCCGCGCATATGGGCCATCACCCGGCTGGCCACCGGCGGGGACAGGGTGGTGCGGCCCTGTGCGGCCGAGTGGATGGCGGCGAACAGCTCCTCCGGCCGTTCGGCCTTCAGCAGGTAGCCGGTGGCGCCGGCCCCGATGGCCCGGGTGATGTCGGCGTCCGTGTCGTACGTGGTGAGGACCAGGACGTGCGGGGGGCGGCCCGGCAGCGCGGTGATCCGGCGGGTGGCCTCCACCCCGTCGATGCCGTCCCCGAGCTGGAGGTCCATGAGGACCACGTCGGGGTGGAGTCTGGCGGCCAGGGCCACCGCCTCCTCGCCGCTGCCGGCCTCGCCCAGCACCTCGATGTCGGGCTCGCTGCCCAGCAGCGCCAGCAGACCGGCCCGGACCACCACATGGTCGTCGCACAGCAGGATCGTGGTCGTCATGGGGAGGGCTCCAGGGGCAGTGCGGCGGAGAGGACCGTGCCCTCGCCGGGGGCGGATTCGATGGTCAGGGTGCCACCCAGCCGGCGTACGCGGGCGCGGATGGCGGGCAGGCCGTGGCCGCGGTCCTCGGCGCGGGGGTGCCGGGCTTCGGCTTCGGCGAAGCCGTGGCCGTCGTCGGCGATGTCCAGCACCACCTGGTCGCCGAGGAAGCTCAGGGTCAGCGCGGCGGCCCGGGCGCCGGAGTGCTCCCGTACGTTGGCCAGCGCGCCCTGGGCGATGCGGAGCAGGGCCGACTGGGTGCGGTCCGGGAGCGGTACCGGGGTGCCTTCGAGATGGAACCGGACGGTGATGCCGGGGCCGGCGTCCAGTGCGCGGAGCGCTTCCGGCAGCTGGGCGCCGTTGTCGAGCTCGCGGGGGGCGAGGTCGTGGACGAGCCGCCGGGCCTCGGCCAGGCCGCGGGCGGCGATCTCGGTGGCGGTCCGGACATGGGCACGGGCGGTCGCCGGATCGGCGTCCCAGGTACGGTCGGCGGCCTGCAGCAGCATCTGCTGGCTGGACAGGTGCTGGGCCAGGGTGTCGTGGATCTCCATCGACAGCCGCTGCCGTTCGGCGAGGGTGCCTTCGCGGCGCTCGGTGGCGGCGAGCTCGCGGCGGGTGCGGATCAGATCGTCGATCAGGGCGCGCTGGGCGGTGGCCTGCCGTTCCATGTGGACGAAGACGGCGGTGGCGAGGGCGGCGACGGCCGGCGGGGCGAGCAGGAGGTTCGGGTCGAACTGGCGGGCCAGCTGGAGCTGGGCGGATACGACGAACACGGTGAGCAGGGCGACGAGGGCGATCGCTGCGCGGGGCGGGAGGGTGCGCAGGGCGGTGTAGAAGAGGGGGACGGCGCACCAGGCGAAGCTGGGGGCGAGGAGGACGAGGACCACCCAGGTGGCCACGACCAGGCCGAGCCAGAACAGGCGGCGGGCGGTGGGGCGGGCGCCGAGGGCGGGGCCGAGGACGTAGAGCAGGGCCAGGGCGATGCTGAGGGCGATCACCCAGGGGGTGCGGGGCTCGCCGGGGTGGCGGAGCAGGAAGCGGGCGACGGAGGCGCCGAGCAGGAGGAAGAAGGCGGTGTGCATGACCGCGGCGAGGCCGCGGGTGCCGCCTGAGTCGTGCTGGCCTGTGGTCATGCCGGTCCTTTCGTCTACCCCCATCGTCCCGTGCCCGCCGCCGGCAACCCGGCCCCGCCCTTGCCCGGCCCCCTGGGCCCAGGCCCGGCCCCTGCCGGGTACCGGGCCGAGCCCAGGCCCTGGCCCCAGGCCCGGCCGGATGCCGGGCTGCGCCCGGACCGGTGAGTCCGCGGGGCTTCGCCCGTGACCCCGCCGGGTGCCGGGCTGCACCCGGAACCCGGGCTTCGCCCGCGGCCCTGCCGGGCTGCACCCGGAACCCGGGCTTCGCCCCCGGCCCTGCCGGGCTGCACCCGGAACCCGGGCTTCGCCCGCGGCCCTGCCGGGCTGGGCCCGGGTTCCGCGAGGCCCCGCGGAATGCGCCCCGGACCCCGCCCGGTGCCGGGCTGGGCCCGGGCCCTGCGGGGCTCGGCCCCAGGTCCGGCCGGATGCCGGGCTGCGCCCGGACCGGTCCGCGGGGCTTCGCCCCGGACCCCGCCCGCGACCCTCCGGGTGCCGGGCTGCACCCGGAACCCGTGAGGACCGCGGGGCTTCGCCCCGGGCCCCCGCCGGGCCGGGGCCCGGAGAGCTGCGTCCCGGGCCTGGGCCCTGCGCCCCAGGCCCCGCTGGGTGCCGGGCTGCACCCGGAAGCCGGGCTTCGCTCCCGGTCCTGCCGGGCTGGGCCCGGGACCGGTGACGACCCGCGGGGCTTCGCCCCGGACCCGTCGGGCCGGGGTCCGCGGAGCTGCGGCCCGGCCCCGCCGGATGCCGGGCCGCGCCCGGGGCCCTGGGCTTCGCCCCAGGCCCCGTCGGCCCCACCGGGCCTCGGGCCCCGTCTGGTGCCGGCCCGGGCCCGGGCAGGTCCCGGCAGAGCCGGGCGGGTCCGGCCGAGTCTGGGCAGGCCCGGGTTGGCCCGGGCCCAGCCAGGCCCCGCCGGGCGTTGGGCCCCGGACCCCGCCGGATGCCGGGCCGGCCCCGGCAGGTCCGGGCGGTCCGGTTAGGCCCGGGTAGGCCCGGGCGGTCCGGGCCTGGCCCGGGCAGGGCCGGGACGGGTCCGGGACCAGGTAACTTGCCGCGGTAGCGGGGGCGCATCGGCCGATTGGATGACATCGCCGTCAGCCGGTTCGCCGCGGAGGGCGAGCCCTTCCGGGGACGGGTCGGGGCCGGGCGCGGCACCAGGATTTGAGGTGCAGCAGACGGAGTCCTCACCCAGCCAGGGAGCAGCAGCATGAACACCCGTACCCGCGTCCTCACCGGTACCGCCCTTGTCGTCGCCCTCGGCGCCGGAACCTTCGGTGCCGTCACCGCCAACGCCGCGCCGTCCGCCGCCGCCAAGAAGGACGGCGAGCGGAACTTCACCACCACCACCCACCTCACCATCGACGCCGCGACCCGCGCCGCCCAGGCCGCGCTGAACGCCGCCGAGAAGGAGAACCAGCGGGTGACGGTCGCCGTCGTCGACCGCAACGGCAACACCATCGTCACCCTGCGCGGCGACGGCGCCGGCCCGCAGTCCTACGAGTCGGCCCAGCGCAAGGCGTACACCGCCGTCTCCTGGAACGCCCCGACCTCCGTGCTCGCCGGCCGCCTCGCCCAGGCCCCGAACCTGAAGGACATCCCCGGCACCCTCTTCCTCGGCGGCGGTACCCCGGTCCAGGCCAAGGGCGCCCCGGTCGCCGGCATCGGTGTGGCCGGCGCCCCCAGCGGTGACCTGGACGAGAAGTACGCCAAGGCCGGCGTCGAGGCCCTCGGCAACTGACGCCCCCAGGCCCGCAGGGCCTACGATCGGGCGTGTGGATCACCGCCCGCACCGCCCGCTCTTCCGGTTCGCCGCCCCCTCCGTCGCCGCCCTGCTCGCCCTCACCACGGCGTGTACGGGCGGCACGGTGCAGGGGCGGCCCGGTGCGTCCGGGCTGCGCGACCCGTTCTTCCCCAAGGCCGGCAACGGCGGGTACGACGTCCGGCACTACGACCTGGACCTCGCCTACCGGCCCGACAGCGGCGAGCTGCACGGCACCGCCGTGATCACCGCCCGGGCGCTCCAGGGGCTGAGCTCCTTCAACCTCGACCTCACCGGGCTCGACGTCGAGAGCGTGGACGTGCAGGGCGAGGGCGCCCGGTTCAACCGGACCGGGCAGGAGCTGACGATCCGCCCGGCCGAGGACCTGGAGAAGGGCCAGGAGTTCCGTACGGTGGTGCGGTACTCCGGGAAGCCCAAGGTCGTCACGGACCCCGACGGGTCCGAGGAGGGCTGGATCCGGACGGAGGGCGGCGGGGCCGTCGGGGTCGGCGAGCCGACCGGCTCGATGGCCTGGTTCCCCGGCAACCACCACCCCGCCGACAAGGCCGCCTACGACATCTCGCTCCGGGTCCCGAAGGGGTACGAGGCGGTTTCCAACGGGCAGTTGGTCTCGCGGGCCGAGCAGCACGGCGACCAGAGCGGCGACAGCGTGTTTCGGTGGCGGTCCGTCGAGCCGATGGCGAGTTATCTGGCCACCGCGGCCGTCGGGAAGTACCGGATCTCCACCGCCACCACCTCCGCCGGAATCCCGGTCTACAACGCGGTGGTACCGGAGCTGGAGGCGAAGAGCGCGGAGGCGCTCGGCCGGATCCCGGAGATCGTGGACTGGGGCAGCGGACGGTTCGGGCCGTACCCGTTCTCGGCGGCGGGCGCGATCGTCGAGGACGAGGGCGCGCTCGGGTACGCCCTGGAGACCCAGACCCGCCCGGTCTACCCGGGGGCGCCGACCGTGGACCTGGTCGTCCACGAGCTGGCCCACCAGTGGTTCGGCAACTCGGTGTCGCCGAAGTCCTGGAGGGACATGTGGCTCAACGAGGGCTTCGCGACCTACGCCGAGTGGCTGTGGTCCGAGGACCACGGCGGTCCCACCGCCGAGGAACGGTTCACCGCCTTCGAGGAGGGGGACACGGAGGTCGATCCGGCCGCCGACTCCGAGTGGTGGGCGTTCCCGCCGGCCTCCCCGCCCGGCCCCGAGCACATTTCGGGGGCTCCCGTGTACTACCGGGGTGCGATGGTGCTGCACCGGATCCGGCAGGAGGTGGGGGACAAGGCGTTCTTCGACCTGGTCCGCGGCTGGGCCGCCGATCACCGGCACGGGAACGTGAGCACCGCCGATTTCACCGCGTACGCCGAGCAGAAGACCGGCCGCGACCTCGACGAGGTGTGGAAGACGTGGCTGCACGGCAAGGAGCGGCCGTCCACCTGAGCGGTGGCCGCCAGCCCTGGCCGGAGTCCGGCGAAGGCCCCTCCCCGGACGGCTGGGAGGGGCCTTCGGTCCGTGGTGCAGTGGTCCGCACGCCCGGGGCGCGCGGACCACTGCCGCGGGGGACTCAGACGTTGACGCCGAAGTCCTGCGCGATGCCGGTCAGGCCGGAGGCGTACCCCTGGCCGACCGCGCGGAACTTCCACTCCGCGCCGCTGCGGTAGAGCTCGCCGAAGACCATGGCCGTCTCGGTCGCCGCGTCCTCGGAGAGGTCGTAGCGGGCGATCTCGCCGCCGCCGGCCTGGTTGAGCACGCGGATGTACGCGTTGCGGACCTGGCCGAAGTTCTGGCTGCGGGAGTCGGCGTCGTAGATGGACACCGGGAAGACGATCTTGTCGACGTCGGCGGGCAGGCCCGCCAGGTTGACGTTGATCGCCTCGTCGTCCCCGGCGCCCTCGCCGGTCCGGTTGTCACCGGTGTGGACGATGGTCTGGTCCGGGGTGGACTTGTTGTTGAAGAAGACGAAGTGGCTGTCGGAGACGACCTTGCCCGTCGCGTTCACCGCGATGGCCGACGCATCCAGGTCGAAGTCGACCCCGGTCGTCGTCCGGACGTCCCAGCCGAGACCGACCGTGACCGCGCTGAGGCCGGGCGCCTCCTTCGTGAGCGAGACGTTGCCGCCCTTGGACAGGCTTACCGCCATCGGATGTCCCTTTCCTCGAACCAAGACCATCTGGTCAAGACCGTGTGGTCACGCTATCGCTGACTGTCATAACGCGGGGAGGGGGCACGAAGGTTCCGTCCCGCGTGCGGATGTGCGAAATGAAGGTGACGGAGCGCGCGGCGGGGCGGGACTATGGGGGGCATGCCTGGTCCCTATGTCATCCGCGGTTCGGTCGTGCTGCCCGAGGCCGAGCTCACGTGGCGCTTCTCGCGTTCCTCGGGGCCCGGCGGCCAGCACGTCAACACCTCCGATTCGAAGGCGGAGCTGAGCTTCGACCTCGCCGCCACCTCGGCGCTGCCGGAGGTGTGGAAGGCGCGGGCGCTGGAGCGGCTGGGCTCCCGGCTCGTGAGCGGGGTGATCACGGTCCGGGCGTCCGAGCACCGCTCGCAGTGGCGCAACCGCGAGATGGCCCTGGTGCGGCTGGCCTCGCTGCTGGCGGAGGCCACCGCCCCGCCGCCGAAGCCGCGCCGCGCGACGAAGATCCCCCGGGGGATCAACGAGCGCCGGCTGCGCGAGAAGAAGGCCCGCGCGGAGACGAAGCGGGGCCGCTCCGGCCGCGACTGGTGACCTGACCCCGGCGGCCCGGCACTCATCCGCCGGACGCCCTCCGGCTGCTAGGGTCTGTTGCGAAAGTGGATCTTGTTCGTTGATGATCACGTCCTGTGGGACGTGGGGATCTGACGAATGGCCAGTGGGCCCGGCTTGAGCCGCTGCTGCCGCGGGGCATCAAGCCGGGCCGGCCGCAGGTGTGGACGCGGCGACAGCTGATAGACGGCATACGGTGGCGGACCCGGACCGGTGCCCCGTGGCGTGATGTGCCGGAACGCTACGGGCCGTGGGACCGGGTCTACGACCTGTTCCGGCGCTGGCAGCGCGACGGAACCTGGGCCCAGATCCTCACCCAGCTGCAGGCCGAGGCGGACGCCAAGGGCCTGATCACCTGGGAGGTCAACGTCGACTCCACCGTCTGCCGGGCCCACCAGCACGCCGCCGGAGCGGCGAAAAAGGGGATCTCCAGAAAGAGCCGCCTGGCGGCGTCTTCGTCGAGCCGGCCGACCACGGCCTCGGACGGTCCCGAGGCGGCCTGACCACCAAAATCCACCTTGCCGTCGAGCAAGGGCAGAAGCCCTTGTCGGTGGTGATCACCGCCGGGCAGCGGGGCGACTCTCCGCAGTTCGAGCCGGTCCTGGAGGCAATACGGGTGCCCCGGGTCGGGCTCGGAAGGCCGCGCAAGCGGCCGGACCGTGTGCGGGCCGACAAGGCGTACGACTCCCGGAGCAACCGCTCCTACCTGCGCAGACGCGGAATCAAGGCCACCATCCCCGTGCCCGCGGACCGGGTCCGCAACCGCCTCAAGCGCGGTTCCCGCGGCGGGCGGCCGCCGACGTTCGACAAGGACGACTACAAGCAGCGGCACGCGGTCGAGTGCGGGATCAACCGCCTCAAGCGCCACCGCGCCGTCGCCACCAGGTACGACAAACTCGCCGTTCGCTACGAAGCGACCGTGCTGGTCGCAGCCATCAACGAGTGGCTGTGACCAGCACTTTCACAACAGGCCCTAGGCGCTCAGGTGGCGGTAGCCGCCCTTGAAATAGGTGAGCGGGCGGCCGTCCGACACCGGCACGGAGGCGCTGAGCACCCGCCCCACCACCAGGGTGTGGTCCCCGGCCTCGGTACGGAACTCCGTACGGCATTCCAGCGTGGCCAGCGCGCCGTCCAGCAGCGGTGCCCCCGAGACCTCGCCCCGCGACCACGGCAGGTCGTCGAAGAGCAGCCGGTCGCTGATCCGGCCCTTCATCGAGAACCGCCCGGCCACCTGGCGCTGGCCCTCGGCCAGCACCGACACCGCCCACACCGGCTGTTCGGCCAGCAGGTCGTCCATCCGGGAGCCCTCCCGCAGACTCACCAGCACCAGCGGCGGGTCCAGCGAAACGGACATGAAGGCGGTGGCCGTCATGCCGACGTCCTCACCGCGCGGGCCGTCCTCGGTCAGCGGCGGCTCGTGCGCGGTCACCAGCACCACGCCCGCGGCCAGCCGGGACATGGCGGCCCGGAAGTCCTCGTTGCTCACCCCCTCAGCATGAGGGGTCGGCGGATCGGCCGGCTGAGCCGGTTCGGCCGGCAGGGTCGGTTCGGCCGGTTCGGCCGTCGGGTCGGTACGGGGGATCGTCTTCAACACGTCGGGAACGCTAGTCTCACGCTTCCGTGCCCCGCATCGGACCCCGGTCCGAACCCGGCTCCCGCGGCCTCGGTATCCCGGCCTAGGACCCGCGACCCATCGTTCGCTTCCGGGAATGCGGCGGCGCACCTCCGACCCCGCGAAACCCGTATTTCCATATCGTGTGACTTGAGTCACAGAGGGCAAGATTTGTTGACCCTGTGTACCTGCCGCACAGCTCACTGTGATTCAGTGGACGGGACACCGCAACGAAACGCCGATGACAAACCTGGAGTTGCTGTCGAGGTCTCGGGGAGAGCGAGCAATGGAGACCGAGTCGGAGCCGTACGTCCGTCTTGCGACCCTGCGGCAGCTGCACCAGGTGGTGGCCGAACTCAACACGGCCCGGAGCCTGGCGGACACTCTGCAGACCGTCGTGGACGGCATCGTCGTGGGCCTCGGCTATGAACTCGCCTGTGTCAACCTCGTCCGCCCCGACGGGGATCTCGTCGTCGCCGCCTTCGCCGGCGACCCCGCCGCCGAAGCCCTGATCACCGGCCGGGTCGGCTCCCGCGGCTCCTGGGAACGCCGCCTCTCCATGGGTGAATCCTGGGACGGCCTGCGCTTCATCCCGCACACCGAGGGCTGGGTCCTGCTGGAGGACGACGTGCCCCAGTGGCACACCGACGGCCCCGAGCCCCGCTTCAAGGACGAGTGGCACCCCGAGGACCGGCTGTACGCGCCGATGTACGCCTCCGGCGGCGAGCTGCTCGGGGTCATTTCGGTGGACAGGCCGCGCAACGGACGCCGTCCCGGCGCCTGGGGCCGCGAGGCGCTCCAGATGTACGCGTTCCAGGCCGCCATTGCGATCAGCAACGCCCGGCTGCGCGCGAACATGCAGCGGGCCCTGGTCCGGCTGGAGCGCGAGCAGCAGGCGCTCCGGGCCAGCGAGGAGTCCTTCCGGCAGGCCTTCGAGTACGCGCCCAGCGGTATGGCCATCGCCGAGATGGGCGGGGACCAGCACGGCCGGCTGCTGCGGACCAACGACGCGCTGTGCCGGCTGCTCGGCCGGCCGGCCTCCGTGCTGCGCCGCTACTCCTTCTCCGACCTGGTCCACCCCGAGGACATCGGCACCCTGCTGCGGACCTCGGCCGAGGGCGGCCGGGCCGAGCTCCGGCTCGGCCGCCGCGACGGCACCTATGTATGGGTCTCGCTGCGCAACTCGGTGGTCGCCGATGCCGCCGACGGCCCGCGGTTCCTGCTCACCCACGTCGAGGACATCGAGGAACGCAAGCGGCATGAGCTCCAGCTCGCCCACCGGGCCAGCCACGACTCGCTGACCGGCCTGCCCAACAGCGCCGAGCTGCGCGCCCGGCTCGGTGCCCGGCTGTGCCGCCGTCCGCAGTCGGTGCTGGCCACCGCGGTGGAGGCGCTGGACGCGGCCTTCGAGGAGCGCGGCCGTCCCAGTGAGCACGCCGTGCCGGCCGGCTCCGGTGAGCACGGCTTTAGGCCGGACGGCTACGCCGACCCCTTCGAGTACGCCGGGGCGGGCGCGGGCACGCCGGGGGCGCCCGGGGCCGCGGGCTCGCCGGCGGCGGGCGGCGGCCCGTACGACCACCATGTGCACACCGTGGCCCCCGCCGGGGACCTCGACGACGGCACCAAGGGCCTCGCGGTGCTCTTCTGCGATCTGGACGGCTTCAAGTCGATCAACGACCGGTTCGGGCACCACACCGGTGACGCGGTGCTCATCGAGGTCGCCCGGAGGCTGACGACGGGCGTCAGGGACGGTGACACGGTCGCCCGGCTGGGTGGTGACGAATTCGTCGTCCTCGCCGACGGACTGGGTGCCGCCGATGCCGCCGATCTTGCCGTCCGGCTGCGCAACGCGATCATTCCGCCGATCCGGGTGGACGGCCGTGCGGTGCGGGTGGGGGCCAGTTTCGGCATCGGATGGGCCAGCTGCGGCATGTCCGCCGAAGAAGTGTTGCGCTCCGCCGACCAGCGGATGTACATCGAGAAAAGAAGCCGGTCCAAGGCGCACCGCCGGGCCGGCTGACGCGATCCGCAGCCCGTGGGTGCACGTGTTCGGGGTAGGCTCCCGTGGGTCGAAAGGAGTGACCTGCGATGACCACGCCCGCGAACAAGCCCGAGGACGACGATCCGTTCGGCTACCTCTACGCGGACGGCCAGGCTGCCGGAGCCACCCCGCCCCCGCCGGGCGGTGGATACGGCTATCCCGGCCCGACGGTCGGTGGTCAGCCCGGCGTCCAGCCCGGCGTACCGCGGACCTCGTACAACCAGGTGCGTACCGTCGGTGAGCGGACGTACGGCGGGCAGCGCGGAGCCGTCCCGCCGCAGTCCCAGGCCCAGGCCCAGCCGCACTACGCCGCCCCGGAGGCGATCCAGGCCGGAGGGTACGGCGTGCCCCCGCAGGCACCGCCCCCGCAGTACACCCAGCCGGGCCCCTCGCACGGCGGTCACGGCGGCGGTGGCGGTTCGTCCCGCCGCGGCCTGCTGATCGCGGCCGTTGCCGTGGTCGCCGCGGTGGCGATCGGTATCGGCGCGGCCGTGACCTTCGGCAAGGACGGCGACGACAAGAAGGACGAGACCGCCAACCAGTCCGGCGGCACCAGCCAGAACCAGTCGCCGGGCCCGCAGAACTCGCCCAGCCCGGAACCGAGCACCTCGAAGTCCTCGGCCGCGGCCCTCCCCAAGGGCGACGCGGGCGGCCCGGGCATGGCCATCGCGGGCGGTGCCCAGCTGCAGAGCACGGTGCCCGGCGCGAAGTCCGAGGGCGGACAGTATGTCGGCAACTTCAACCAGGTCGGCGCGTCCGTGACTTGGACGGTCGACGTGCCCAAGTCGGGTGAGTACACGTTCCGGGTGATCTACGGCGTGCCCGGCAAGGACGCCAACGCGACCCTGACGATCAACGGGGCCGCGCAGGGCCGCGCGATCAACATGAAGAACTTTTCCAAGGCCGCCGAGGGTGACTGGGCCAAGGGCTGGACCAACACCTACTCGTACGTCAACCTCAAGCAGGGGACGAACACCATCAAGATCTCCTGCGAGGCCGGCAATCAGTGCGACGCGGTCATCGACCAGTTCTCGCTTTCCAGCCGTTGACCCCTGTGGCGGGTTGAGCTGTTCGCCGCCCCAGTGCGGGCGGCGAACAGCCCGTCGGTCACAGCCCGTCGATGACGGACCGTCAGATGCGGCCCGCCTCAACGCAGTAGATGGCCACCCAGCCGATACGGCCGCCGTATGTGACCTTCACCCAGTCGTTGCCAGACGGCCCGCCACTCCAGCAGCTGTAGGAACCGCCGTCGTTGTTCCGAATGCAGGGCGTTGCCGTGCAAGCGACCCTGGTGCTGGGGTTGTTGATCGTGGCAATCTTCGCCCCACTTGTGCTGGCGGAGGCGCGGATGTTGAAAGGGTGATTGCCGTTCATCCAGACGCCGGCCTCCTCGTCGGCGGCGCTGCTGGAGCCTGCCGTCCCCAGGACTGCCGCTGCAGCGAATCCGGTTGCGACCAATGCGGATCGCAGCTTGTTCTTCATGGGACATCTTCCACTCGTTATCGAACTTCAGTTCTACTCCAGGGGTGGGGCGGACTCTGCCACGGAAGCCCGTATGCTGCCGATTTTGGCCGAAGAGAAGTGGGGATTGGGCTAAATAGCCGCGATGCGTACAGCTGGCAGGAGGCCGGCATAGTCGGCAGAGTCGAACTCTCCCGCCGCCGGGGCCCGGACCGTGGCCGCCGACAGGGCCACCGCCCTGGACAGCCGTTCCGGCCAGTCCAGGCCCTCCGCCAGCGCCGACAGCAGGCCCGCCACCGCCGAGTCCCCCGCGCCCGTCGGATTGCCGGCCAGGGCCTGTGGCGGGGCCGCCTGCCAGGTGCCCTCCGGGGTGGCGGCCAGCAGGCCGGCCGGGCCCAGGGAGGCCACCACCGCGTGCGCGCCGCGCCGACGGGCCGCCAGGGCGGCCGGCAGCGGCTCCCGGGAGCCGGTCAGCTCGGCCAGCTCCGTGGCGTTCGGCTTGATCAGGTCGGGGCGGGCGGCCACGCCCCGGCGCAGGGCCTCGCCGCCGGTGTCCAGCAGGACCGGGACCCCGGCCGCGCGGGCCGCCCGTACCAGCACGGCGTACGCGCCGACCGGCAGGCCCGGCGGCAGGCTGCCGCAGAGCGCGACCGCGCGGGCGGTGCCGAGCAGGTCCCGGTAGCGGTCCTGGAAGCCGGCCCACTCGGCCGCCGAGATCACCGGGCCGGCCTCGTTGAACTGGGTGGTGTCCCCGGTCGTCGCGTCGACCACGGCGACCGTGCGGCGGGTGTTCCCGGCGCAGGGCACCAGCGCGTCGTGGACGCCGTCCAGGGAGCCGCGCAGCAGCTCCCCGGCCGGGCCGCCCGCGAAGCCCGTGACGGTCACCCGGTGCCCCAGCGCGGCCAGCACCCGGGCCACGTTCACGCCTTTGCCGCCCGGGCGTTCGCGTACGTCGGAGACGCGGTGCGAGGCGTGCGGCAGCAGTCGCGGAACGTGGTACGTCACGTCCAGCGCGGTGTTGAGCGTGACGGTCAGGATCATGGCACCCCCGGTCGGTCGGTGCCGGGGATCATGCCAAACGGAGGGCGCGGCGCCCAGCCCCCCGGGGCGGCCGGTCTCCCGGCTCCGCGGGCCGCGCCGCTCCCGACTGCCCGGTCAGCCGAGCGGGTTGACGATCCATTCGCCGTGCCGCATGACTCCCTTGAGGTCGAAGTCCGCGTCCAGGACCACCAGGTCGGCGTACTTGCCCGGTTCCAGCGAGCCGACCCGGTCGTAGACGCCGAGGAGCCGTGCGGGGTTCGCGGAGATCGCCTGGACCACCGATTCGACCGGCAGCCGGTCGACGGTGACGGACCGTTTGAAGGCGGTGTCCAGGGTCAGAGTGGAGCCCGCGATCGAGCCGCCCTCGACCAGTCGTGCGACCCCGTCCCTGACCTCCACCTCCAGCGGGCCGAGGTGGTAGATGCCGTCGCCGAAGCCGGCGGCGTCCATCGCATCGGTGATCAGCGCGACCCGTCCGGCGCCCGCGTGGTGGAAGGCCAGCTCCAGCATGGCCGGGTGCAGGTGGGTGCCGTCGTTGATCAGCTCGACGGTGATGCGCTCGTCCTCCAGCAGCGCGGCGATCGGGCCGGGCGCGCGGTGCTCCATGCCGGGCATCGCGTTGTAGAGGTGGGTGGCGACGGTGGCGCCCGCGTCGATGGCCTGCCGGGTCTGCTCGTACGTGGAGTCGGTGTGCCCGATGGCGGCGATCACCCCGTGCTCGGCGAGCAGCCGTACGGAGTCCAGCCCGCCCGGGAGTTCGGTGGCCAGGGTGACCATCCGGGCGGTCCCGTGGGCGGCGTCGATCAGCTTGCGGACCTCTGCCGGGTCGGGGTGGCGCAGCAGGTCCTCCTTGTGCGCGCCCTTGCGGCAGGGGGAGATGAACGGGCCCTCGAAGTGGATGCCGGCGATGTCGCCCTGCTGGACCAGTTCGGCCAGCAGGCCCGCCCGGCGGGCGAGTTCGTCGAGGTCGCCGGTGACGGTGGAGGCGACCAGGGTGGTGGTGCCGTGCCGGCGGTGGGTGGCCACGCCCCGGAGCACCTCCTCCGGGGTGCCGGAGGTGAACGAGGCCCCGCCGCCGCCGTGGTTGTGCATGTCCACGAAGCCGGGGACGATCCAGTGTCCGGACAGGTCCATGGTCGCGGCGCCCTCGGGTGCGCTGCCCGCGATGCGGTCGCCGGTGACGATGACCCGGCCGCCTCTGACGGTCCCGGTGGGCAGCACCACCCTGGCGCCGGAGAGAACGGTGCTGTGAGCGCTTCCGGACATCAGGCTGGTACCTCCGTGGCGAGTAGATCCCAGGCGAGCAGCCCTGCGCCCAGGCATCCGGCGGTGTCCCCGAGGGCGGCCGGAACGATGTGGGGCAGCCGCTGGAACGTCACGCGTTCCCGGACGGCCGTCCGTAGGGGTGTGAACAAGGTTTCCCCGGCCTCGGCGAGCCCGCCACCGATGATCAGCGTGCGGGGGTCCAGCAGGGTGAGGGCGGTGACGAGGCCGTCGGCGAGGGCGCCGACGGCGGTCTGCCAGACCTCCCGGGCGCGGGCGTCGCCGGAGGCGACGGCCTCGGCGCAGTCGGCGGCGTCCGCGCCGGGGTCGCCGCAGGCGGTCGCCCAGGCGCGGCTGACGGCGGCGGCGGAGGCCAGGGTCTCCAGGCAGCCGTGCTGGCCGCAGCCGCAGGCGAGGCCGCCGGGGCGGACCACGATGTGGCCGATCTCGCCGGCGTAGCCGTGGGCGCCGGCCTCGATGCGGCCGGCGATGCCGATGGCGCCGGCGATGCCGGTGCCGAGCGGGACGAAGAGGAAGCGGTCGGCGCCGCGGCCGGCGCCGATGCGGCCTTCGGCGAGGCCGCCCGTGCGCACGTCGTGCCCGAGGGCGACGGGGATGCCGCCCAGGCGGCGGCCGGCGAGCTCGCGCAGCGGGACGTCGCGCCAGCCGAGGTTGGCCGCGTAGACGGCGATGCCGTGGTCGGCGTCGACGATGCCGGGGACGGCGATTCCGGCGGCCGAGGCGGGCCGGCCGTACCGCTGCGCGCCCAGGGCGTGCAGTTCGGCGGCGAAGCCGAGGATCGACTCGACGACGGCCTCGGGGCCCCGGTCGCGGCCGGTCGCGCGGCGCGCCTCGTGGAGCAGGGAGCCGTCCTCGGCGACGAGGGCGGCCTTCATCCCGGTGCCGCCCACATCGAGGGCGATGACGTGTTTCACGGGTTTCACGGGTGACAGTCTCGCGTGGAGGGAGGGGAAAGGTCTAGTCCATTGGTGGGGATTGTTGAGTAGCCATACAAATTCGGGACCTTGGTCCGGCCCCGGGTCCTGCGGTGGAGCCAAAGTGGTGTAGACCTTATGGGCATCGTACGGACAACCAGGGGTGGAACGAGAGCTGTGCAGGGCCGATACCGAAAGCTGGCCGCAACAGGCGCCGCGCTGTGTCTGACCATGACGCTGACGGGCGCGCTGACGGGCTGCGGAGCCGTCGGCCTCGGACAGGACAACGAGGTGACCCTCCGCGTCGTGGCGGCCGACTACGGGGACAATCCGCAGAACTCCTCGGCCGGCTGGTGGAAGGACCTGGCCACGGGCTTCGAGGCCGCCAACCCCGGGGTCAAGGTCGAGGTGACCGTGCTGTCCTGGTCGGAGGTGGACGCCAAGGTCGCCGAGATGGTCGCCGCGGGCAAGGCCCCCGACATCGCGCAGATCGGCGCCTACGCCGACTACGCGGCCGACGGCAAGCTCTACAGCGCCGACGAACTGCTGTCCGTCCGCACCGAGGCCGACTTCCTCGCCCCGCTGGCCGACGCCGGCACCATCGAGCGGGTCCAGTACGGCATGCCGTTCGTGGCCAGCACCCGGCTGCTCTTCTACAACAAGAAGCTGTTCGCCGACGCCGGGATCACCGGCAAGGACGACGCCATGGACGACGCCAAGGGCGGCGACAAGGACAAGCAGTGGGCGCCGAAGACCTGGGGCGACCTGGAGGCGGCTGCGAAGAAGCTGAAGGCGGCCGGGGTCCAGACCCCCTTCGCGGTCCCGCTGGGCCGCGAGGAGGCGCAGGCCGAGACGATGATGTGGCTGCTCGCGGGCGGCGGCGGCTACACCGACGCCGATGAGAAGTACGCGCTGGACTCCCCGGCCAACGTCAAGACCGTCGGCTGGCTCCGCGACACCCTCCAGGGACAGGGCCTGACCGGCCCGGTCGAACCCGCCAAGCTGAACCGGCAGGCCGCGTTCGACGCGTTCTCGCGGGGCGAGGTCGGCATGCTCAACGGCCACCCCACGCTGATGAAGCAGGCCGAGGCCAAGGGCGTCTCGTACGGCATGGTCCCGCTGCCCACCGTGGACGGGGAACCGCGCTCCGCCATGGGCGTGGCCGACTGGGTGATGGCCTTCAAGAACGGGCACCGCACGGAGTCCGGCAAGTTCCTCGACCACCTGTACGCGGCGGAGAACGTCACCAAGTTCACCGGCAAGTACGGCCTGCTGCCGGTCACCACCAGCGGCTACCGGGCGATGGAGGCGGGCACCGGCGGCAGCGACCCGCGGCTGCGCACCTTCCTGCAGGCCCTGCCGAACTCGCGGCTCTACCCGGTGAACAAGAAGTCCTGGGCCGGGGTGAGCGAGGAGATCAAGCAGCGCATCGGCACCGCCCTCCAGCCCGCCCCCGCGTCCCCGGCCAGGACCCTGGAGGAGCTGGCCTCGGCGGCCCGGGCGGCCGACGCGGGCTGACCGGGCCCGCCCCGGGGGCCCGGCGGAGGTGTCGGACCCCGGCGATATGTTGGACGGTATGACGGACGACGGGCAGCCACTCTCGGAGCGCGAGGCCGCCGTGCTCGCGTACGAGGCCCGCAGCTGGCCCGGGCCCGGCGCCAAGGAGCGCGCGATACGCGAGCACCTCGGCATCACCCCGGTCCGCTACTACCAGCTGCTCAACGCCCTGATGGACGACCCCCGCGCCCTGGCCCACGCCCCGGGCACGGTCAACCGCCTGCGCCGCATCCGCGCCACCCGCCGCGCCCGGCGCTAGTCCGGCGCCGGTCCGGCGTCGGCACCGCGCCGGTCCGGCGTCGGCGGTCCTCCGGAAGCCTGGGCGGGGCCTCGGGCGCGCCGGTAGGGTCGGGGCATGGGGAGCCGTCCGCACAGCCTGCCGATGCCCGTCACCGCCGCCGGACGCGAGGGGCTGGAAGCCCTGCTCCGTGCGCCCCGCCGTTCCGTGGTCGGCCTCGACTTCGACGGCACGCTCGCCGAGATCGTGCCCGACCCCGACCAGGCCCGCGCCCACCCCGGAGCCCTGCCCGCCCTGTCCGAGCTGGCCCCCAAGGTCGGCTCGGTCGCGGTGATCACCGGCCGGCCGGCCGGGGTCGCCGTCCGCTACGGAGGCTTCGCCGGGGCGCCGGGCCTGGAGCACCTGGTGGTCCTCGGCCACTACGGCGCCGAACGCTGGGACGCCGTCACCGGGAACGTCCACGCCCCCGCCGAGCACCCCGGCGTCGCCGCCGTCCGGGCCGAGCTGCCCGGCTTCCTGGACTCGATCGGGGCCTGGCGGGGCACCTGGATCGAGGAGAAGGGCCGCGCCCTGGCCGTCCACACCCGCCGCACCGAGGACCCCTCGGCGGCCTTCGCCGCCCTCCGCGAGCCCCTCGCCGACCTGGCCCAGCGGCACGGCCTGGTGGTCGAACCCGGCCGCGCGGTCCTGGAACTCCGCCCGCCGGGCACGGACAAGGGCGTGGCCCTCACCGAGTACCTGGCGGAGGTGGACGCGGAGGCCGTCCTGTACGCCGGGGACGACCTGGGCGACCTCGCCGCGTACGCCGCCGTCGAGAAGCGCCGCGCGGACGGGCTGCCCGGCCTCCTGGTCTGCAGCGGCTCCGCAGAGGTCCCGGAACTGTCGGCCCGCGCGGACCTCACCCTGACCGGCCCGGCGGAGGTCACCGCCTTCCTCACCGCCCTGGCCCGGGCCATGCCCTGACCGGGCGCCGCGGGCCGCGCGCTGCGGCCCGCGGGCTGCGGGTTACGAGCCGCGGAGGTCCGTCAGCTGGGTGGTGAACCAGGTGGCCGGGGGCATCGCCGTGGCCGCCGCCGCCAGGCGCTTGGTGCGTTCCGCACGTTCCGCCGCCGACATGGTCAGCGCCTCGTGCAGGGCCTCGGCCGTCTCCGACACGTCGTACGGGTTCACCGTCAGCGCGTCCTTGCGCAGCTCGTCGTACGCCCCCGCCCCCGTCGACAGCACCAGCGCGCACCCCGCCTCCGACACCACCGGGATCTCCTTCGCCACCAGGTTCATCCCGTCCTGCACCGGGTTGATCAGCGCCACGTCCGCCAGCCGGTACGCGGCCAGCGAGCGCGCGAAGTCGTCCTTGACGGAGACCAGGACCGGCTGCCAGTCCGCCGTGCCGAACTTCGTGTTGATCTCGTCCACCACCGCCGTGACCGTCGCCGTGTAGTCGCGGTAGACCGCCAGGTCCTGCCGGGACGGGTAGGCCGAGGCCAGGTGGACCACCCGGCCGTGCCACTCCGGGTGCGCGGTGAGGAGCTCGCGGTAGGCGAGCAGGCCGCGGACGATGTTCTTCGACAGCTCCGTGCGGTCGACACGGACGATGGTCTTCCGGTCGCCGACCTCCGCGCGCAGTCCGGCCAGCCGGTCGTCCACCTCGGGGCGGTGGGCCAGCGCGCGCAGCTCGTCCGCGTCCACCCCCAGCGGGTACACGGCCACGTCGGTGCGCCGGTGCCGGACCTTGGACCGGCGGCTCTGCTGGATGTACCGCTCGGCCGGCCCCGAGGGCATCTTCGGCTCGGCGATGCCCCGCTCGTCCTCCAGATGGGCCGCCGACATGAAGCGGTGCGCCCAGCCCCAGGTGTGGAAGCCCAGCCGGTCGGCGCCCAGCATCCCCCACAGCAGCTCCCGCCGGACCTCGTCCGGCAGCATGTCCAGGTGCTCGGACGTCGCCCACGGGGTGTGCGTGAAGTGGGCGATCCGCAGGTCCGGGCGGAGGTCGCGGAGCATGCCCGGGGCCAGGGACAGGTGGTAGTCCTGGATCAGGACCGCCGCCCCCTCCGCGGCCTCGGCCGCCAGCGCCTCGGCGAAAGCCCGGTTGTAGGTCCGGTAGGAGTCCCAGCGGCGCCGGAACTCCGAGTCGAAGACCGGCTCGCGCGGGATGTTGTACAGGCCGTGGTGGGTGAACCAGAGCACCGAGTTGGAGATGCCGTTGTACGCGTCGTCGTAGACCGCCGGATCGATGTCCAGCATCCGTACGCCCGGCTCGGAGACGCCCCGCCGGACCGCCTCGCGGTCGCCCTCCGACAGGGCCGCGCAGATCCACAGGGCCTCCGGCTGCTCGGCGAGCGCCGCCGAGAGCCCGGAGACCAGGCCGCCCCCGCCGCGCCGGGTGCCGAGTGTGCCGTCGTCGGCCAGCGTGTACGAGAGCGGGCCGCGGTTCGCTGCGACGAGTACCTGGGAAGCCTGGGAAGCCATGCGGCCAACCTAGCCCGGCCCGCCCCGGCTCAAACGTCCGTTCCTCCGGCTGCGGTGGAGCTCACGCCACGCGCCGGACCGCGTACTCCTCGATCTCGGCCATCGGCGGCCGTTCCTCCGTGTCCACCGGGTAGGTGTGCGGGACGAACCCCTCCGGGCCGCGCTCGAACTGGGTGAGGACCGGCCGGACCAGATGGCCCCGGGAGAGCCGGACCTGCGCGGTGCGGTAGATGGCGGCGGCCATCCGGCCCAGCGCCAGGCCGTCCTGGTGGCGGTGCAGCCGCACCCCCACGTCGACCTGGGCCAGGGCGTCCAGGCCGACCGTGTGCAGGGCGTCGACCAGCAGGCCGAGCTCCACCCCGTAGCCGACCGGGAAGGGCAGGCGTTCCAGCAGGGACCGGCGTACGGCGTACTCGCCGCCCAGCGGCTGGACGAAACCGGCCAGCCGGGGCCAGTGCAGGTTGAGCAGCGGGCGGGCGACCAGTTCGGTGACCCGGCCGCCCTGGCCGGGAGCGTCCCCGAGCGGACGGTCGTACATGGCCTTGACGAACTGGACCTCCGGGTCGGTCAGCAGCGGGCCGACGATCCCCGAGACGAATGCGGCCGAGAAATCGCGCAGGTCGGCGTCGACGAAGCAGACCACGTCCCCGGTGGTGGCCATCAGCGAGCGCCACAGCACCTCGCCCTTGCCGGGCACGGCCGGGATGCGGGGCAGGATCTCGTCGCGGTGCACCACCCGGGCGCCGGCCTTGGCGGCGACCTCGGCGGTCCGGTCCGTGGAACCGGAGTCGACGACCACGAGCTCGTCAACGAGCGGATGCGGAATCCCCTCTATCAGATCCCGCCGGACCGTCTCGACGATCGCACCGACCGTCGCCTCCTCGTCGAGCGCCGGAAGCACGACACTGACCGTCGTCCCAGCCGCCCGCTTCGCGGAGATCAGCTGGTCGAGCGGCCTGTCGTCGGCTGTCCAGGACCGCCGGCCCAGCCAGCGTTCCACCTCTTCCAGCACCTGCGGCACTCCCTGAATCCGTCCGTTATGTGATCCATCTCGCGGTTCGGACAGCTGTCTCATGCGCCCGTTCCGTCGGTTACAGTCTTGAACAACGCCGAGGACCCTCGCATGCCGGGGGTACTCGCCGACAAATGCCCGGGTGCGCCATAGAGCGCGCGGCCCGGAGCCATACCGCTCATCCAGAGGGGCAGAGGGACACGGCCCGTTGAAGCCCCGGCAACCCTCCAGTCGGTTCTCGCGATTGCACACGTCAGCGAGGTCCCCCGGCTAGGGAAGGTGCCAAATCCGTCTCGTGGCGAAGTGCGCCACGAGGAAGATGAGGAGAAAGGGCCTCGCCACCATGGCTGCACAGACTGTCGCCACCTCTGTCGATCTCGGACCTGCCGTCGCACTCTCCTGTCGTGAGTGCGGCACCCGCTTCGACCTCGGTCCCATTTTCGCCTGTGCCGAGTGCTTCGGTCCGCTGGAAGTCGCCTACGAGCTGCCCACCGGCGACCCGGAAGCCCTCCGCGCCGCCATCGAGGCCGGCCCCGACAACATCTGGCGCTACGCCCCGCTGCTGCCCGTCCCGGCCGACGTCGCCGCCAAGCCGAACCTGAACCCCGGCTTCACCAAGCTCGTGGACGCCGCGAACCTGGCCAAGGAGCTGGGCGTCACCGGCAAGCTCTACGTCAAGGACGACTCCGGCAACCCGACGCACTCCTTCAAGGACCGCGTTGTCGCGATCGCCGTCGAGGCCGCCCGCGCCTTCGGCTTCACCACCCTCTCCTGCTCCTCCACCGGCAACCTGGCCGGCGCCGTCGGCGCCGCAGCCGCCCGCTCCGGCTTCCGGTCCTGCGTGTTCATCCCGTACGACCTGGAGCAGGGCAAGGTCGTCATGGCCGGTGTCTACGGCGGCGACCTGGTCGGCATCGAGGGCAACTACGACGACGTCAACCGCTTCTGCTCCGAGCTCATCGGCGACCCGCTGGGCGAGGGCTGGGGCTTCGTCAACGTCAACCTCCGCCCGTACTACGGCGAGGGCTCCAAGACCCTGGCGTACGAGATCTGCGAGCAGCTCGGCTGGCAGCTGCCCGACCAGATCGTGATCCCGATCGCCTCCGGCTCGCAGCTGACGAAGATCGACAAGGGTCTGCAGGAGCTCATCAAGCTGGGTCTGGTCGAGGACAAGCCGTACAAGATCTTCGGCGCCCAGGCCGAGGGCTGCTCCCCGGTGTCCACCGCCTTCAAGGCCGGCCACGAGGTGGTCCGCCCGCAGAAGCCGAACACCATCGCCAAGTCCCTGGCGATCGGCAACCCGGCCGACGGCCCGTACGTGCTGGACATCGCCCGCCGCACCGGAGGCTTCGTCGAGGACGTCAACGACGAGCAGGTCGTTGACGCCATCAAGCTGCTCGCGCAGACCGAGGGCATCTTCGCCGAGACCGCGGGCGGCGTGACCGTCGGAGTGACGAAGAAGCTCATCGAGAATGGGCAGCTCGACCCCGCTCTGACCACAGTGGTCCTGAACACCGGCGACGGCCTCAAGACCCTGGAGGCGGTGGCCGCGGACAGCGGGCAGACCGCCACCATCCGGCCGAGCCTGGACGCGTTCCGCGCCGCCGGCCTGGCCTGACGGCCCGACCCTCCCCCTGCACACCGGAAAGGCAGTAGCGCCATGAGCGTCAACGTCCGCATCCCCACCATCCTGCGCACCTACACCGGCGGCCAGGCCGAGGTGCCCGCCGAGGGCGCGACCCTCGCCGAGGTCATCGAGTCCCTGGAGAAGAACCACCCGGGCATCGCCGCGCGCGTCCTGGACGACCAGGGCAAGCTGCGCCGCTTCGTGAACGTCTACGTCAACGACGACGACGTGCGCTTCGAGGGCGGGCTGCAGACGGCGACCCCGGACGGCGCCGGCGTCTCGATCATCCCGGCCGTCGCCGGCGGCTGCTGACCGGCTGCTGACCGGCTGGTTCCGGCCCGCCGGTTGACCCGTCAGTTGACCAGTCGGTAGCTGACACGCGCAACCCTTGAATTGCCCCTTCCGCTAAAGCGGAGGGGGCAATTCTGCTTGGTTGGGCGCGGTAGGGTTGGGGAAGTCCCCTCCGCTGTTCTTGCCCGCCGCATATGAGCGGGCTCCTCCATGGTCGACATCGGGCCAATGTGTGTGTGCGATATGGGGCTTTGGTGCGCTTCGTCGGGTCCAACTTGCCCTGGGATAAAGCGACTTTTCGCGCTATTCAGCGTTATTCGCATGTCCAGATTTCTCGTCGGAATGACCTGTTGCAGACAGCGTCGGTCCAGATACATTCAGCCGCGGTCGACGCGTTCCGACGCAAGTTCTGACCCGGGACCGCGAAGTGCGGTCCTGCGCAAGGGCCAGTAATAGGGGAGTTAGGCATGGCTCAGGGCACCGTCAAGTGGTTCAACGCGGAGAAGGGCTACGGCTTCATCGCGGTCGACGGTGGTGCGGATGTGTTCGTCCACTACAGCGCCATCCAGATGGACGGATACCGCACCCTTGAAGAGGGTCAGCGGGTCGAGTTCGAGATCTCGCAGGGCCAGAAGGGTCCGCAGGCGGACATGGTCAAGCTCGCGGTCTGACCAGGACGTCGACCACCGACACGTCACACGTACGCGCGAGACGTACGCACGCGTACACGCGAGGGGCCCACATTCCGGACAGGGATGCGGGCCCCTCTCGCGTTGACCTGCGCCGCAGCGCGACGCTGTCCGGTCCTTGCCCGAAGCCGCTTGCACTCGCGGGGGTCGAGTGCTAATCATTGGCGTTAGCACTCTCCCGGTGAGAGTGCTACATAGACGAGGACCGGGTCGGTGAGGCCCGCAGTGTCCGGCGGGAAGGAACCGTCGCGGCACGCAGGCCGTCCGTCGCGGGCGCCAGCGCGGTCCGGAGCAATCCACCCCGTCCGGGAGGACCACTTCACATGGCCAAGATCATCGCGTTCGACGAGGAGGCCCGGCGCGGTCTCGAGCGCGGCATGAACCAGCTCGCCGACGCCGTCAAGGTCACCCTTGGCCCCAAGGGTCGCAACGTCGTCCTCGAGAAGAAGTGGGGCGCGCCCACGATCACCAACGATGGTGTTTCCATCGCCAAGGAGATCGAGCTCGAGGACCCGTACGAGAAGATCGGCGCCGAGCTGGTCAAGGAAGTCGCCAAGAAGACGGACGACGTCGCCGGTGACGGTACGACCACCGCGACCGTCCTCGCCCAGGCGCTGGTCCGCGAGGGCCTGCGCAACGTGGCCGCCGGCGCCAACCCGATGGCCCTCAAGCGCGGCATCGAGAAGGCCGTCGAGGCCGTCTCCGGCGCCCTGCTGGAGCAGGCGAAGGATGTCGAGACCAAGGAGCAGATCGCTTCCACGGCCTCCATCTCCGCCGCCGACACCCAGATCGGCGAGCTCATCGCCGAGGCCATGGACAAGGTCGGCAAGGAAGGCGTCATCACCGTCGAGGAGTCCCAGACCTTCGGTCTGGAGCTGGAGCTCACCGAGGGTATGCGCTTCGACAAGGGCTACATCTCGGCGTACTTCGCCACCGACATGGAGCGTATGGAGGCGTCGCTCGACGACCCGTACATCCTGATCGTCAACTCCAAGGTCAGCAACGTGAAGGACCTCCTTCCGCTGCTGGAGAAGGTCATGCAGTCCGGCAAGCCGCTGCTGATCATCGCCGAGGACGTCGAGGGCGAGGCCCTGTCCACCCTGGTCGTCAACAAGATCCGCGGCACCTTCAAGTCCGTCGCGGTCAAGGCTCCGGGCTTCGGCGACCGCCGCAAGGCCATGCTGGGCGACATCGCCATCCTCACCGGCGGCACGGTCATCTCCGAGGAGGTCGGCCTCAAGCTCGAGAACGCGGGCCTGGACCTGCTCGGCCGCGCCCGCAAGGTCGTCATCACCAAGGACGAGACCACCATCGTCGACGGTGCCGGTGACAGCGACCAGGTTGCCGGTCGCGTGAACCAGATCCGCGCCGAGATCGAGAACTCGGACAGCGACTACGACCGCGAGAAGCTGCAGGAGCGCCTGGCGAAGCTCGCCGGCGGTGTTGCGGTCATCAAGGCCGGTGCCGCGACCGAGGTCGAGCTCAAGGAGCGCAAGCACCGCATCGAGGACGCCGTTCGCAACGCGAAGGCGGCCGTCGAGGAGGGCATCGTCGCCGGCGGTGGCGTGGCCCTGCTCCAGGCTTCCTCGGTCTTCGAGAAGCTCGAGGGCGACCTCACGGGCGACGAGGCCACCGGTGCCGCGATCGTGAAGCTGGCCCTGGAGGCCCCGCTGAAGCAGATCGCGATCAACGCCGGCCTCGAGGGCGGCGTCGTCGCGGAGAAGGTCCGCAACCTGCCGACCGGCCACGGCCTGAACGCCGCGACCAACGAGTACGTCGACCTCATCGCCGAGGGCATCATCGACCCGGCGAAGGTGACCCGCTCTGCCCTGCAGAACGCGGCCTCCATCGCGGCGCTGTTCCTGACCACCGAGGCCGTCATCGCCGACAAGCCGGAGAAGGCTGCTGCCGCTCCGGGCGGCATGCCGGGCGGTGACATGGACTTCTGATCCCCCGCGGATCGGCAGTTCCGGAAGCTGTACGCCGAGGGCGGTATCCCCAGCCGGGGATACCGCCCTCGGGCGTTTCGGCGAGGCCGTTCAGGCGGCGGGGCGGGCCACGAAGCGGACCTCCTCGTGGTCGGCGTCGAGCGCGATGTTCAGGGCCGCGTCCAGGGCGGTCGCGAGGCGACGCAGCAGCGGGAGGGTCGGCACGGCGTCGGCTCCCTCGATCCGGGAGATCTTCGCCTGGGTGAGGCCTGCGCGCTCGGCCAGCTGGGCCTGGGACAGGCCCAGCGCCTTGCGCCGGTCGTAGACGGCCTGGGCGAAGGCCATCGCCAGCCGGATCTCCGAGCGTTCCGCGGCTGCTTCGGCGGACTCGGCGGAATCTCCGACGGCCTTCGTCTCGCGGGCCAGTTTCCAACGCGTGTGATTCATGATGCGTCGCCTTCCTCGCCGCGGCTGTACACCGTGTGGGCCGGGCCGTGCTTCATCTCGCACACGATACGGGCTGCCGCCGCGCGGGCGATCTGATCCGCCTCGTGCATGCGCGTCTTCCGGAAGACGGTGAGCAGGACGATCCGGCGGCCCGGCGCGAACCAGTAGGTGATCCGCGTCGCGACACCGTCGAGAGTGGGCCGCAGCTCGTACACCCCGCTTCCCAGGGGCCGGGCGAACGGCATGGGAGTCCGGGTTCCGTGGACGGCCAGCAGATCCGCGTACTCCTCGACCTTGCGGTACTGCTTGCCCGGCAACAGTTCCAGCCAGATGCGGACCTCGGGTTCCACCTCGATCACATGCAGATCGTCGTCCATGGCGCGCAACGTATTATGTCGTCACCGACATAATATGGCGAATTCGGCCGCACCGCCTCATCGGATGACGGACTCCTGGCTGTTGACCCAGGGCGAGCTGGTTCACTGGCCGTATGACTGACGTGTTCATCAAGATCTGCGGGCTGAAGACCGAGTCCGACGTCGACGCGGCCGTGGCCGCCGGGGCCGATGCCGTCGGATTCGTGTTCGCGCCCGGCAGCCCCCGTACCGTCGACGCCGCCACCGCCCGCCGGCTGGCCGAGCGGGTGCCGGCCGGGGTGCTCACCGTGGGGGTGTTCCGCGGGCAGTCGGTCGAAGAGGTGCGCCGGTTCGCCGAGGAGAGCGGGGTCCGGGGCGTCCAGCTGCACGGTGAGGAGGGCCCCGAGGACTTCGCGGCCCTCCGCGCGGAGGGCCGCACCCTGCTCCGGGCCACCGCCGAGCACGTCAAGCGCTGCGGTGAGTACGGCGAGGACCTGCTGCTCCTGGACGCCCCCGACCCCGGCTCCGGCAAGCCCTGGAACTGGGGCTCCCCGGAGTTCTCCGCACCGGAGGGCCGCTGGCTGCTGGCAGGCGGCCTGACCCCGGCCACGGTCCGGGAGGCGGTGGCCGTGACCGGCGCGTGGGGGGTGGACGTGTCCAGCGGGGTGGAGAGCGCGCGGGGCGTGAAGTCCCCGGACCTGATCCGGGCGTTCATCGAGACCGCCCGCGGCGCTAGTCGGTGAATTCCTTGAGGGCCTCGGTGTTCAGGGTGATGCCAACGGGCGACGGGATGCGTACGTCGGTTCCGTACGGGGTCGTGGGGCGCAGGCGGTAGCTCCCGCCCTCGGGCTCGCTGTGGACGGTGACGCTGTGGTCGTCCCGGTCGATGAGGAGGTACACGGGAATGCCCACGGCTGCGTAGCCGCCGAGCTTGTCGATGCGGTCCCGGCGGTCGGTGTCGTGGTCGTGGGAGGTCACCTCGACGACCATCAGGATGCCGGCCGGATCGGCCCACTCTCCCTGCCCGGCGAACGTACCCACGGGAGCGAGCGCCCCGTCCACGCGGGCCCGGCCCGTGCGGTACGCCTCGACCTTCAGGCCGCGTTCCGGGTAAAGGGCCAGCTCCGGGCGCTGCTGCAGGCACTGACGCAGGACCCACATGATGATCTCGTCGTGGTCGCCGTCTGGCACCGGCTTGACCTCCAGCTTTCCCTGGACGAACTCAAGGGTCACCGTCTCGGGGGCCGCACGGGCGATCTGCTCGAATTCCTCGACGGTCATCTGCGGGCGCGCGGCGGAGCTGGGGGTCATGGTGTCGCCTCCTCGACACCATGGTGCCCGTGTGCCTGCTGTGGCTGAACAGGGGAGGAATGACCCGATCGGGTGGTGGTGGCTGCCGGGGGTCGGGGTGGGGCTGTCAGGCTGCGGAGCATGGGCATCACGGTCACGACTCGGCGGGACGGGGACAGCGGTCTGTGGACCGCTGTCGGGGACGACGGCGAGCGGACGGAGGAGAGAAGGGCCGACACGGCGGAAGAGGCGAAGGCACTCGTGTTCGAGGCGTTCGGTCTGGAGGCGTGGCGGCCGGCGCCGCCTCCGCCGCCGGGGTGGCAGCGGTTCACGCTGATCCATTGCCCGGTCACCGGCCGGCCGCGGTTTGACGACCCCGTCTACGCCGATATCACCGCGCGCCCGCCTGCGGGTTGCACGGTCAAGGACCTCGGTGGGTACTTCGGGCTGCGCTGCGAGCGCCCCGGCGCGCGGCTGCTGGACGCGGTGGCCGACACCTGCCGGGAGATCCGGGCCGAGCACGGCCTGCTGATGACCGATCTCGGCATCGAGAAGCTGTGGGAGTGGTCGGCGGACGGCACGGACGGCTGGGGTGCGGAAATCGTGGGCCAGCTGCTGCTGATGGCGGCCGAGCGGGGACCGCGGCTCGGCTACAGCGGGGACGACCTGGTGCGGTTCCTGCGGACGGTGACGGCCGGACCGTGAACGCAGCCACATGCACGAAGGCCGGCCCACGGGGGTGGGGGCCGGCCTTCGGGTGGGGCGGGGTCAGTTGCGGGTGACGAGCATCTGGGCGTCGCCGTTGGTGAGGCCGGTGATGGCGACCTTCTGGGCGCCCATGCCGGTGTTCCACCAGCCCTGCCAGGTGCCGTTGTTGTAGCGGGCGGAGTGGTAGGTCTTGCCGTCGTTGCCGACGGCGAGGATCTGGGTGTCGCCGGAGGGCATGCCGGTGATGGCGATGCTGGTGGCGGCGAAGGTGGGGGCGCCGCCGAATCCGTCGGTCTTGGCCCAGCCCTGCCAGGTGCCGTCGGCGTTGCGGATGTTGTGGTGGACGGTGTTGTCGGTGGTGGTGGCGAGGAGCTGGGTGCTGCCGTTGGGGAGGCCGGCGATGGCGATGTTGTTGGCCTGGAAGGTGGTGTTGGTGCCGGTGCCGGCGACGGCGTTGAAGGACTGCCAGGTGCCGTCGGTCTTGCGGATGGTGTGGTAGACGTTGCCGTCGTTGCCGGTGATGAGGACCTGGAGGGTGCCGTCGGGCAGGGGGGCGGCGGCGATCTTCTTGGCGTCCCAGGTGCTGACCTGGGTCCAGCCGGTCCAGGAGCCGCTGACCAGGCGGGTGTTGTGGAAGATCCCGCCGTTCTTGCCGATGGCCATGACCTGGGCGTCGCCGTTGGCCATACCGGCGATCGCCTGGCCCTTGGCCCCGAACTGCGCCGCACCGTCGAAGCCGGGGAGTGCCTGCCAGCCCGTCCACGTACCGCTGCTGTACCGGGCCGCGTGGTAGACGTTGCCGTCGTTGCCCGTGCCCAGGACCTGGGTCGAGCCGTCCGGGGTCGATGCGATCGACTGCTGCGAACCGTTGAAGAACGGCGCACCGTCGAAGCCGGAGAGCGGGTTGAACGCCGTCCACGAGCCGTCCGCCAGACGCGTGGAGTGGTAGAAGTCCCCCGCCTTGCTGGTGGGAGCGGCCGGGTACGGGTCCGCGTCGTCGTAGGCCAGGCCCGCCTTCACCGCGCAGCCGCCCCACGCCCCGGGGCCCTGCCCGGCGAGGATCTTCTCGGCGACGAGGATCTGTTCCTTCTTCGTCGCCTGGTGGGGGTAGGCCGCGTAGTTCTTGCCGCCGAACGCGTCCCAGGTGCTCTTCAGGATCTGCAGCCCGCCGTAGTAGGTGTTTCCGGTGTTGATGCTCCAGTTCCCGGTGCTCTCGCACTGAGCCACCTTGTCCCAGGTCGCGACCGAGGCGGCGGTCGCGGTGCCGGCCGAGAGGGTCGACAGGGTGACGGCGGCCAGGGCGGTCGCGGTGACGGCGGTCAGGCGGGAGAGGCGAGTGGTACGGGAGGGCATCGGAGGTCTCTTCTCATTCACAACGGGCGACGGCGAGGAGCGGGGCTGGGGCCGGCCGGCCCACTGCGGGGTGGGCCGGCCGGTTGGGGACTGCGGGGTGCTGGTTAGTTGCGGGTGACGAGCATCTGGGCGTCGCCGTTGGTGAGGCCGGTGATGGCGACCTTCTGGGCGCCCATGCCGGTGTTCCACCAGCCCTGCCAGGTGCCGTTGTTGTAGCGGGCGGAGTGGTAGGTCTTGCCGTCGTTGCCGACGGCGAGGATCTGGGTGTCGCCGGAGGGCATGCCGGTGATGGCGATGCTGGTGGCGGCGAAGGTGGGGGCGCCGCCGAATCCGTCGGTCTTGGCCCAGCCCTGCCAGGTGCCGTCGGCGTTGCGGATGTTGTGGTGGACGGTGTTGTCGGTGGTGGTGGCGAGGAGCTGGGTGCTGCCGTTGGGGAGTCCGGCGATGGCGATGTTGTTGGCCTGGAAGGTGGTGTTGGTGCCGGTGCCGGCGACGGCGTTGAAGGACTGCCAGGTGCCGTCGGTCTTGCGGATGGTGTGGTAGACGTTGCCGTCGTTGCCGGTGATGAGGACCTGGAGGGTGCCGTCGGGCAGGGGGGCTGCGGCGATCTTCTTGGCGTCCCAGGTGCTGACCTGGGTCCAGCCGGTCCAGGAGCCGCTGACCAGGCGGGTGTTGTGGAAGATCCCGCCGTTCTTGCCGATGGCCATGACCTGGGCGTCGCCGTTGGCCATACCGGCGATCGCCTGGCCCTTGGCCCCGAACTGGGCCGCACCGTCGAAGCCACCCAGCGGCTGCCAGCCCGTCCAGGTGCGGTCCGTGTAGCGGGCGGTGTGGTAGAGGTTGCCGTCGTTGCCGGTCGCCAGCGACTGCGTCGAGCCGTCCGGCGTCGAAGCGATCGACTGCTGCTGGGCGTTGAAGAACGCGGCGCCGTCGAAGCCGTTCAGCGCCTCGAAGGACTCCCAGTTGCCGTCGGCCAGGCGGGTGGCGTGGAAGACGTCGCCGGCCTTGCTGACCGGGGTGGAGGGCGCCTCGGACAGGCCGGACGGGCCGATGAAGGCCATGACGCGGCCGGCGTTCAGCGGGTTGGAGTGGGTGCGCCAGTTGAACCAGCCGCGGAAGCGGACACCGCCGCTCTCGTTGCCGCCGACCGTCTGGATGTTGTCGCCGTCGACGCCCACCACGATGTTCACGTGGTTGGCCTCGCCGTCGTTGAGGCTGCCGTCGTTGTCGTACAGCACGGCGTCACCGACCTGCGGGGTGCTGTGCAGCGTGCCCTTGTTCTTGCCGTACTGGTACAGGCTCCAGGCCCGGGGGTCGATGCCCGAGACATCGGCGCCGGCCTTCTTCCACACCCAGCGGGTGAACTCGGCGCACCAGGCGGACGGGTGCTGGCAGTTGTAGTCGCTGCAGGTGCCGCCGACCTCGCCGCGGGCAATGGACGCCACGGAGGGGGCGTCGGCGTGGGCGAGGGAGGAGGGGACGGCCATGGCGAGCAGCGGCGCGGCGATGAAGGTGGCGACGACGGTGGTCAGCTTGTGGCGGGAGGTACGACGAACGGACACGGTGCACTCCAAGAAGGCATGACGGCCCAAGGCAGCAGGGCCGAGAAGGATTCGGGATTCGGGATGCGGGTTGCGGCGTGGAGCCGCGGACGGCGGCGCGGTGTCGGGTCACCCGGTCCTGGACAGCTGCCCTGCAGGAGCAGCGGTCGGCGGGGGTGCCCGGCAGGGGCCTGCCGGAAGGGGGGGAGGAGCGGCTCTCAGGCCGTTTTCTTCAGGTCAGCGGCGGCGACGGAGTAGCCGTCTGCGGCTCCTGACCGGAGCACCTGCGCGAGCAGGGCGGAAGCTTTGGACCGGGCATCGGCATTGGTCAGGGCCCGGATGAACAGGACGACGTCGATTCCCTGCCGTGCGGCACGGACCCGGACGTGTTCCAGTGCGTGCTGCGGGCCGGCGTGCGCCCACAGGGTGTCCTGGAGGAGACAGGCTTCGCTCTCCGTGCCCGGCCCCCCCGTAATGCGGGTCAGGGGCAAGTGGACGAGGAGCATGCCGGTCAGTCCCAGCCGATGCCGTTGCTGACGACGGAACCGTGCGGCGCGGGGGCCGCGGAGGCGGGAGCCACGTCCCAGCCGATGCCCGTGTTGATGTAGAGGGCACCGCCCAGCAGGGTGGAGAAGATCGCGGTGGTGAGGCGGCGAGAGGTTTTGGACATGGCTGTGCCCCCGGTTCGGTGAGAAGGGTGATTTCAGGACAGTCGGGCGGGCGTTCTTCCGGCCTCATCTCTGGGGCCTGGCCGGGGGTTTGAACCCCGCCGCCGTTCCGGTGAGCACCATCTTGCTCGGGTCCGGAACAGCCCGGAAGGGTTTCGGGATGGCACCAAACGGCCTGGCACCTTGGTGCCAATCCGGGCTCTCGGACCCCTCTTGGTTGCTACCCGCGCGACCGGCCTGCGATGATCGCCAGGCACGTACGGGGAACATGCAGATCGGTCGGGGGACTGAGAAAAATGCTGGTCACACTGGGTTTGGCTGTCACGTCTGAAGCGGTCTACCGGGAGATGCTCGCCGATCCGCTGAGCGGTGTGAGCGACATCTGCGAACGGTTGTCGCTGCCCGAGTCGGCCGTCCGGACCGCCCTGGACGAGCTCGCCGATCTGGAACTCCTGCGGGCCTCGCGGGACATCCCCGGTGCGATGCGGGCGGTCAGTCCGGAAGTGGGCCTGGAGCTGATCCTGCGCCGGCAGGAAGAGGAGCTTTTGCGCCGCCAGCAGGAGCTCGCGCGGAGCAGGGCCGCGGCGGCGCGTGCGGTCGCCGAGTACGCCGATCTCCAGCCGAACACCACGGTCGACAACACGGAACGGCTCGTCGGACTCGACGCGATCCAGACCAAGCTGGAGGTGCTCGCGAAGGAGGTCTCCCGCGAGTGCCTGTCCGTGATGCCGGGCGGCGCGCAGTCGCAGGCCAGTCTCGACGCGTCGCGTCCGCTGGACGAGGACGCGATGGCCCGCGGGATCTCTCTCCTGACCCTCTACCAGGACAGCGTCAGGAACGATCCCGCCACCCTCGCCTACGCCCGGTGGATGACACAGGAGGGCGGTTTGGTCCGCACCTGCCCGGTGCTGCCGCCCCGCCTGCTGGTCTTCGACCGGGAGGTCGCGGTCGTACCCGTCGACCCGGCCAACACCAAGCTGGGCGCACTGTGCACCCGGGAACCGGGCATCGTCGCCACGATGACCGCCCTCTTCGACCAGACCTGGCACACCGCCGTCCCGCTCGGCGCAGACCAGACCCAGGAGACCGGGACCGGACTGACCCCGGGCGAGAAGGAACTCCTCAACCTGCTGGCCGGCGGGCTGACCGACGAGGCGGCGGGCAAGCGCCTGGGCCTGTCCCTGCGCACCGTACGCCGCCAGATGGCCGCCCTGATGGAACGCCTCGGCGCGTCCAGCCGCTTCGAGGCGGGCCTCAAGGCGGCCCAGCGGGGCTGGCTGTAGCCCCGCCCCCGGTCAGAGGCTGGTGACGAAGGCGGTCCAGGCGGTGGCCTGGAAGGTGAGGTGGGGGCCGTCGGGGCGCTTGGAGTCTCGGACGGGGACGATGTCGGGGTGGCCGTCGGCCACTTCGACGCAGTCGCCGCCGGTGGCGTCGCTGTGGGTGGACTTCCGCCAGGTGGCGACCTCCAGGCAGTCGCCGCCGCTTGCGCCGCTGTAGCTGGACTTGTGCCAAGTGGCTGCCGAGAGGTCGTACTCAGGCGTGCTCGTCATGCTCGTAATCCTCCGCCACGGACTCGATCAAGGCCAGCGACTTGCGTGGTGAGAGAGCGTTGGCCGTGAGCAGATCGTAGGTCAGCGAGTGGTGCGTGACTGTGGCCGGATCATCGAAGAGCTGGCCTGTTCCCATGCCTTGGACGTAGGCGAGGGACGGAGCGTCCTCAAAAGACATCAGCTTGAGGGATCCCTCCATTGCCGCGTGGAAGCCTGCGCTGAACGGAAGCACCTGAACGATGATCCGGCGGGCCCGGATCAGTCCTGCGATATGACGCAGGGCCTCGGCCATGACCGCCTTCGTGTCGCCCGCTCGCCGCAAGACCGCTTCGTCAAGCACGCACCACAACAGGGGTGTTGTTGGATCACTGAGGAGGGCGGCGCGAGCGAGTCGGTTGGTGACCAGCTCGTCGATGGTCTCGTCCGGGGCGGTCGGATGCCCCGCGCGGAACACTTCCCGCGCGTACGCCTCCGTCTGCAGCAGCCCCGGGATGATCAGCGGCGCGTACTCGCGGATTGCCTTCGCCAAGGCTTCCGCCTCCGCCGCCGCAGCGAAGTGGTCCGGGTACTTCGACTTCGCGGCGGCGCCGCAGTTGCGGGCGAAGAAGCCGCCCGTGTCGAGGATCTCGTCTATCTGGCGGGCGAGGTCGAGGTGCATCCGGCGGGTGCCCGCTTCGAGCTGGCCGATGAACGAGCCGCTGACGAAGAGCGGTTCGCCGAGCTCGGCCTGGCTCTTCCCGGCGCGCTCGCGGGCGACCCGCAGCTCGGAGCCGAGCAGGGCGCGTGGTGAGGAGGAGGGGTCCAGGTTCTTGCTTGCCATGGCAACTCCCAGGCCAACAGGTGCGGTTGTTTCGTGGCCGTCCTTGCAAGGCTAGCGAGCCGATCGCCACGCTGTGTGCAGAAGTCGGATACGCAGAGTGGAAAGGTGGCGCGGCGATGGTGCTCACGCCGAACGAGCGGGTTCAGGCGGCCGAGGAGGCCGTGGTGCAGCTGAAGACGGCGCTGGACGGGGTCGGGGTGGTGTTCCCGTCGCTGGGGGTGGACCAGGTGTCGGCAGCCGGTACGTACGGGCTGCCGCTGGTCGACCTCGGCCGCTGCAACCTGGACACCGCGCTCCGGCTGGCCGCCGTCCTCCACGAGCGGGAGTCAGCGCGATAGGGCCGGGGTGTCGGCCGGTTGCGGGCTGGTCGGGTCCGGAGCGGTGGCGGACCGGTTCAGTTCGGCGAGCATCGGCTTCGTGAAGCCGAAGAAGTACGTGGCTGCGAAGCCGGCCAGGTAGCCGGTCAGCAGCCCGCCGGCGTAGATGGCGACGGCTGTGCCCAGGCCCGAGGTGCCGTCGAGCAGGGGGAAGAGGGCCCAGCCCGAGGGGCCGATGGCCGTGGAGCCGAAGGTGACGCCCAGCTGGCTGAAGAGGCCCACGAACGCGCCGCCCGCCGCGCCGCCCGCGCAGGCGGTGACGAACGGGCGGCCGAGGGGGAGCGAGACGCCGTAGATGAGGGGTTCGCCGACGCCCAGGAAGCCGGCCGGGAGGGCCGACTTGATGGTGGTGCGGAGGGAGCCGTTGTGGGGGAGGCGGAGGTAGACGGCGAACGCGGCGCCCACCTGGCCGGCGCCCGCCATGGCGAGGATCGGGAGGAGGACGGTGTGGCCGGACTGCTCGATCAGGGTGGTGTGGATGGGGATGAGCGCCTGGTGCAGGCCGAGCATCACCAGCGGGAGGAACAGGCCGCCGAGGACCAGGCCGGCGAAGGCGCCGCCGGTGGCGAGCAGCCAGTCGGCGCAGCGGCCGATGGCTGCGGAGACCTCGCCCGCGAGGAACATCAGGCCGAAGAGGGTGATCAGGCCGGAGACCAGGACGGTGAGGGTGGGGGTCAGCAGGACGTCGAGGGCTTCCGGTACCCGACGGTGGCACCACTTCTCGACCCGTACGGCGAGGAAGGCCGCGCAGAGGGCGCCGAGGACGCCGCCCTGGCCGGGGGAGAGGGCCAGGCCGAAGGCGGTGACCTTTGCGACGCCCGGGAAGACGATGATCGAGGCGACCGCACCGCCGAGAATCGGGGTGCCGCCGAACTCCTTCGCGGTGTTGTAGCCGACGAACACCGCGATCAGGGACATGAAGCCGGAGGCGATGGCGGCGAGCGCCGGGACGACGGTGGGCAGTGCGCCGAGGTTGGCGAGGAGGCCGCCCAGCCCGGCGATGATGCCGCAGCCGATCAGGGCGGGGATCAGCGGGACGAAGATGTTCGCGATCCGGCGGAGGAACAGTTTGACGGGGGTGGCGTTCCGCTCCTTCCGGGCCGCCTTCAGCGCCGCGCCCCGGTCGGCCAGTTCGCCGGCGGTTACCGGGGGCGGGGCTGCGGCCGGCGCCGGCGCCGACGCGGGTGACGGTGACGGTGACGGTGACGGGGTTGCGGTGCGTTCCTCGGCGACCAGGGCCTCGAACTCGGGGGTGACCCGGGCGACGGCACCCGGGCCGAGCACGATCTGGTACGTGTCGTCCTCGACCACGCCCAGCACCCCGGGCACCGCCCTGAGGGCCGCGTCCTGGACCAGGGCCCGGTCGCGCAGGCCGATGCGCAGGCGGGTCATGCAGTGCGCGATCGAGGTGATGTTGTCCGGGCCGCCGACGAGAGGGAGGATCGCGGAGGCGGTGGCGCGGTTCTTGTCTGTAGCCATGGAGGGGTCGCCTTGCTCGGGGGTGCGTGCGGGCGGGCGGGTCAGGGGGCCGGGGCCAGGGCGAGGGCGATGGCTTCGCGGAGGTGGCCGCGGGATTCCGTGAGCAGGCGGGCGGCGGTCGGGCCGTCGACGCCGCCGAGGAGGACGAGGACGGCGTCCTTGACCTCGCCGCCGGTGGCGGTCAGTGCGGCCTCGATCTCCGCGTCCGGGGCGCCCGTCGCGAGCGCGACGATGCGGCGGGAGCGGGCGCGCAGCTTCTCGTTGGAGGCGCGGACGTCGACCATCAGGTTTCCGTAGGTCTTGCCCAGGCGGATCATCGTGATCGTCGAGATCATGTTGAGGACGAGCTTCTGGGCGGTGCCGGCCTTCAACCGGGTCGATCCGGTGAGGAGTTCCGGGCCGGTGACCACCTCGATGCCGTGGTCCGCGGCGGCGGCGAGCGCGGAGCCGGGGTTGCAGGACAGGCCGACGGTGAGCGCGCCGCGGGTGCGGGCGGATTCGACGGCTCCGATGGCGTACGGGGTGCGGCCGGAGGCGGAGATGCCGACGACGGTGTCGGCTTCGGTGAGGCCGAGCGCGGTGAGGTCGGCCTCCGCCAGCTCTTTGGAGTCCTCTGCGCCCTCGACGGCCTTGACCATGGCGGTGGGGCCGCCCGCGATCAGGCCGAGCACCTGGGAGGGGTCGGTGTTGAAGGTGGGCGGGCATTCGCTGGCATCGAGTACGCCGAGCCGGCCGGCCGTACCGGCGCCCGCGTAGACCAGTCGGCCGCCGCGGGCCATACGGGCGGCGATGGCGTCGATGGCGGCGGCGATCCGGGGCAGCTGTGCGGCCACGGCGGCCGGGACGGTGCCGTCCTCGGCGTTCATGGTGCGGGCGATGTCGAGGGTGGGGAGCCGGTCGATCTCGGCGAGTTCGGGGCGGAAGGCCTCGGTGGCGAGGGCGTCGAGCTGGGCGCGGAGGGCGGCGTACGCGGTCATGGGCGGCGGGGGCCGGCCTGCGCAGCGCAGCGGCTGTGGCTGCGGTCGTCGTCGCTGTTGCCGTTGCCGTTGCCGTCGCCGTTGCTGTCGCCGCTGAAGGGTTCCTGCTGGCTGCTGATCACGCGTGAAAGCTATTTTCGGGCCCGGCCGGGGTCAAGGCGCCATTCGGGAGCGTTCGAAACGGACCTTCACCACATGGGGGACCCGGGGTCACAATGGGCCCATGGACCACGCGACCCCTCTGGAACAGGCGCTTCATGCCGCCCGCGCTCTTGTACTCGCCGATCTCGTCGCGGGCGAGGTCGCCGAGGCCGATGTCGTCTCCCTTGTCGAGGATTCGGTCGTGCACCGCCGCTGGTGGGTGGAGCAGTGGCCGGAGGGGGTCGATTTCCTTCCCGGACTCGTTGCCCAGGACGTACAGGACGCCCTGCTGGAGAAGCACGGCCGCTGGCCGCTGTGCCCGGTCTGTGAGCACGGCGATCCGCACGCGCTGGACGTGGAACCCGAGTTGGGGCCGGACCCGCACTGGGTGTGCGGGAAGGCAGGCGTGAAGGTGGCGTCCGTCGGCGCGCTCGGGCCGGTCCTGCGCGGGTTCGCCGAGTGACGCTGTACATCGACCCGCCCACCTGGCCGGGACACGGCCGGATGTGGTCGCACCTGGTCAGCGACGTCTCGTACGAGGAGCTGCACGCCTTCGCCGCGTCCATCGGCTGCCCGCCGCGGGCCTTCGAGCGGGACCACTACGACGTGCCGTCGGAGCGGTACGCCGATGCGGTGGCGGCCGGCGCGGTCGAGATCGGCAGCAAGGAACTGGTCCGCCGCCTGACCGCAGCAGGCCTCCGCCGCCCGAAGCACCGCCCCTCCGCCTGATCATCCGTTCGTCGCAGCGCGGTTCCGGACGGTGGGGCTACGACAGGGCCGCGCGCCACTCTGCGACGGCGTTCGCCGAGACCGGGTGGTGCCAGCCCCGGGGGCGGGCCGCGCTGCCGATGTGGAAGGCGTCGATGCCGGCCGCACGCAGGGTCGGGAGGTGGTCCAGGGTGAGGCCGCCGCCCACCAGGAGCTGCGCCCGGTAGCCGGGCTCGCCGCGGCGGGCGGCCTCGGCGAGCAGGACCGGCAGGCCGGCGTCCACGCCCTCGGCCGCGCCCGCGGTCAGGTAGGTGTCCAGGCCGGGCAGGTCCGCCAGGGCCTTGCGGAGCTGGTCGCGGTCGGCGGCCCGGTCGATGGCCCGGTGGAAGGTCCAGCGGCAGCCCGCCAGCTCGGCGACGACCGCTTCGACCGCGGCCAGGTCGGGGGTGCCGTCCGGCAGCAGGAAGCCGAGGACGAACTCCTCCGCGCCCTCCGCGCGCAGCGCCCGGGCCTCCGCGACCAGTGCGGACACATCGCCGGCGGCGAAGCCGTCGGTCTTCCGGAGCATGACGCGCAGCGGGATGTCCACGGCCGCGCGGATCGCTGCGAAGGTCTCCCGCGGCGGGGTCAGCCCGTCCGCCGCCATGTCGGTGACCAGTTCCAGGCGGTCCGCTCCACCGGCCTGGGCGGCGATCGCGTCCTCGGCGTTGAGGGCGATCACCTCCAGGACTGCACGGTTCGTCATGTGACCTCATCCTCCGGAAGCTGCTGTAGGGAAACTGCGTCTGACAGGTCCGACCGACCCGACCAAGAGGTCTAGTCCAATATCCAGGGTACGGGTCTCCGGCAGCGGTTCACCAGCACAATCACGCCACCCCCACATCCGCCCCTCAACCAGCCCACACCGCCACAGCACAATGACCTCATGGACACCGACATCGCGCAGCGCGAGCAGAGGCTGGCGGACGCCTGGCACGCCACCGCCACCGAGGCGGGCGCCCGGCGGGACCCCGCCCCCTATGCCGCCCGGCTCCTGGCCGCCTGGGCGGAACCGCAGCGCCGGTACCACACCACCGCGCACCTGGACGCCGTACTCCGGCACGTCGACACCCTCGCGGACCACGCCGCCGACCCGGCCGCGGTCCGGCTGGCCGCCTGGTTCCACGACGCCGTCTACCGGCCCGACCGCTCCGAGAACGAGGAACGCAGCGCCGCACTCGCCGAGCGCGCCCTCCCCGAGCTCGGCATCGGCCCCGACCGCACCGCCGAGGTGGCCCGGCTGGTCCGGCTCACGGTCACCCACCACCCCGCGCCCGGCGACACCAACGGCGAGGTGCTGTGCGATGCGGACCTCGCGGTGCTGGCCGGCGGGGTCGATGCGTACGCGGCGTATGTCGCCGCCGTCCGCGAGGAGTACCGCTTCGTACCGGAGGACGCCTTCCGGACCGGGCGGGCCGCCGTGCTCCGGCAGCTGCTGGACCTGCCCCGGCTCTTCCACACGCCGTACGGGACCGCCCACTGGGAGGGCCCGGCCCGGCGCAACCTCGCGGCCGAGCTGGCCACCCTGGTGGAGCCTCCGGTGGAGTCCGCGGGAATGTGATCGCGTTCGGCGCGGTTGGTGCAGTTCATGCCCGCTGCTGCCGAACGCCCCCGTATGCCCGTGGCCGTCTACATCCTCGGCCTGTCCGTCTTCGCACTCGGTACCAGCGAGTTCATGCTGTCCGGGCTGCTGCCGCCCATCGCGGCGGACATGGACGTCAGCATTCCGCAGGCCGGCCTGCTCATATCCGCCTTCGCCGTCGGCATGGTGGTGGGCGCCCCGCTGCTGGCCGTGGCCACCCTGCGGCTGCCCCGCCGCACCACCCTGATCTCGCTGATCAGCCTGTTCGGGCTCGGTCAGATCGCGGGCGCGCTGGCCCCCTCGTACGAGCTCCTCTTCGCCTCCCGGGTGGTTTCGGCGCTGGCCTGCGCCGGCTTCTGGGCGGTCGGCGCGGCCGTCGCCATCGCGATGGTCCCGGCCGACGCCCGGGCCCGCGCCATGGCCGTGATGATCGGCGGACTGTCGATCGCCAACGTGCTGGGCGTCCCGCTCGGCGCCTTCCTCGGCGAGCACCTCGGCTGGCGGTCCGCGTTCTGGGCGGTCGGCGCCGCCTCCGCGGTCGCCCTGGTGGGCATCCTGCTCCGGGTCCCGCGGATCCCGCTGCCCGCCGAGCGGCCCACCCTCGCCCACGAGCTGCGCATCTACCGCGACCGGCAGGTCTGGCTGGCCATCGGCATCACCGCGCTCGCGGCCGGCGGCGTCTTCTGCGCGTTCAGCTACCTCGCCCCGCTGCTCACCGATGTGGCCGGGCTGGAGTCCGGCTGGGTGCCGTGGGTGCTCGGCCTGTTCGGGATCGGCGCGCTGGTCGGGACGACCATCGGGGGGCGGGTCGCGGACGCGCACCTGTTCGGCGTGATGATCTGGGGGATCGTCGGCTCCACGGTGTTCCTGGCGGCGCTCGCCCTGCTGGCTTCCGCGGCGGTGGCGGCGGTCGGGCTGTCCTTCCTGATCGGGGTCTCGGCGTTCTTCACCGCGCCCGCCCTCAATGCGCGGATGTTCAATGTGGCGGGCGCGGCCCCGACGCTGGCCGGGGCGACCACCACGGCCGCGTTCAACCTCGGCAACACCGGCGGACCGTGGCTCGGCGGGACCGTCATCGACGCGGGCTGGGGCTTCACCGCGACCGCCTGGGCGGGCGCGGCCATGACGGTCACCGCGATCGGGCTGGCGCTGGCTGCGGTGCGCCTGGACCGGCGTACGAGCCTCCCCTCCCGGGTGGTCGGCTCATCCGTGACGGTGCCCACCGCCGACCCCTCGGGAGTCCGTGCCTAGGCCGGTGAGGGCGCGGGCCCTCTTTCGGCTGCGCGCCGGTCAGGTCAAGGCCGCCGGGAGCGGGGCTGCGTGGAGGGTGGTGAGGCCTGAGACGGCTCGGGTGAGGCAGACGTACAGGCGGCGGAGGCCGGTGCGCTCGTCCGGTTCGCCGTCGACGATCGCGGCCGGCTCGTCCAGGACCACGTAGTCGTACTCCAGGCCCTTGGCCAGCGACGCAGGGACCAGCGTCAGCCGGGACTCGGCGGTGGTCTCCTCGCCCGGCGAGAGGTACGCCATCCCGGCCGCCTCCAGTGCTTCCGCCAGCACCGGGATGCGGGCGTCCGCGGCGATCAGGCCGATCGAGCCCTCGTGGCGCAGCGAGTTCCGGCAGGCGGCGAGCACCGCCTCGGTGAGTTCCGAGGCCTCCGCGACCGGCTCCACCAGCAGCGAGCCCGGCGTCTCGCGGACCGAGGAGACCGCCGCCAGGCCCGGCGAGATCGCCGGGAGCAGCCGGGAGGCGTACGCGATGACCTCGCGCGGCACCCGGAAGCCGGCCGTGAGCTCCTCCAGCACCGCCTCCGGCTTGCCCAGGTGGCCGAGCGCCTCGGCCCAGCTGCGGGTGGCCCACGGGGTGGTGCCCTGCGCGAGGTCGCCGAGGACGGTCGCCGAACCGGTGGTGCAGCGGCGGCCCACCGCGCGGTACTGCATCGGGGACAGGTCCTGCGCCTCGTCGAGGACCACATGACCCAGGGACGGGGTGCGTTCGATCAGGTCGGCGGCCTCGTCGATGAGGACCAGATCGGCCGGCGACCACTTCGCCGACTTCACGCTGCGGAACGGCTTCGGCCACAGCAGCAGCTTCTGCTCGTCGGCGCTGAGGACCCCCTCCGCGTGCTCGGCCAGGAACTCCGGGTCGGCGAGCAGCCGCAGCACCAGCTTCGCCGGGTCCACGGCCGGCCAGATCTCCTTGACCGCCGCCTTCACGGCCGCGTTGCGGGCCACCGCGTCCTGGACCCGGTCGTCGGGCGCCTCGCCCGCCTGTTCCATCCGGACCAGCACGGTGTGCGCGATGCGCTGCGGGAGCGCCTCGCGGGCGGCGCCGTAGCGGATGTCGCGGTTCTGGAGTTCGGTGACGATCTCCTCCAGCTCGTACGCGGGGATCCGCCAGCGGCGGGAGCCGCGTACCACCATCAGGGCCTCGGTGGGGAGCGTGACATGCGAGCGGACGGCCCGGCGCAGCACCTCCGCCATCCGGGCGTCGCCCTTGATCACGGCGGTCTCGGCGGGGTCGGCGGCACGGACCTCGATGCCGCTGCCCGCGCCTGCGCCTGTGCCGGCGCCTGCGCCCGCCACCAGGTCGTCGACGGTGGCCTGCTTGACCTCCAGCTCGCCCAGGGCCGGCAGCACCTGCTCGATGTAGTGCAGGAAGGACCGGTTCGGCCCGATGACCAGGGTGCCGGTGCGGGCCAGCCGCTCCCGGTGCGCGTACAGCAGGTAGGCGACCCGGTGCAGGCCGACGGCGGTCTTCCCGGTGCCGGGGCCGCCCTGGACGCAGACGGAACCGGAGAGTCCGGAGCGGACGATCTCGTCCTGCTCGGGCTGGATCGTGGCGACGATGTCGCGCATGGGGCCCACGCGGGGGCGCTCGATCTCCTGCTGGAGCAGCCGGGAGACGGAGGCCGCCTCGGCGGGGTCGGAGAGGTGCTCGTCCTCGTACGCGGTGAGCTCGCCGCCGGTGTAGCCGAAGCGGCGGCGCAGCGCGATGTCCTGGGGGTCGGCCTTGGAGGCGCGGTAGAAGGGCTGGGAGACCGGCGCGCGCCAGTCGATCACCATGGGGTCGCCCTCGGCGTCGTGGACGTGCCGGCGGCCGATGTAGAACTGCTCGCCCTCGGCGCCTTCGGCGGCTTCCGCGCCGGGTGCGTGCAGGTAGTCGAGGCGGCCGAAGAAGAGCGGGGTGTGGGCGAGGTCCGCGAGGGCCTTGATCCGGTCGTCGATCTGGGCCTGGAGGACGATGGCGTTGACCCAGTTCGCGGTGACGTCGCGGATGTCGAGGGACTCGACGTCGGCGCGCATCGCGCGGAGTGCGGCGCGGGAGGCGGCGAGGTGAGCGCGTTCCCGGCCGAGCGGGCCGGCGGCGGGGTCGGAGTCGGGGCCGGGTGTCGTGTCGGGGGTCTCGGGGGCGTGCGAGGGCACGGGGGACTGCCTCCTGCTCGTGAACCGGAACTGAACCAGCTGGTCCGTCCGGTTCCGACCGGACGGTGGCACTCCCCGGTGATCGCGGCGGAGGCGGCAAGAGCGGAGATTGTAGTCAGCGCGGCGGCGGGGCGCGAACGGATAACCGGGCCATCCCCCAGGGACCCGTACGGGTGTCATACCGGGGAGTGTCAGACCTGGGACAGAGGGACCGGGTCCGGCATGGGCCCGGAGTCGTAGAAGGCGGGGCCCGGGATTCGGCCCCAGGGCCGATGCGCGGGGCCGGCCGGAAGCGGACCATGGATTCATGAGCACCGCAACCTTCACCCCGATCCGGGGCGGTCGCCCGAGCGGCGCCACCGCCACCTCCGACACCCACCCCCGGCACCGCGTGGGCAGCCTGCTGCGTGCCGCGAAGGTCTTCGCCAGCACCGCCGTCGGCGTGGTCCTGCTGGGCGAATACGCCGAGGACGCAGGCGTCATACGCCGCTGAGCCCGGCCCCGTCACGGGGAGTTCCAACTCGCCTGCCGGGCAGTAGCCTTGAGCCATGCGTTCCGAGGGGGGAAGCAGCAACGACCTGTCCGGCGAGGTCGCCGGTCCGGTCTTCCAGGCCGGGCGGATCGACGGCGGAATCCATGTGCACATGGGCGCCGCCCCGGCGTCCGGGCCGGCCGAGCCCCCGTTCGATGCGGAGGCACTGGGCCAGGAGCTGAGAGATGCCGCCAGGACCTGGCGGGCTCGCTTCTCCCAGGTCGATTTCGTGAACCTGCCGCGCATGCCGATGCTCTCCGACGGGGAGGCCGTGCTGCGGGCGGCCCGCCGGGCGGGGGTGCACGGAGACCGGCCGCTGCGGGGCCAGGGGATGGCCCCCGGGATACTCGCCTCCCTGCTCAGACCGCTGTTCGAGACCTGGCATACCCAGGCCGTACCGCTGGACGAGGACACGGTGGACCGGGTGCCGCAGGGCACCCTGGTCTCCTTCGAGGCGGAGGCGCAGTGCGCGAACCCGCCGGAGCTCCCGCCCGCCGAGCTCACCGGGAACATCGCGCGGGACCCCCACCTGTCCTTCCGGGTCGGTGAGCGGCGGGTTCTCGTCCGCTTCGATCCGGTGTGGCTCACCACGTCCACGGCCGGGGGCACGCTCTGGAACGCAGCCGAGGAACCGGTGCTCTTCGCCGGGCTGGGCACGGTGGTCCGGGCCGCCGGCGGCGACCGTCGTCCCTTGGTGCTGTCGGCGCTGGTCTTCGGGCAGCCGCAGACGGCGGCCCAGGCGGAGTGGGACTACTTCACCGGACAGACACTGCGCTCCCCTGCCGGGCTGTCCGACGACGACTTCCGCAACGAATGGTCCGGGTCCGGGCAGCGGGCCCGGCAGAAGGGGGTGGACGCGGTGGAGTCGCTGACCGTGGGACTGTTCTTCGACGAGGACCGGGTGGAGCCCGGGCAGATCGACCGCGAGGTGCTGGCCCGGCTGCTGCGGGTGATCCCGGAGCACCGCCGTGACCTCGGAGTGGCGATCGCCTCCGTGTGCCACCCCCAGCTGTACGCGTCCGGGGTCCGGGCGGTGGACCTGGCCGCCCACCTCCTGGCGCGCGAGCCCGCCCTGTGGAAGACCTTCACCATTCCCGGCCTCGCGGCGGTGCTCAAGGAGACCAATTTGGCCGTCTGCGCGGTCTCCGGGCTGCGGCCGGAGCAGGCCGGCGACCTGGACGACGTACTCCGCGAGGAGTTCGAGGCGTACGTGGGCGGGGTGGAGCGGGACGACGGGCTGTGGCTCCACCGGGAGGTGTTTCCCGGACACGACCGGTACCGGGTGGTCGGCGCGGGGCTGCGGCTCTGCTACAGCGAGGGCGACCTGGCCTACGGGCGGATCGACCAGGACGACTGGGACCGGGAGCCGGCGCGGTGGCGCACGACCGGCCTGTTCCAGGACGTGGCCTGGGAGGAGGACGAGGCGCGGTCCGCCGCGGACGAGGCGGAGGCCGCGGAGCTCCTGGCCGGGCTGTACGCCGTCCCGGACGACCCGGAGGCCGACCCGGAGCCGGGCCGGGACCGGTAGCCGGGCCGGGCGCCGAAGGGGGCCGGGCCCGGGCCCGGGCCCGCGGTAGCGGCCCCCGTGCTCCGGTCAGTTCTCCTTGAGCAGTTCGTCGGCGTCCATGATCCGGTAGGCGTAGCCCTGTTCCGCGAGGAAGCGCTGGCGGTGGGCGGCGAAGTCCTGGTCGATGGTGTCGCGGGCGACCACCGAGTAGAACCGCGCCTCGTGGCCGTCCGCCTTCGGGCGCAGGACCCGCCCGAGCCGCTGGGCCTCCTCCTGGCGGGAGCCGAAGGTACCGGAGACCTGGATGGCGACCGTCGCCTCCGGCAAGTCGATCGAGAAGTTCGCGACCTTGGACACGACCAGCACGCTGATCTCGCCCTCGCGGAACGCGTCGAAGAGCTTCTCGCGCTGCGCGTTGGAGGTCTCACCCTTGATCACGGGCGCGTCCAGGTGCTCGCCGAGTTCATCGAGCTGGTCGATGTACTGCCCGATGACCAGCGTCTGTTCGCCCCGGTGCTTCCGGACCAGCGCCTCCGTCACCTTCCGCTTGGTCGCGGTGGTCGCGCAGAAGCGGTACTTCTCCTCCGTCTCGGCCGTCGCGTACGCCAGCCGCTCGCTCTCGGTCAGGTTTACCCGCACCTCGACGCAGTCCGCCGGCGCGATGTAGCCCTGCGCCTCGATCTCCTTCCAGGGCGCGTCGAACCGCTTCGGCCCGATCAGCGAGAACACGTCCGACTCCCGGCCGTCCTCCCGGACCAGGGTGGCGGTCAGGCCGAGCCGCCGCCGGGCCTGGAGGTCGGCGGTGAACTTGAAGACCGGCGCGGGCAGCAGGTGCACCTCGTCGTAGACGATCAGGCCCCAGTCCCGGGAGTCGAACAGCTCCAGGTGCGGGTAGATGCCCTTCCGCTTGGTCGTCAGGACCTGGTAGGTGGCGATGGTGACCGGCCGGATCTCCTTCCGGGTGCCGCTGTACTCGCCGATCTCGTCCTCCGTCAGGGAGGTGCGCCGGACCAGCTCGTGCTTCCACTGCCGGGCCGACACCGTGTTCGTCACCAGGATCAGCGTGGTCGCCTTCGCCTCGGCCATGGCGCCCGCGCCGACCAGCGTCTTGCCCGCGCCGCAGGGCAGTACGACCACCCCGGACCCGCCGTGCCAGAACCCGTCCACGGCCTGCCGCTGGTAGGGCCGCAGCTTCCACCCGTCCTCGGCCAGCTCGATGGGGTGCGCCTCGCCGTCCACGTACCCGGCCAGGTCCTCGGCCGGCCAGCCCAGCTTGAGCAGGGTCTGCTTGATCTGCCCGCGCTCGGAGGGGTGCACGGCCACGGTGTCGGCGTCGATCCGCGCCCCGACCAGCGGGGTGATCCGCTTGGACCGCAGGATCTCCTCGAGCACCGGCCGGTCGGTGCTGGTCAGCACCAGCCCGTGCACCGGGTGCTTGGAGAGGGTGAGCCGCCCGTACCGGGCCATGGTCTCGGCGACGTCGACCAGCAGCGCATGCGGGACGGGATACCGGGAGTACTCCACCAGCGCGTCCACCACCTGCTCGGCGTCGTGCCCGGCGGCCCGGGCGTTCCACAGGCCGAGCGGGGTGATCCGGTAGGTGTGGATGTGCTCCGGGGCGCGCTCCAGTTCCGCGAAGGGCGCGATGGCGCGCCGCGCGGCGTCTGCGAGCTCGTGGTCGACTTCGAGGAGGAGCGTCTTGTCGCTTTGAACGATGAGCGGACCGTTCACCTGGCGTGCATCCCTTCCGGCAGGCGTGACCCCCCGGGCGTGGGCGGCCAAACCTCCAGTCTGCCGTATCGCGCTACGTCCTGGGCTTCGCGCGCAGAGCGTTCTGGGCGGCTTCGGCAGCGGCGGCGTAGTCCTGGTTGTTCGTTTCCCGGAGCAGGGGCACGGCGGCGGCCAGCGCTGCCAGCGCCTCCTCGGACCGGCCGGCTTGCTCCAGGTGGCGCGCGAGGCCGTACAGGGCGACGGCCTCGCCGTGCCGGTCGCCCGTGGCGCGCAAGCAGTCCACCGAGCGCGTGGCGGCGTCGACGGCCTCCTCCGGCCGGTCCAGCTTCGCCAGGACGCTGGCCAGATTGGTGAGCGCGCCGCCCTCCTGGTGCCGGTCGGCGATCTCGCGGAAGGTCCGGATCGCGAGCTCCAGGGGGCCGACCGCCTCCTCGAACCGCTCGGCGGTGAGCAGGGCGAGGCCCAAGTTGTTCAACGCCAGGCCCTTGCTGCGCGGTGCGTGGGTGAGACGGAAGATCTCGATGGCGCGGGTGTGCGCCTCGACCGACTCCTCCAGGCGGTCCATACGGCGCCAGACGAGGCCGAGGTTGTTCAGTGTCTGGGCCTCGCCATGGGTGTCGCCGACCTCTCGGTGGGCGGCGAGGCCGCGGGTGAGTGCGTCGGCGGCCTCGTCGAGACGGTTCTCCCGGCGCAGGACGGTGCCAAGGCTGCCGAGGGTCTGTGCCTCGCCGAGTCGGTCGCCGAGCTCCACACAGATGGCGATGTCCTGGGTGAACAGGTCGATGGCCTCGTCGGAGTGGTGCAGGTCCATGTGGACCAGGCCGAGATTGGTGAGTGCCTTGCCCACTCCGTGCCGGTCGCCCACCTCCCGCAGCAGGGACAGCGCACGGGTGAGAGCGGTGACCGCGTCGTCGAAGCGCCGCATCTCCTGGAAGACCAGGCCGAGATCGACCAGTGCGCTTCCTTCGAGGTGAGGGTCTGCGGACGACCGGTAGTACGCGATGGCCCGTTCGAGGGCCGAGCAGGCTTCGTCGAATCGCCGGAGCGACCTGAGCGGACCGCTCAGCCCGAACAGCGCGAGGGCCTCGTCGGCCCGGGAACCGGACGCGCGGGCGCAGTCGAGGGCCGCGGCGGCGATGATGACCCAGTCGACGAAGTACCGCTGCCGGGAGAGGAAGCCGGTCAGCGAGGTGAGCAGGTGGCCCGGCACCCACACGTACCCCAGACCGACGGCGGCGACCGTGGTGGCGACCAGATTGGCGCGCTCGTCCTCCAACCAGGCCAGCGCGGCCTCCCGGGCGGGGCCGTCGGAATGCAGCCGGTATCCGGCCTCCCGCGCCGTGGACAGGTAGTGGACGTGCAGCCGTCCCCGCGCCGCCCTGCGCTCCGCCTCCGGGTCCTGCTCCCGGCCGAGCTCTTCGGCGTACAGGCGGATCAGGTCGTGCATGCGCCAGCGCCCGTACGTGGCCCCCGGCTCGATCAGGTGGCCGCGTGCCAGGTCCTGGAGCACCTCTTCGGCCGGGTACGGCTCGGTGTCCGCGAGCCGGGCGGCGGCCTCGGTGGCGATATCGGCGCCGGGGTTGATCGGCAGCAGCCTGAACAGCCGGGCCTGCCCGGCGCCGAGATGCTCGTACGAGAGGCCGAAGGCCGCGCGCACGGCGAGGTCCTCGCGGGACAGCCGCCCGAGCCGCTGCCGGCTGTCCTCCAGGGCCTCGGTCATGGACGACAGCGGGCGCTGCGGCAGATCGGCGAGCAGCGCGGCCACGATGCGCAGGGCGAGCGGGAGGAACCCGCACAGCCGGGCCAGGGCGGCGGCCTCGTCCGGAGCGGAGGCGACCCGGCCCTCGGCCGGTCCGCGCGCCTTGCGCAGCGCTCCGTCGAGCAGCTCCACGGCGGCGGCCTCGTCGAGCACCGAAAGGTCGTGCAGGTGGGCATCGGGGAGGGCCAGGGTGTGGCGGGAGGTGACCAGGGCGGGGATACGGGGGTCGCCGGAGAGCAGCGGGGCCACCTGCTCGGCGGTCCGGGCGTTGTCCAGTACCAGCAGCACCCGGCGGCCCTGGTCGGCGTAGGAGGCGAGGACGGAGCGGTAGAGGCGGGTCCGCTCCTGCAGGCCGGCGGGGACGTGCTCGTCCGGGATGCCCAGGGCGCGCAGCAGCTGGCCGAGGGCCCGGTCGGGGGTGACCCGTCGTTCGGTGTCGTAGCCGAACAGGTCGATGAAGAGGGCCCCGCCGGGGAACCGGCCGTCTTCCTGCAGGGCCCGGTGGGCGACTTGGAGGACCAGTTCCGTCTTCCCGATCCCGGCCAGCCCGCTGACCACCTGCCGTACGGAGCCTTGCGGGGGCGGGCGGAGCCCGTCGAGCAGGAGGTTCACCTCGCTCTCGCGGCCCGTGAACGTGGCTGCCGGGGAGGGCATTCCGGTGAGTGCGGGGGTGAGGGTGGGCGGGAGCTGGAGTGTGACCGTGCCGCCCTGCACGACCACGTTGTGGAAGACGCCGCCGCTGATCTCGTTGTGGTGGTTCCGGCTGCCCGTGACGCCGGTCGTGTCGCCGGTCATGTTGCCCCCCTGCGGATCCGGACCCACAGGATAGGACCGGTCGAGGTGCCGCGTACGGGCCACCGGCTATGCGCCCAGGTGGGACAACGGCCCCGCGGGATACCGGGTTTCGGCGGGGAGGAGGGCGCGGGCGGCGGTCTCGTCGCCCGCCCGGACCAGGGCGTGGATCTCCCGGGCCAGCGGGGTGACATCGCGGATGGCGACGGTCCACTCGTCCGCGTAGGCGCGGGAGGCCGGGCCGGACAGGCCCAGTTGGAGGGAGCGGTACGGCAGCGGGTTCAGGTGCAGGTCCCGTTCCGGGTCCCACTGGACCCGGGCCGGGGCGGCGCGCAGGGCGGACTGCCAGGCCTCACGGTCGGGGTGGGTGCCGGGTTCGTAGTGCGACAGGCAGGCGCCGGCGAGGGCGTGGTCGAAGCCCTCGCGGGTGATCTCCACGGCCAGGACGGTCTCCTGGTCGGTCTTCGTCGCCCAGCCGCAGCGGTACATCATCCACAGGAACGACGGCTTGATCCAGGTCATCCGCTCCCGCTTCCACGCGGCGGGGAACCGCTGGTCGCGGGCGGCCGGGAGGCCGAGGGCGGGCGCGTAGGCCTGGTAGACGGTGACGGTGGTGGCGGTGTGGGCGGCCCGTATCTCGCGATGAGCGGGGTGGTCCGGGGACGTGGTGTGGGTTGCTGCCTGCATGAGGGCAGCCTGGGGGAAGGCGGGGCCCGCCCGCACCCCGATTTCCGCCTGCGGCGGATGGCCCGACCCGGACCCGGTCCTCAGACCTGGTTCTCAGACCTGGTTCTCAGACCTGGTCCTCGGCCAGTTCGGCGACCCCGGTGATCCGGTGCAGGGCGTACGTGCGGACCTCGTCGGCGGTGTGGTCGTAGCCCGTGACGAACCCGCCCTCCACCCGGACCGGGGCGATCACCCGCTGGCTGGCCGCGCCGTCCGCGTTCACATAGCCGATCCACACCGCCGAACCCGTCAGGGCCGCCGCCTGCACCGTGGCCAGGGTCTCCGCCGCGGTGGTGCGCGGCAGTTCGCCCGGCGTCCGGGCCGGCGAGGCCGGGCCGCCGGCCCCCGAAGCCCCGGCCGAGGGCTCCTTGCGGACCGCGGTGGCCGCCACGTCGCCCGCGCGGATGGCCCGTACCGCCGCGCCCAGCAGGGTCGCGTCCGGGACCGGCGGGCCGTCCGGCACGGGGGCGGGTGCGGTGCGCGGCGGGGTGCGGTGGACGTCCGCGCGGGTGATCAGGACGTCTCCGGTGGAGGATTCGGCCGCCGGGGCGTAGCCCATGGCGCGCAGCCCGTCGAGCAGGCCCGCGGGATCGGCCTGGGCGGCCAGTACGGTCGGGGCGAGCCGGCGCAGACCGAGGCCGGCCGAGCGCTTGTCGGCCAGGATCTCGCCCAGGACCGAGTCGTCGTCGCAGCGTACGTACGAGGAGGCCGCCCCCACCCGCACGTGGCCGTGCCGCCGCGCCACGTCGTCGATCAGGTACGCGAGGGGCTGCGGGACCGGGGTCCGGCTGTGCTCGGCGAGGAAGGCGTGCAGGTCGGAGGCGGTACGGCCGGCGTCCAGGGCGCGCCGCACCGAGGACGGGGTGAACCGGTACACGGTCGCGCCGCCCTTGGACTCCACCACCGCGAGCACCCCGAGGGTTTCGGCGAGCGGCCGGCGCAGCGGGCCCGGGGCCACGGCCGTGAGGTCGGCCTGCAGCAGGACGTGGTCGACGGGTTCGGGCAGCTGCGGGGCGAGCAGCGGGGCCGGGTCCTCGCCCGCGAGGAGGGCCCGGCCGGGACCGGCGAGTGCGCCGCGGCCGGTGACCCCGAGCAGCTCCGCCTCGGCGAGGGTGAACCGGGCCAGCCGGGACCGGAGTTCGCTGGTGCCGTGCACCGGACGTTCCCAGGCGAGCCGGTCGAGGAGGGCCTCGGGGGCGGCCGAGCCGCCCTCGGGCAGCGCGGCGAGCAGTTCCAGCACCCGGCGGCGGACCTCGGGTGCGGCGGACCGGTCCAGGTCGGGCCCGAGGGCGGAGAGGGTCCGGCCCTTCGCGTCCGGCTCGCCGACCAGCCCGGCGGTCCGGGTGGCCGGCATCCAGGCGCGGGCGAGCACGGCCCAGCGCTCGTGGGGCGGGAGGTCGGTCCAGTCGTCGTAGGCGGGGGTGGGGGCGTACCGTTCGTCGGCCTCGCCGTCGCTGGCCAGCAGGCCGGCCGCGTAGGCGAGTTCGATCCAGAAGGCGGCGACGGGCTCGCCGATGTCCAGGGCGACCGCGGTCCGCTTGAGATCGCGTACGGCCAGCCCGCCGGCCCGCAGGACGGCCGGACCGGAGCCGTGCTCCCAGGACTTCAGCAGTTCTTCGACGGCGGACAGCGCGGCCAGCGCCTGGCCGGCGGCATTGGCGTCCACAAGCTGTGGACGGTGCAGCGACTCGGCGGGCACCGCCGGCGGCACCGGCTCGATCCTGCGGTGCGCCCGCCCGCCGCGCAGGTGCAGGGCGACCTCGCGGGGCAGTACGACGGTCCGGGCGGAGGCGGGCAGCAGCAGCCCGCGGTCGCGCAGCCAGCGCACGGGCAGCGTGGGCTGCGGGGTGACCTCCCCGTACGGCGGGCCCCACACCAGCCGGTCCAGTACGTGGTGCGCCTCGGCGGGGGCCTGGTCGAGCAGCGCGGACATCCGGACCGGGTCGGTGAACAGGGCGGTCAGCGCGGCGACGGCGGACACCGGGTCGTGGGTGCCGGGCAGCCCTGCGGTGGCCACGATCTCCTGGACCCGGGTGGGCGACATCCCGGCGGTGGCCTCGGCGACGGTCGGCCCGAGGCCGGTCGGGGAGGGCCGGGCGGCGGAGGGGGCGAGCAGCTCGCGGGCGGTGCGGAGGAGACGGAGACGGTCGTCGTCGCCCCAGACGACGGCCTGGGTGCGGAGGGTGTGGAGGGTGTGGGGGAGGGCGGCGCGGATGTCCTCGACGAGGCTGGTGGGGGTGGTGGGGCCGGTGGGGTCGGCGGGGCCGGTCGGGTCGGAGGACGCGGTGGGGTCGGTGGACGTGGCGGGGCCGGTGGGATCGGTGGACGCGGTGGTGGCCTCCGGCGCGGGGTCCTCGGGTGGCTGGTGGCCGGTCAACAGGGCCTCGAGCGTGGCGTAGTCGCACGGGTCCGGGGCCACCGCCAGAGCCTCCGCCGTCTGCAGGGCGAAGCGGTCCAGCCGGTCCAGCGCGCGGACCACCGAGGCGCGGGTGCCGGCCCGGGTGGCGAGCTGGGTCAGGTCGTTCGGGACCGGGCTGAGCAGGTCGGGGCGGGCGGACAACAGCGCAGCCAGGCCCGCGTCGTCGCGGGCGCGCAGCGCCTCGGCGAGAGAGCGCGGCGCGGTCCCTCCGGTGCTTGCCTCGGGCACGGTCGCCTCCTGGTCGCCTCGGCCGGTCCCGCCGGCCCCCATCCGGTCCACGTTATCCGCTGCGCCCCGCGCTGCTCCACGCATGCACGCGCTACGGTCGGGGCGGGGTTCTCCGGCGGGGTCCGGGGCGGTGAAGGGAGGAGCCGGGGGATGGGGATCGAGAGCGACCATCTGGTCTACGAATACCTGAGCCGGGTCGGGGATCTGGCGCAGCGCCGGCAGCTGCCGTCGGGGGACCGGATGCGGCTGGTCGCCGGGCTGCGGGACGAGATCGACCGGCGCCGGGCCAAGTACGACCCGGAGACCCCTGCCGCGGTGCGCCGCATCCTGGAGCGGATCGGCACGCCGGAGGAGGTACTGGACACGCTGGGCGGGGGCGCGGGCTCCGTACCGGCTGGGGAATCGGACCGCGGGCCGGGCGTGCCGACCCAGCGGGCCCCGGGGCGGCTGCGCCGCCAGGCACCGCCGCCTCCGCCGCCTCCGCAGACCGGGGCTGCGCCGCCGCACCTGGCCGGGCTGGACGAGCTGGGGGCGTCGGCGTCGGCGTCGGAGCCGGACTGGTGGCGGGTGGGCCCCCCGGCCCCGTACGGCGGCGGGCCGCAGGTCGACGGCTTCGTCGGCGGGATCGAGCGGCCGGACCTGTTCGGCCCGGTGACGGAGGAGGAGCCGGAACCGCAGGAGGAGGAGGCTGCGGCGGAGCGGCGGCCGGGCTTCGTCCGGGCGCTCCGGAACCGTCGCGACCGCCGCGATGGCCGTGATCAGAAGACGGCCGCGGGCCCCCGCCCGAAGCCGCACGTCTTCCTCCTGCTGGCGGCCCTGGTGCTGGTGGCGGGCGTGGTCACCGGGGAGTGGCTGGTGCTGGCGGCCGGCTGGCTCTTTGCGTACGGGTCCCGGGTGCTCGGGCCCGCGGAGCGGAAGTGGGTGGTGTTCGGGCTGCCGGGGGTGGTGTGCGGGGGCGCGCTGCTGTGGGTGTGGGGGCGGGCGGATGGGCGCTGGGGCGAGGCGCTGGGGGAGGGGCAGGCGGGGGAGGCGCTGACCGGCATGCTGCCGTGGGTTGTGCGGGCCGCGGCCTTGGCTTCCGCGCTGTATCTCTTGTGGCGTTCCCGCCGCCCCTAGCCGGCCGGGCTGCCCTGCGGCGCCGTTCCGTGCCCGGGGCTGCGCCCGGCCCTGCTTGGGGCTGCGCCCCGGCTTGCCGCCGGGTCCCGGGGCCAAGCCACGGGGCCCCGGGGGCGGACCCCCGGGCGAAGTCCGGAGTTCACCTGCCCGCAAGGCGCAGCCAAGGCCCTGTTCCCGGTGGCGGCAAGCCGGTCGGCACAATGGCGCGTATGACGCACAGTGCCCGGACGCGGCCGACCCTTACGGTCGGGTTCGACCTCGATATGACCCTCATCGATTCCCGGCCGGGCATCAAGGCCGCCTATGTGGCCCTGTCCGCCGAGACCGGGACCTTCATCGACGCCGACGAGGCGATCACCCGGCTCGGGCCGCCGCTCGACGAGGAGCTTGCGTACTGGTTTCCCGAGAGGGAGATCCCGGCGATGGCCGACCGGTACCGGGAGATCTACCCCACCCACGCCATCGCGCCGACCCCGGCCATGCCCGGTGCACGCGAGGCCGTCGAGGCCGTGCAGGCGCTCGGTGGGCGGGCCATCGTGGTCACCGCCAAGCACGAGCCGAACGCCCGGCTGCACCTCGCCCACCTCGGCATCGAGCCCGACGCCGTGATCGGCTGGCTGTGGGCGGAGGCCAAGGCGGGCGCGCTGCGCGAGTACGGGGCGCAGGTGTACGTCGGCGACCACGTCGGCGACGTGCGCGGCGCCCGTACCGCCGGCGCGCTGTCGGTGGCGGTGCCCACCGGCCCCTGCCCGGAGCCCGAGCTGCGCGCGGCGGGCGCGGACGTGGTGCTGCCCGACCTCACCGCCCTGCCGGCCTGGCTGAAGGAGTACGCCGAGAGGTACTTCGCCGCTCAGGACATCTGAGAGGCCCGCGCTGCGCGGCGCTGCGCCGCGATCCCGCGCAGCACTCCGGCGGCCGAGATGATGAAGCCGACGCCCATCAGCATGCACACCGCCCAGGCGTACGACGGGAACGGGTCGGTGTCCAGGAACAGTGGAGCCATGGTCGCCAGGGTGGCCAGCGCACCGAGGACGAACACGATCCCGCCCGCCTTGACCAATGCGTCGCCGGGCCGTGCTTCGTCGGGCTGAGGAGTAGCAGTCACCCCACCAGGGTAGTTCCCTGGCCGAAGCGGCCAACAGGTTCCGACCGGGCGACGTCTTGTCAGCCGCTCCGAGACCATTAGCCTGAGAGGTGGCGGGTCACAGATGACCCGCTGCACTGCTATCCGGAGCCGTTTTCCTGGGTGTTCCCGGGTGTTCCGGACGGCAATTCGGACCGACGAGCAAGGACAGAGGACAGACGTGCCTACCGGCAAGGTCAAGTGGTTCAACAGTGAGAAGGGCTTCGGCTTTCTCTCCCGGGATGACGGCGGGGACGTGTTCGTCCACTCGTCGGTGCTCCCTGCCGGAGTCGATGCCCTCAAGCCCGGCCAGCGCGTCGAGTTCGGTGTGGTCGCGGGTCAGCGCGGTGACCAGGCCCTTTCGGTGACGGTGCTGGAGCCGGCCCCGTCGGTCGCGGCGGCCCAGCGGCGCAAGCCGGACGAGCTCGCCTCCATCGTCCAGGACCTGACCACGCTTCTGGAGAACATCACGCCGATGCTGGAGCGCGGGCGCTACCCCGACAAGGTGCAGGGCGCGAAGATCGCCGGCCTGCTGCGGGCGGTGGCCGACCAGCTCGACGTCTGAGCCGCCGAGCTGTCCGGACCATCCGGTCAAGCAGCTGTGCCCCGCCACTCCTTCGAGTGGCGGGGCACAGTTGTTCGCCGGAACGGGCCCGGGCCCGTTACGGGAAGGCCAGCGCGTCCGGGGCGATCGGCGGTACCAGGCCCTCCGCCGCCGCCCGGGTCAGCAGCCCGCGCACCGCCGCGTACCCGTCATCGCCGAGCCCGGCCGTGAACTCGTTCACGTACAGCCCGATGTGCTGGTCGGCGACCGCCGGGTCGAGCTCCTGCGCGTGCGCCCGTACGTACGGCCGCGAGGCCTCCGGATCGTCCCAGGCCATCAGGACGGAGGTCCGGGCCGCCGCCGCCAGCGCGTGCAGCGTCGGCGCGCCCAGCGACCGCCGCGCGACGATCGCGCCGAGCGGGATCGGCAGCCCGGTGGTGGACTCCCAGTGCTCGCCCATGTCGGCGAGGCAGTGCAGCCCGTAGTCCTGATAGGTGAACCGCGCCTCGTGGATCACCAGGCCGGCGTCCACCTTCCCGTCCCGGACCGCCGGCATGATCTCGTGGAACGGCATCACGACCACCTTGCCGACATCCCCGGGCAGCACATCGGCCGCCCACAGCCGGAACAGCAGGTAGGCGGTGGAGCGTTCGCCGGGCACGGCGACGGTCCGGCCGGTCAGGTCCAGCCCCGGTTCCCGGCTCAGCACCAGCGGGCCGCAGCCGCGCCCGAGGGCCCCGCCGCAGGGCAGCAGGGCGTACTCGTCCAGGATCCACGGCAGTACGGCGTACGACACCTTCAGCACGTCCAGCTCGCCGCGCTCGGCCATGCCGTTGGTCAGGTCGATGTCGGCGAAGGTCACGTCGAGCACCGGAGCGCCCGGGACCCGGCCGTGCGCCCAGGCGTCGAAGACGAAGGTGTCGTTGGGGCAGGGCGAGTAGGCGATCTTCACGGTCGCGGCGACGGCCTCAGCGGTCATGGCGTTCTCCCCAGTTCGCGAGTACGGGTCCCAGCACGCGGAAGGCCTGGGCCAGCGCGGCCAGCGCGTCGCCGATCCGCCAGGCGTCCCGGTCGCGCGGTCCGACCGCATTGGACACGGCGCGGATCTCCAGCACGGGCAGCCCGTGCGCGGCGGCGGCCTCGGCCACTCCGAAGCCTTCCATGGCCTCGGCCCCGGCCAGCGGGTGCCGGGCGGCGAGTTCGGCGGCCCGGGCGGCGGTGCCGGTGACCGTGGAGACGGTCAGCACCGGTGCGAGGAGCCCTCCGGTGGCCTCGGCGGCGCGGGCGGCCAGCTCGGCGGGCGGCAGATGGACGCTCCGCCCGAAGCCGAGCGCGTCGACGGCGAGGAAGCCGTCGGGGGTTTCGGCGCCCAGATCGGCGGCGACGATGGCGTCGGCGACGACGAGCGAGCCGAGCGGGGCGGCGGGCGCGAACCCGCCGCCGATCCCGGCGGACACCACGACCTGATACGGCGAGGCGGCCGGGGCGAGCGCCAGGGCCGTCGCGGTGCCGGCCGCAGCGGCGGCCGGCCCCACGCCCGCGACGAGCACGTCGAGGGCCAGCCCCGGCAGGTCCCGGCGGGTGATGAGGTAACCGCCGGGCAGTGTGCGCGGCCCCGCTTCCACGGGGTCCGGATGAGGGGTGAGACCGGTGGTGACGGATTCTGCCTCCGCCGCCACCGCGGTCACGATGAGCGCGCGCACCGGGCGTCCTGGGCCCGGACTACTTCAGCTTCAGTTTGAACGACCAGACCGACTGCGGCTTGCCGTCCTTGGAGAACTGCACGATGTTCAGCAGCTTGGAGGCCGGGGTCTCGCCCTGGCCGCCGGTGGCGAAGATGTCGACGTTCGGGAAGCTGCGGTAGGTGTTCCCGGACTGGTCCGTGATGGGCTGGCCGTCCAGGACCGGCTGCCAGGTGCTGCCGTGCTCCACGATCTCCGGCTCGACACCGAGGCGCAGGGTGTCGCCCCGGCCGTACTCGATGGGCTTGGCCTTCTTGATGTCGGCCAGGCACTCCTGGGTCTTCTCGATGCTGATGTCCTTCTTGCCCCCTTCGGGGACGCAGACTGCCTCGGCGGACACCGACGAGCTGCCGACCGTCACGGTCGCCAGGGGGGTCGGCTTGTCGCAGGCGGACAGAAGGAGGAGGCCGGCGGACACGGCCCCGAGGGCCGCGACGCTGCGGCGGGCCCTACCCGGGATAAGCGGTGCGGTCATGAGCCGAAGGCTATCGGGCGGACCCCGCCCCCACCGCACGGGGTGTCCCCGCCCCGCCGGGCGGCGGACACCCCCTAGGCCACGCGGGGGCGGGGCGAGCCGGGGGAGCCGGGCGAGCCCGGGGTACGGGGGTGCAGGGCGGTGAGCAGCCCGCGCAGCGCCATCACGGTGCCCGCCGCGACGATGGTCGCGGCCACCGACATGCCCAGCACCCCGTTCAGCGGCAGCACGATCCCGATCGCGCCCCCGAGCACCCACGCCACCTGCAACACCGTCTCGGACCGGGCGAAGGCCGAGGTCCGCACGGACTCCGGGACGTCCCGCTGGATCATCGCGTCCAGGGACAGCTTCGCCAGTGCCTGGCAGAACCCGGCCGTCGCCCCGAGCACCGCCACCATCAGCCCGCTGAAGAACACCGCCGCGACGATCGCCACCGCGAGGGTCAGCGACAGCACCGCGGCCACGATCGTCTCCGGGGCCCGCGCCCGCAGCCAGGCGCCGACCGCCGTGCCGCAGGCGTTCCCGAGGCCCGCCGAGACCCCGACGATGCCCAGGGACACCGCCGCGCTCTGCCCGGCCAGCGGGTGCTCGCGCAGCAGGAACGCCAGGAAGAAGATCAGGAACCCGGACAGGCCGCGCATCGCCGCGTTCGCCCCCAGCCCGCACAGCACCGACGGCCCCACCGTCCGGAGCCCCGGCCGCCGCGAGCGCCGCTCGTGGGTGGACAGCCGGGCCCGGCGCTCGCCCTTGGCCTCGTCCACCTTGTGCGGCAGGGTGAACGCTGCGAAGGTGCCCGCCAGGAACACCGCGCAGGCCCCGTACAGCGGCCACTGCGGCCCGATCTGATGCAGCCCGGCACCCACCGGGGCCGCCACCCCGGTGGCCAGCAGGCCGGCCAGGGTCACCCGGGAGTTCGCCTTGACCAGCGAGAACCCGGTCGGCAGCAGCCGTGGTACCACCGCACTGCGCACCACCCCGTACGCCTTGGACGCAACCAGCACGCCCAGCGCCGCCGGGTACAGCTCCAGCCCCCCGGTGGCCACGGCGCCCGACATCATCAGCGCCAGCAGGGCGCGGGCCAGCATCGACGCCCCCATGGCGGCGCGCCGGCCGTGCGGCAGCCGGTCCAGCAGCGGGCCGATCACCGGGGCGAGCAGGGTGAACGGGAGCATGGTGATGGCCAGGTAGAGGGCGACCCGGCCGCGGGCCTCGTCCGTGGGCACCGAGAAGAACACCGTCGAGGCCAGCGCCACGGTGATCATCACATCGCCGGCCCCGTTGACGGCGTGCAGCTCGATCAGCTTGCCGAGGCCGGACTCCCCGGCGCCGTGGGCGTGGGTGGCCCGGCGGATTCCGCGGGCGGTGCCGGTGATCGGCTGGTGCAGGGCATGCCCGACGGCCCGGCCCGCCCTCCGGACGCGGCCCGAGCCGTCGTCGGACGACCGTACGGGTGCCACGTGGCCATAGTGCCCCAGTAGGGCTCCGCAGACTCTTTTCGCCGCGGCACGGGCCCGGTTGCAGGGTGCCGGGGCGGGCTCCGGGCGCGATCCGGGCGGGCGGGGAAGTCCGCGAATCGGACTTGCATGTGGGCCCAGGGCTTCGAAGGAGGTAGCGTGCGTAGCGCGCCACCGGCGGTTGCTCCTGGCCGCGCGCCTCTTCGCGATCCCGCAGAATGGATAGCAGTAGGTGTGCCCGGGACCCATCGGGCGCGGACGTCGACGCGGCCCTCTGGTCCGCTCCGCCCGTGCCACGCAGGGGACTGACCGACGGGTCGTCGTGGACGACAAGTACGGACGGCGCACTCGTGAGACGGCGTAGGAGAGAACGAGACCAGTGAGTGCTGCGACCACGCGAAGCCGTACCCCCCGCACCCCCGACCGCCTGTGCGCCGAGGCGGTGGAACTCGCCCGCGCGGCGGCCGAGGAGGCCGCGGCCCCCGGCATCGTGGGCGAGCACGTCTCCGTCGTAGCGGAGGGCGACCGGGTCGTCACCCACTTCTTCGAGTGCCGGGAGCCGGGCTACCGGGGCTGGCGCTGGGCCGTCACCGTCACCCGCGCCTCCCGCGCGAAACTGGTCACCCTCGACGAAACGGTGCTGCTGCCCGGGCCGGACGCGCTGCTCGCGCCGGAGTGGGTGCCGTGGAGCGAGCGGCTGCGGCCCGGCGACATGGGCCCCGGCGATCTGCTGCCGACGGACGCCGAGGACCTGCGGCTGGAGCCCGGCTACACGGGTGAGGACGCGCCGCCGCCGAACTCGGTGCTCTCGGAGGAGCTCGCGGACCTCGCGGAGGCGGAGGACGCGGCGCTCACGGACCGTGTGGTGGTGCCGGAGCGCGGCTCGATCGCCGCGGTGGCCGAGGAGCTCGGCATGCGCCGGGCCCGGGTGCTGTCCCGGTACGGGCTGCACACCGCGGCCGACCGCTGGGACGAGTCCTACGGCGCGAAGACCCCGATGGCCCAGGCGGCCCCGGCCTCCTGTGTCTCCTGCGGCTTCCTGGTGAAGATCGGCGGCTCGCTGGGCCAGGCCTTCGGCGTCTGCGCGAACGAGTTCGGGCCGGCGGACGGCCGGCTGGTGTCGCTGTCGTACGGGTGCGGAGGGCACTCGGAGGCCGCGGTCATGCCGAAGCCGCCGAGGCCGGCGCCGCCGGTGCTGGACTCGATGCGGGCGGACGAGTTCCCGCTCCGCCCGACCCCGGACGAGGGCCAGATCCCCCCGCCGGACACCACCTCGGCCGACCTCGGCCACAGCTGACCCGGCCCCGGCCCCGGCGCGGGCCGTGCGGCCGGTCGGACCGAACATGGCGTGAACCCGTGGCGCGGGTGGTACGTGTTGGCTGCGGAGTGCACTCCCGTGACAACAGTCGACGGACCACCCACGACGAAGGAGACATGGCATGGGCGACACCACCCGCCGGCGGACGGTCCTCGCAGCAGGCGCCGCGGCTCTCGCCGGTACCGCACTGGCCGGCTGCGGCCAGGGCGACGAGGACAGTGCCGAGGGCGCCACGACCGGCGGCGTCGGCGAGGCGCAGGCCGCCGGACCCGCCCGGGAGCTGGCCGCGGTCTCGGAGATCCCGGTCGGCGGCGGCAAGGTCTTCAAGGACCAGAAGGTCGTGGTCACCCAGCCCAAGGCCGGGGAGTTCAAGGCCTACTCGGCGGTCTGCACCCACCAGGGCTGCGCCGTCACCTCGGTGACGGACGGAAAGATCGTGTGCCCCTGCCACCAGAGCTTCTTCAAGGTCGAGGACGGCTCGGTGGCCAGTGGCCCGGCCACCCGCCCGCTCCCGGCAGCGAAGATCACCGTCGCCGGCGACAAGATCAACCTGGGCTGAGGCGGGGCCGGGCGGCGGCCCTCAGCCGCTGCGCCGGCGCAGCAGCCGCCGGGCGCCCATGACCAGCACGGTCGCGCCCGCCAGCACCAGCGCGCCCCGCGTGAAGTTGCCGCCCTCCCCAGCGGATTCGGGGTCGGCGGCGGCACCGGCGGTCGGGGCGCCCGGCTGCCCCGCGCCGCCCGGGGGGCGGGACGACGGGCCCGGCGAGGAGCCGCCGGAGCCGCCCGCCACCGGGACCGCCACCACCCGGCTCTTCGCGCCCTCCGCCCCGAACATCAGCGCCGAGCCGTCCGCCGAATAGGTCACCGACTCCGCCTGCCCCTGCCAGGGCGCGCCGACCGACTCGCCCCCGCCCTCCGGCAGCCCGTTCCGCCACGGATAGGACCGGGCGACGAGATAGCCGCGCAGGGTCAGCCGGCTGCCGTCCGGGGAGAACGCCCCGTCCGTCACCCACGGCACGGCCGCGACCCGCCGGAACACGTTCGCCCCGCCGGTGGACAGCTGCGCCGGGCCCTCGTACAGCCCGCCCTTCTCCCGGTCCTTGCTGGCGATGTAGACCCGCCCGGTCTTCGGATGCACCATCAGCGCCTCGGCGTCCCGGGGCCCGTCCGCGTACTTCACGGTGAACTGGGCGGCCTTCACCGTCACATCGCCCAGCCGCTCCGGTTCCGGGAAGCGGTAGATCCAGACGTGGTCCCAGCCGCCGTTGCGGTTGTCGCCGATGTCGCCGACGTACAACTGCCCGTCCGGGCCCAGCGAGACCGCCTCGACATCGCGCGGCCGGCCCACCCCCGTCATGGTGACCCGGGCGACCGTGCGGCCGGTGGCCGCGTCCACCCCGTAGACGTACGGGCCGTCGTCGCTGTCGTTGTGCGTCCAGTACACGCCCGGGTGCCTGCGGCTGGCCGCCAGGCCGCTGGACTCGGTGATCCGCGGATCCTCTATGACGAAGGAGGCGGGCGCTTCGGCCGCGGACGCGGTGGTGGCGGTGGTGACGGCGGTGGCGGCGGTCGCGGCGAGGACCACGGTGGCCAGGACGGGCGGAAGTCGGCGCATACCCCCAGCCTGCCAGGGTGTCCGGCATCACAGCGGCGTGGCCCGCCCCATCCACGATGATGACGGGATGCGTTTCATGTTCGTCGGCGACTCCATGACCATCGGACGCGCCGGCGACTACACCTGGCGCTACCGGATGTGGCAGCACCTCAACGCGTCCTTCGGTGGCCCCTACAAGATCGTCGGCCCGCGCACCGAGGTGTACGACACCTTCGCGGACGCGCCCGTCTCCCACGACTACGCCGACCCGGACTTCCCCGCGCACGCCCGCCGGCACCTGGCCGGCTGGGGCGAGGGCTGGCAGCACATGGCCCCGCTGATCGGCGGCACCGTCACCGCCCACAAGCCGGACGTGCTGCTGGTCTCCCTCGGCCTGATCGACCTCGGCTTTTACACCGACGCCGACCAGACGGCCGCCAATGCCCGGGCCTTCGTCACGGCGGCCCGGCAGGCGCGTCCGTCCGTGCGGATGGTGCTGCTGCCGGTGATCCCCAACAGCCGTGCCGAGACCGACGCGCCCTTCGCCGCCGAGGTCGCCCGCTTCAACGAGCTGCTGGCCAAGGCGGTGGCCGACCTGTCCACGGACGCCTCGCCGCTGCTGCTGGCGGCCCGCCCGGAGGCGTACGACATCCACTACGACACCTACGACGGCACCCACCCCAACGCCTCCGGGGAGCACCGGCTGGCGGGGGAGTTCGCCGCCGTGATGCACCAGGCCTGGGGCCTGGGCGGGCCGTACCGGCCCCGGGACTGACCAGGGGCTGACTCAGGGGCCGGCCCGCCCGGGCGTCAGGAGACGACGAAGGTCAACCTGGCCGGAGTGCGGTCACCCCCCGACACCGTCACCACCCCGGTGCCCGGCCGCACCGCGCGGATCTCCCACTCGCGCAGCCCCGGGTCCGTCACGTTCGCGATCCGGATCAGCAGCACGGAATCACCCGCCACGGTGGGTTCCGGCCTGCTGCCCGAGGGGTCCGCCGGCAGCCGCAGCACCGCCGTCTCCCCGACCGCGAGCCGCCCCGTGAACCCGTCGTCCGCCGCGGTCAGGGTGCGGCCCCGCGCCGGAGCCGGGGACGCCGGCGAGGCCGCGGCGGTGGCGCTCGTCCCCGTCAGCGGCGGATCCGCCGCCGAGGGCACCGGCCCGCCGCCCCCGCACCCGGTGAGGAGTGCGAGGGCGGCGAGCCAGGCCAGTCGATGCCCGGCCACCGAGGTCAGCCGCCGTCACGGACGTTGAACTGGAGCAGGATCTTCGTCTGCGCGGCCAGCTGGAGCCCGGTGGACGCCGGGTTCCGGTAGACGGCCTCGGCGGCGGCCATCGCCGCCCCGAAGGTGGTGTCCGGGATCCAGTTCCCGTTGGTGTCCACCCGCGTGGTCAGGTCGTACGAGCCGTTGGCGAAGTTGAGCCAGGCCGCCAGCAGCTGAGTGGACATCAGCGCCCGGGCCTCGGGGGAGCCCGAGCTCAGGATCGCGTACGCCTGGGTGTGGGTCAGCGGCCCGTACACCGAGCTCATGAACGAGGCCACGTTCAGCAGACAGGTCAGCTGCGCCGGGGTGAACTGGTTCGGCGGCCGACCGTCGTACTGCCCCATCCAGTAGGCCTGATTGCGGGCCCGCAGCGCGTTGCCCTGGGTGATGACGGCCGCGGTGGCGAAGGCGCTGCCGCTGTCGTCGTCCGCGCCGGTGAAGGTCAGCGTGGACAGGCAGGCCTGCGCGTACGCGTGGGACCTGGTCGCCGTCACATGGCGCGGCTGGACCGAGGGGCTCGGGTCCGGGTCGGTGGCCGGCGGGTTCACCAGCGAGACCAGGCTGTCCGAGGAGCCGTCTCCCCAGCTCCAGGTCAGGGTCAGGTCGTCACTGCCCGGGTCGGTGGACGAGCCGGTCACATCGATCGGCCGGCCCGCGTGCGCGATGAAGGCCTGCTGGCCGTTGTACGTGGTCTGGCCGGCGGCGGAGATGGCGGCCGTCGGGTTGGTGTTGGTGATCGGCGCGCCGACCGTCGCGCAGCTGCTGGTGTCGTCGTCGGTGCCGCACACCCGGATGGTGAAGGTGCCGTCGTCCCCGTAGGTGTGGGGGACCGAGAAGCTCAGGGTCGCATCGGGGCGGACGTTCTCCAGCGTGCCGGTGAGCGGCTGCGCACCGGCGCCGTCACCCCAGTCGACGGTGGCGGTCAGCGGGTCGAGCCAGCCCGGGTCGCGGAGGGTGCCGGCCAGGGTGACCGGGGTGTTCTCGGGAGCCGGGTCGATCGGCTGGAGGGAGACCACGGGTGCCGCATTGGAGACGGTGACGGTGGTGGTGTCGGTGTCGGTGTTGCCGGCGCTGTCGGTCACCCGCAGCCCGACGGTGAAGCTCCCGTCCTGGCCCACCGCGCTGAAGGTGGTGGTGACCCCGGTGGCGTTGTCGTAGTCGCCGTCGTTGTCGAGGTCCCACTCGTACGTCGACAGGGTGCCGGCCGACGGGGCCGTCCCCGGCGTCGAGCCGGACGCGTCGAGGGTGACGTCGGTGCCCTCGGTGGTGGTGTACGGGCCGCCGGCCTCCGCGGTGGGCAGGCAGGCGGCCGGGACGGTGGAGTCGGCCGTCTCGGTGCTCTGGTCGGCGCTGGACGCCGCATTGGCGCCCATGCCCCGCCCGGCGAAGACCCGCCACAGCAGGCACTGGTTGGCGCCGCCGGTGTTGGTCATGTCGGCGGCCAGGATGCCGTCGCGGGCGTCGAGGTAGCTCGGCGAGGTGACGGTGTTCTTCATGCCGTCGATGACGATCTGCTGGGTGTAGCCGATGCCCTTCGCCTCGCGGATGTCGTACATGGTGGCCGCCCAGACCTCGCCGTTGCGGTGCACTCCGCGGGCCGGGTCGAAGGTTCCCCAGCCCTCGGTGGAGGTGTCGTACCGCTGCGAGCGGATGCCGGTGGAGGTGTTGCCGGTGACGTACTCGGCGACCACCGCGTCCCCCCACTTGAGGAAGGAGATGGTGTCCGACCAGCCCTCGCCGAGCGCGCCGGTCTGGTGGCCGCCGCCGAGGTTGCCGGCCGCCACCAGGCGTTCGGACACGCCGTGGCCGTACTCGTGGGCGATGACGTCCCCGTCGAGGGAACCGTCGCGCCACGGCCGGAACGGCTGCCACATGAACATCTGCATGCGCGGGCTGGCACCGTCACCGGGGGTGCCGAAGTTGGCGTTGTTCAGGCAGCGGATCGCGGTGGGCGGGGTGCCGGTCGTACAGCCGTTGTCCCAGCCGTCCTGGGCCTCGGCCAGCACCGGGTCGTTGCCCGCCCCGCCGCGGCCGAAGTTGTTCACCTGGAAGTTCCGTGACGGCTCGTCGAACCCCAGGGCGTAGAGGTAGTCGTGCATCACGTTGGTGTAGTAGAAGAGCTGCGTGGTGACGGCGTTCAGGTCCGCGTCCAGGTTGGCCTGGGTGGCGGCGGCGTTGGTGCGCCAGGTGTCGCCGAACGGGTAGTGGAAGTGCTGGTGGGCCGGGTCGCCGGCGGCCGGGGTCTGGGGGCGCAGGGCGTCGTTCCCGGTGTCCGGGACCAGGTTGTCCCCGTCCTCGTCCCGGTAGGCGTTGACGTTGTTGCCCTGGGTGAGGCGGTCGGTCACCCAGGAGCCGTCCTGCCCGCTGAACGGCTGGACCGTCCGGGCGGCACCGGCGACGTCCGGGTGCTGTGTGGTGAAGACGGTCCCCTCGGGGCCGGCGTGCCGGTACCGGCTCTCCTTGCTCAGGATGTCGCCGTCCCCGGCGTCCACCACCGTCTGGTACCAGGAGGTGCCGGAGGCCTCGATGTCGGTGAGCCAGGCCGGGCGCAGTTCACGGCCGGAGGCGGCGGGGAACCAGACGAGTTCCGCGGTCACGTCGTTGGGCTTGGTCAGCCGCTCGGCGTAGACGTTGGTGAACTTCTGCCGGCCCTTGTCCCGGTTGTCCGTGCCCTGGAGCCGGCGCTTGGCCTTCGCGCCCTGGGCATCGGCCGCCGCGTCGAGGGCTTCCTGCGCCGTCAGCTCGACGGTGCCGGCCGGCTCGCCGGTCGCCGCCATCCCGCCGACGATCACCAGCCGGCCCTCCTTGTCCACGGTGGCGGTGAGCAGCCCGCCGTGGACGCGCATCCCGTCGATGCGCTGGCCGATGGTCACCTGCTGGGCCCCGTTGTGCCTGGTCGGGTACGAGGACACCACCGTGAGCTGCCTGGACTGCCGCTCGGAGAGGCCGAAGGCCTCGCGGTGGGCCCGCAGGTAGCCGAGGGTGATCGCCTCGGGGGAGGCGGTGGACGGCTCGGTCAGGTAGCCGCCGGTCTTGAAGACCATCCGGGCGTGCCCCGATGCGGGGTCACGGCGGACGGTCGGGTCCGCGGTGTCCGCGGCGGCGCGGGCGCCGGCACGGTCTCCGGGGCCGGGCGGGGCGGCGCCGGCCGGCAACGCCGGGACGAGGGCGAGGGCGAGGAGGATGCCGGTGGTGGTGGTCGCTGCGGTCAACAGCCTGGTGCGAAAGCGCCTTCTGGTCACGCCTGTGAAGTAACGCAGCCGGAAGTGCAGGTCAACGAGGCTCTCCGGGTGGGTGCCGGGCGTGTACCCGTCCGCCGCCGGGCGTCGGACGGGCGGCGCCGGGCTTCGGACGGGCGTCGGCGGGTGCGGCGGCTCTTGCTTCGAGTCCACTCGAAGCAGTTGGCTTGGTGCCCATGGAGTACACGCAGCTCGGACGCACCGGACTCAAGGTCAGCCGACTCGTCCTCGGCACCATGAACTTCGGTCCGCAGACCGACGAACCGACCAGCCACGCGATCATGGACGCCGCCCTCGACGCGGGTCTGAACTTCTTCGACACCGCCAACGCCTACGGGTGGGGTGCCAACAAGGGCCGGACCGAGGAGATCATCGGCTCCTGGTTCGCGCACGGCACGGGGCGCCGCGACAAGACCGTGCTCGCCACCAAGGTCTACGCGAACATGGCCGCGGACGGCGACGCCTGGCCCAACCACGACCGGCTCTCGGCGGTGAACATCCGGCGCGCGGTGGAGGCCAGCCTCCGCCGGCTGCGCACGGACTACATCGACCTCTACCAGTTCCACCACATCGACCGGCTGACTCCCTTCGAGGAGATCTGGCAGGCCGTGGACGTACTGATCCAGCAGGGCAAGATCCTCTACGCCGGTTCCTCGAACTTCCCCGGCTACAAGATCGCCCAGGCCAACGAGACCGCCGCCCGCCGCGGCATGGTCGGGCTGGTCAGCGAGCAGTGCCTGTACAACCTCTACGAGCGGCGCGCCGAGATGGAGGTCGTCCCGGCCGCGCAGGAGTACGGCCTCGGGGTGATCCCGTGGTCCCCGCTGCACGGCGGCCTGCTCGGCGGCGTGATCAAGAAGGAGGTCTCGGGCGGGCGGCGCGCCGAGGGCCGGACCGCCGAGGCACTGGCCGACAGCTCGGTGCGGGCGCAGATCCAGGCGTACGAGGACCTGCTGGACAAGCACGGCCTGGAGCCCGGCGAGACGGCCCTGGCCTGGCTGCTGACCCGCCCCGGGGTCACCGGGCCGATCGTCGGCCCGCGTACGCCGGAACAGCTGGAGAGCGCACTGCGGGCGCTGGACCTGGAGCTGGGGCCGGAGACGCTGGCCGCCCTGGACGAGATCTTCCCCGGGCCGGGCCCGTCCCCGGAGGCCTTCGCCTGGTGAGGACGCGGTCGGTGGCGGTCACTTCAGGGCAGAAGCGACCGCCACGACGGCGAACATCAACACGAGCACACCGGCCATGACGCGGTTTCTGGTCTTCGGATCCACGCATCGAGCGTAACGAATGACGTGGGTCACCCGGTCAGCGGCCAGGACCGGACCACCTCGTAGCGGGGCTGCTCGCCCGGGATCCCGCTGGTCGGGAGGTTGCTGCGGACCAGGTGCAGCTCGCTGACCTGCCAGGGAGTGCCCTCGAAGGGGGCGAGGGCGCTCAGCTGGGGGTGCAGGTCGGCGTCACGGTGGGCGCTGCGGGCCACCGTCAGGTGCGGGGTGTACCGGCGGTGCTGCTCCATCGGTACGCCGGCCCGCCGGGCGGCGGCGTCGGCCCGTTCGGCGAGCATCCGCAGCCCGTCCAGCCCGCCTGCGGCACCGGTCCACAGGGCGCGGTTGCCGAAGTGGCCGGAGCCGTGCAGGCGCAGCGGGAAGGGCGGGGTGCGGGCGGCTGCCCGCCCGAGCCGTTCGTACAGCTCGGGCAGGAGTCCGTCCTCGACCTCGCCCATGAAGGCGAGGGTGAAGTGCCAGCCCGGCTCCTGGGTCCAGCGCAGCCGCTCGTTCGGCGGCAACGCGGCCACGGCACCGCGCAGTTCGGCGACGGCACCCTCGGGGGGCAACACGGCGGCGAAGAGTCTCATACCCGCGAGGCTAAGCCACCCGGAAGGCTAAGCCACCCGGACCAGCTCGCGCGGGCGGGCGGATGGGACGAAGGCGACGCCGTGGCGGCCGACGCGCAGCCGGAGTCTGCCCACCCGGCACAGCACCAGGCCCACCGCCAGGGCGGCGGCCAGCGAGATCAGGCCGCCCGCCGCCATGCCCGTACGGGCGCCGAGGTGGTCCGTCACCCAGCCCACCAGGGGTGCGCCGAGCGGGGTGCCGCCGAAGAAGACCATCATGAACAGGGCCATCACCCGGCCCCGCATCTCGGGGTCGGTGGCCATCTGGACGCTGGAGTTCGCCACCACGTTCACGGTCAGGCCGAACATCCCGACCGGCACCAGGAGGGCCGCGAAGAGCCAGAAGCCGGGCGCGAAGGCGGTCACCGCCACCAGGCCGCCGAACAGCGCGGCGGCGGCGACCAGCAGCCGGAGCCGGGCCCGGCCGCGCCGGGCCGCGAGCAGCGCGCCGGCCAGGGAGCCGACCGCAAGCAGGGTGTTGAGCAGGCCGTAGGTTCCGGCGTCGGCGTGGAAGACGTCCTCGGTGAAGGCGGTCAGCCAGATCGGGAAGTTGAACCCGAAGGTGCCGATGAAGCCGACCAGGACGATGGGCCAGACCAGCTCGGGGCGGCCGGCGACATAGCGCAGGCCCTCCCGCAGCTGCCCCTTGGCCCGGGGCCGGGGCTCCGTCGGGTGCAGCTCCTGCGGGCGCATCAGCAGCAGCCCGATGACCGGGGCGGCGAAGGACAGGCCGTTCAGGAGGAAGGCCCAGCCGGAGCCGACGGCGGTGATCAGCACGCCGGCGACCGCCGGGCCGACCAGCCGGGCGGACTGGAAGTTCGCCGAGTTCAGGCTGACCGCGTTGGCCAGCCGGTCGGGGCCGACCATCTCGGAGACGAAGGACTGCCGGGCCGGGTTGTCGACGACCGTGATCATCCCGACCAGGAAGGCGGTCAGGTAGACGTGCCAGACCTGGACCTGCCCGGTGAGGGTGAGGACACCCAGTGCGGCGCCGGTGAGGCCCATCGCACCCTGGGTGGCCAGCAGCAGGGGCCGCTTCGGCAGCCGGTCGGCGAGGACGCCTCCGTAGAGTCCGAAGAGCAGCATCGGCAGGAACTGCAGGGCGATGGTGATGCCGACGGCGGAGGCGGACCCGGTCAGGGAGAGGACCAGCCAGTCCTGGGCGATGCGCTGCATCCAGGTGCCGGTGTTCGAGACGACCTGGCCGGTCGCGAAGAGCCGGTAGTTCCGGATCTTCAGCGAGCTGAACATCGAGTTCTTGGTAGAGGTGGATATCGGTCCGGGGGCGGAGTCTGCTCCGTTTCCCGTACTCAAAGGCGTTCGCCTCCTTGGTCGCTCCTACAGGTGGGCGAGCTTTTCGAGGACGGGCGCCGCTTCTCTCAGCTTGGCCCATTCGTCCTCGTCCAGCTCGGCCGCGAGCCGGGCCAGGAAGGCGTTCCGCTTGCGACGGCTCTCCTCGAGCATCGCTTCGGCCTCCTCCGTCTGGCTGACCACCTTCTGGCGGCGGTCGTCCGGGTGCGGCTCCAGCCTGACCAGGCCTTTGGCCTCCAGCAGCGCGACGATGCGGGTCATCGAGGGCGGCTGCACATGCTCGCGCCGGGCCAGCTCACCGGGGGTGGCCTGGCCGCAGCGGGCAAGGGTGCCGAGCACCGACATCTCGGTCGGGCTCAGCGATTCGTCGACGCGCTGGTGCTTCAGGCGCCGGCCCAGCCGCATGACGGCCGAGCGGAGGTCGTTCACGGCGGCAGCATCGTCGCCATGGGTGAGGTCGGGCATGTCTTTAGAGTAACTCATTACCTTACCTAAAGAACACCCGGTATCCCTGCTCACGTGCTCCCGGGAGTGTCCGGGTCAAGGCTGTGCAGTGAGATCACCGCATAGTTGCGCCGTTCGCGACCACCAGCGGCACGCACGACAGTCACTTCCACCTCGGCTCGGACAAGGTTTCCGAAGTGGCTCCGCAGGCTGCGGGTGATGGCCTCGTCCGTCTTTGCGCGGATGATCTCTCCGTTGTCGGTGCGAATCTCGACAGTGCCCCGCAGGGCGCTCGCGCTCCCAAGCCATCCCGTGAGGGTCATCGGGGCGCCGCTGCTGAACTCGCTCTGCTCGCAGAGATCGCGGACGCGCCGGGCTCCGTCCGGAGTCCAGACGCTCTGCCGTACGCGCCCTTGCTTCGGGTGCCAGGCAACCTTCAAGCCGATCTGGGCTTCGGTCAGCCCGGCGGTCAGCGCGCCGATGTGCTTCATGGCGCGCTGCCCCAAGGGCACGAGTTCCTCGGCCAAGCCGTCGTCCGAGAGCCCCGCACTTTCCGAGAGATCCACGACGTCGAGCACGGTGTTGATGGCGTCGTCGAGGACGGCCTCGGTCGGGTCGGGGAAGAGGTGCTCCCCGCCCTCGGTGGCCTCGCTGACCTCGGGGCCGTAGAGGGCCACTCCGAACGAGGACGGAAAGAGGGCTGCTGCGCTCAGAGTGGTCACATCACGGATGTTCTTCGGGATGGCGGCATGCGTGGTGGGGCGTCCGGTCAGAGCCTGGGCGACCGAATGGACCGATTCCTGAAGGTTGGCGAGGAAGGGCCCGAGCACCGCGAGGCGGACGGTGTGGCCGGCCGTGGCCTCCCCGGTCAGGGCCACGTCCAGGCGTTTGCGGGGGTTCGTAGCCTCCGGAGCTCCAGGTCCACCCTCCTGGAACAGCCGGGCACGCTGTCCTGCCGCGAACTCCTCGGGAGTCGTAGGGACGACACGGCCGTCCTCGGTCCGCCTGTTCGCGCGCATCCAGCGGCGCAAGGCCTCCCTGTCATTCCGGTCGGGGAGGGGTGCGGGAGCTGTCATGGCCGCACCTCCACATATCCGCGGCGCGCATTGAATCGTTCTGTACAGCCGTGAAAGCGCTGGGGTGCAGCCTCCAGAAAGGAACGTCCTCAGGCAGGCGGATCAGGTTGCGTCGATGCGCATTCCGCGCTCCACGCACCACGACCTGTCGGTGAGGTCATCGAGCGACACGAGCGAGTCTCGATCCAGAGCGTCGTAGACGTGGGAGTGAAGCAGGTAGGTGACGTCGATATCGCCGGGATCGAGCTTTGCGCTGACAAAGCTGCCGCCCAGCCACGTCCGTGCGATGTCGCCCGTCTCGGCCTCGACGATTGCGCGATGGCACTGCCACTCTTCCCACAGGTGTCGGCGGGTCGATGAGTCCGCGAAACCGGGAGCGGAAACGTATGCCCGTTCCAGGTGCGACAGGCTGGCCGGGTACCGGCCCGGCGGCAGCAGACCCGTCTTCGGATCCAAGTCCGGCAGTACGCCCATCACACCCCCCTCGCGTGAATGTCTGCGTCGGCGGCTCATGCTAGCGGGAGTGTGCGTGACCCATCAGGGGCTTGGCTGCCGCGCGCTGGCCACCTGCGGGTTCGGCAAAGTCACTCGTACGGGTGAGACGGTTCCGGAAAGTGACACGCGTCGACTCGCCGGCCCCGACGCTTTCGGCATGGGGACACATGTGCTGAGCATGCGCATAGACGGGGAGCTCCTCGAACGCCTCCGGACTCATGCCGCCAAACGCGGAATGAGCGTCCAGGACTATGTGGTCCGGACGCTCATTCGCGACGACTTCGACGAGCGCTTCAAGGCGGCCGTCGACGAGACGGAGAAGTTCTACGGGCTTACGTGAGGCCGAGGGCCGGCATCGCGTAGTAGAAGACGAACACCGCCGACACGATGTACATGGCCACCGGGACCTCACGGCCCCGGCCGGTCGCCAGTCGCAGTGCGCTGAAGGCGATGAAGCCGATGCCGATGCCGTTGGTGATCGAGTAGGTGAAGGGCATCGTGACCATGGCCAGGAAGGCCGGGACGGCGATGGTGAAGTCGCTCCAGTCGATGTCCCGGATCGAGCCTGCCAGGATCAGGAAGCCGACCGCGACCAGTGCGGGGGTGGCCGCCTGTGAGGGGACCATGGTGGCCAGCGGGGTCAGGAACAGGGCCACCGTGAAGAGGCCGCCGGTCACCACGTTCGCCAGGCCGGTGCGGGCGCCCTCGCCGACGCCGGCCGTGGACTCCACGAAGCAGGTGGTGGCCGAGGCGGAGGTGGCGCCGCCGGAGGCCACGGCGAGGCCGTCCACCAGCAGCACCTTGTTGATGCCCGGGAAGTTGCCCTGCTTGTCCATCAGCTTGGCCTCGTCACCGACGCCGAGGATGGTGCCCATCGCGTCGAAGAAGCAGGACAGCAGGACGGTGAAGACGAACAGCAGGCCGGTGAGCAGGCCCACCTTCTCGAAGCCGCCGAACAGGCTGACCTGGCCGACCAGCCCGAAGTCGGGCGCGGCCACCGGGTTGCCCGGCCACTCGGGGACGGTCAGTCCCCAGGCTTTGCCCGGCAGGTCCGCCAGCAGCTGGACGACGACCGCGACCACCGTCATCACGACGATCGAGATCAGGATGGCGCCCGGGGTCTTGCGGATCAGCAGGGCCAGTGTGAGCAGCACGCCGAGGGCGAAGACCAGCACCGGCCAGCCCTGGAGATGGCCGCCCGAGCCGAGCTGGAGCGGCACCGTGGTGTGGGCGGCGTCCGGGATGCGGGAGACGAAGCCCGAGTCCACCAGGCCGATCAGCAGGATGAAGAGGCCGATGCCGATCGCGATGCCCTTGCGCAGGCCCACCGGGACCGCGTTCATCACCCGCTCGCGCAGGCCGGTGGCGACCAGGAGCATCACCACGAAGCCGGCCAGCACCACCATGCCCATGGCATCGGCCCAGCTCATCCGGGGGGCGAGCTGGAGGGCCACCACGGTGTTCACACCGAGGCCGGCCGCGAGGGCGATCGGGACGTTGCCGATGACGCCCATCAGGAGGGTGGAGAAGGCCGCCGTCAGTACGGTGGCGGTGACCAGCTGGCCGCCGTCGAGCTGGTGGCCGTACATGTCCTTCGCGCTGCCCAGGATGATCGGGTTCAGCACGATGATGTAGGCCATCGCGAAGAAGGTGGCGAATCCGCCGCGGATCTCGCGGGCCACGGTCGAGCCGCGCTCGGAGATCTTGAAATAGCGGTCCAGGCCGTTGCCGCCGGCCGGAGGGGCCGGGGCGGCAGGGGCCGTGGAGGTGGGGGCCGCGGCGGGTGCCGAGGTGCTCATGCGGTCCTCAAGTGGTTCGTTTTGGTGGATTCGTACGAAAGAATCCGCTTTCAAGCAAACCGTTTCAGTATGAACACATGAACGAGGGGCCGTCCATCTCCGCGCGTAGACCGAAAATGGGGCCGCCTAGACTGGCCGCATGGCGAAGTGGACCCCCCAGCACGAAGCGCCCGCGCCCCTCGAGGGCCCGGTGGTCGCCACCATCACCGGCGGCACCCTCCTCTGGTTCGCCATGTTCCTGGTGCAGCTGCCGTTCTACGGCTGGTTCGCCGACCGCGACCTGCTGTGGTGGGTGTGGACCTGCGCGGCCGGCGGCGGGCTCGGCCTGATCGGCATCTGGTACGTCCGGGCGCGCGATGCCGCGCTCAAGCGTCAGGCCGCTGCTGCCGACGCCGGCGCCGAGGGGCAGGGCAGGCAGACCGGGGGAGGATTCGGCTCATCCTGAAGTCGGATCTTCGGACTGGTCGGCGGGTGAACGGCCCTCCCGGCCCGTACCGTCGAAAGCATGACGCAGCGGGCACAGATCGATCATGACGGGCCGGAGCGGGCCGGCGCCGCCATCGACGCAGGAGCAGAGCTCGATCCGGTCCATCCGGTCCCCCTGCCCGCACCCGTGTTCAAGCCGGGCGGCCTGACCACCGCCCAGGTCGCCGAACGGGTCGCCCGCGGCGCCGTCAACGACGTCCCCGTCCGCTCCTCGCGGTCCACCGCCGACATCATCCGCGGAAACGTCTTCACCCGCTTCAACGCCATCATCGGCGTGCTCTGGGTGATCATGTTCTTCGTCGCGCCGATCCAGGACAGCCTCTTCGGCTTCGTGATCATCGCGAACACCGGCATCGGCATCATCCAGGAACTCCGCGCCAAGAAGACCCTGGACGGCCTCGCCGTCATCGGCGAGGCCAAACCCAGCGTCCGCCGCGACGGCCGCACCGCCGAGATCTCCACCTCCGAGATCGTCCTCGACGACGTCATCGAACTCGGCCCCGGCGACAAGGTGGTGGTCGACGGCGTCGTCGGCGAGGCCGACGGCCTGGAGATCGACGAATCACTGCTCACCGGCGAAGCCGACCCGGTCCTGAAGAAGCCCGGCGACCAGGTCATGTCCGGCTCCTTCGTGGTGGCCGGCGGCGGCGCCTTCACCGCCACCAAGGTCGGCCGCGAGGCCTACGCCGCCCAGCTCGCCGAAGAGGCCTCCCGCTTCACCCTCGTCCACTCCGAGCTGCGCTCCGGCATCTCCACCATCCTCAAGTACGTCACCTGGATGATGATCCCGACCTCGATCGGCCTGATCGTCAGCCAGCTGATCGTCAAGGAGAACGACCTCAAGGAGTCCATCGCCCGGACCGTCGGCGGCATCGTCCCGATGATCCCCGAGGGACTGGTCCTGCTCACCTCCGTCGCCTTCGCCATCGGTGTCATCCGGCTCGGCCGCAAACAGTGCCTGGTCCAGGAACTGCCCGCGATCGAGGGCCTGGCCCGGGTCGACGTGGTCTGCCTGGACAAGACCGGCACCCTCACCGAGGGCGGTATGGACGTCACTGAGCTCCGCCCGCTCGGCGGCGCCGACCCCGCGTACGTACAGAAGGTGCTCGGCGCCCTCGGCGAGTCCGACCCCCGCCCCAACGCCAGCCTCCAGGCCATCATCGACGCCTACCCGGACAGCGAGGAATGGCGCTGCACCGAGTCGCTGCCCTTCTCCTCCGCCCGCAAGTACTCCGGCGCCAGCTTCAGCGAGGGCGACGGGGAGAACTCCACCTGGCTGCTCGGCGCCCCCGACGTGCTGCTGCCCTCCGGCGACCCGGCCCTGGAGGAGATCGACCACCTCAACGAGCAGGGCCTGCGGGTGCTGCTCCTCGCCCGGTCCGTCCGCGAGCTCGACGACACCGACCCCGCCACCGGGGTCCGGCCCACCGCCCTGGTCGTGCTGGAGCAGCGGCTGCGCCCCGACGCCGCCGACACCCTGCGCTACTTCGACCGGCAGAACGTCCACGCCAAGGTCATCTCCGGTGACAACGCGGTGTCCGTCTCCGCGGTGGCCGGCAAGCTGGGCCTGCCGGGGGCGGAGAACACCGTCGACGCCCGCAGCCTGCCCACCGAGCAGGACGCCATGGCCGAGGCGCTCGACAAGAACGCCGTGTTCGGCCGGGTCACCCCGCAGCAGAAGCGGGACATGGTCGGCGCCCTCCAGTCCAGGGGCCACACCGTCGCCATGACCGGAGACGGGGTCAACGACGTCCTCGCGCTCAAGGACGCCGACATCGGCGTCTCCATGGGCTCCGGCTCCGAGGCCACCCGGGCGGTCGCCCAGATCGTGCTCCTCAACAACTCCTTCGCCACCCTGCCGTCCGTGGTTGCCGAGGGCCGCCGGGTGATCGGCAACATCACCCGGGTCGCCACCCTCTTCCTCACCAAGACGGTCTACTCCGTGCTGCTGGCCATCCTGGTGGTCTGCAGCCAGGTCGAGTACCCCTTCCTGCCCCGCCACCTGACCCTGCTGTCCACGCTCACCATCGGCGTTCCGGCCTTCTTCCTGGCCCTCGCCCCGAACACCGAGCGCGCCAAGCCGCACTTCGTGAAACGCGTGATGCGGTACGCCATCCCGGGCGGCGTGGTGGCCGCGGTCGCCACCTTCGTGACCTACCTGGTGGCCCGCTCCTACTACAGCGGCGAGGCGGCCCTGGAGGCCGAGACCAGCGCGGCCACCCTGACCCTGTTCCTCACCTCGATGTGGGTCCTGGCGATCATCGCCCGCCCCTACACCTGGTGGCGGGTGGGGCTGGTGGGCCTGATGGGCCTGTGCTTCCTGATCGTCCTGGTGGTGCCCTGGCTCCAGGAGTTCTTCCAGCTCAAGCTGGTCGGCACCACCATGCCGTGGACGGCGGTGGGCATCGCCGTGATGGCCGCCGCCGTCATCGAGTTCAGCTTCCGCTGGGTGGACCGGAAGTTCCCCGCCTAGCCCCCGGCCCGGTCCGGTCCCTCGAGGGCGTCAGTCGAACCAGCGGTCGCGGGCCAGTTCCGCCGTCCGGGACGGGTCCTCCAGCAGGGCCGCCACCTCGAAGCGGCGCGGCCACTGGCCCGCGGACCAGGCCAGCCCGGCCGCGACCCCCTCCAGGGTCGCGGCGTGCAGCACCCCGTCCCGGGTCAGCCGCCAGTCCAGCTCCACCCCGCCCGCGATCAGCTCCTCGTGCTCCAGATACGTTGCCGGGGTCGCCGGACCCAGCAGCACCCGCACCGGCTCCGGCACCTCGTGCACCTCACCCGGGGTGGTGACCTCCGCCGGCACCGTCTCGGACAGCCGGCGCACCTGGAGCAGCTCGGCGAGCTCCGCGGCCTGCGCCGGGGCGACCGGCAGCAGCGGCAGCCCGGCGGTCAGCGGCAGCAGATCCGGCGCATCGGCGACCAGCGCGTCGGCCGCGTCGACGACCACCACCTCGCCGTCCACCACCGCGCGCAGCTCGTCCGGCAGGGTGACCTGCTCCGGATCCAGCTCGGCCAGCGCCCCGTACAGCGCGTGCAGCTGCCGGTCCGTCACCCACCGGTCGGGGTCGGCGAGCCGGCCCAGCAGCTCGGCCGCGCCGCCGGGCTCGTCCAGCAGGGCGGCCACCGAGGTCCGTACGCCCAGCGCCCGGAGCACCTGCTCGTCCTCGAACCCGGTGGCGTCCGCCGAGGTGTAGAGGCCCTCCAGGAGCGGGTCGCCGCCGGCCGCCCGGAGCCCGGCCGGCCGGCGGCCGTCGAGCACCGGGTGGTCGCGCAGCCACCAGGCGGTGTACGGCCGGACGGACTCGGTGGTGCCGTCCGGCAGCAGCACCCGGACCGGCTGGGTCAGGGCGTCCCGCAGCGGCGGCTGCGCGAGCAGCGCCAGGGCCTGCGGCCAGCGGTCGTCGTCCACCAGGTCCAGGTCCCGTACGGCCACCAGCTCGGTCGCCACCGGCGGTACCGGGGTGTCCGGCAGCTGGTCGAGCACGTCCTCGCACCACACGTCGACCGCGTCCAGCAGGCCCGCGTCGTCGGGCTCCGCGAAATCGCCCTCGCGCGGCTCCAGTTCGTCCGGGTCCAGCACCACATCGGTGGCCCGGACCAGCTGGAACCCGGCCAGCACGCCCACCGCGGTCAGCGGCTGCGCACCCCAGCGGTCCACCAGCTCCGGCTCCACCGCCGGGAGTTCACCCTCGCGGATGACGGCGGCGAAGGGGGAACCGGGCAGCACCAGTTCACCGGCCGGAGTGAGTTCCCCGTCCTCGTCGGGCAGGGCCAGCGCGGCCAGCCACGGCTCGTCGCCCGGCAGCAGGTCGGCGTCCCGGACCAGGCCGAGGACGATCTCGGCGAGCTCGTCCGGGTCCGGGGCGTCCTCGTCCCAGATCTCGCCCGCGTCCAGGGAGCCGGCCACCGCGGCCCGCACCTGGGGGGTGTTCAGTACGGCCCGAGGGCTCGCGGGCACCGCCCCGAGCTTCTCCAGCAGCGGGTGCGCGGCATCGGGGTGCGCCACCTTGAGGCCGAGCCGGGTCAGCCCGGCCGGGGTGTCGGGACCGGGCAGCAGGATGTGCCGGGGGCCGATGGCGGTCCGGATCCGGGGCCCGCCGGCCGCCGGCCCGAGGCCGTCGAACCCGTCGCCGAGGCCGTCGAGGCCGTCGGCGAGGCCGTCGAGGCCGTCGGCGAGGCCGGCCCACTCGGGACCGCCCGGCCGTCCGGTCTGCGGTTCCCCGGCGGCGGTCCCGTACCGGTCCGCCCCGGCTCCGGTCCCGGCTCCGGCGGGCTCGGCCCCGCCGGGCTCCGGGGCCAGCGGGACCGGCAGTCCGGACAGCCGGTCCGGGTCCACCCCGGCCAGGGTGTCGTACAGCCGGTGCCACCAGTGCGGCGGGCGCTCCACGCCCGCGATCCGCTCGATGGCGTCGCCCAGCGCAAGCCGGCCCACGCCCAGGGTGCGCAGCTCGGCGCGGCGTTCCAGGCCGGCCGGCAGCAGGGTGGGCAGCACTTCGGCCAGGACCCGTACGGTGTCCGCGCCCGCGCCCTCGACCACCTCCGCCTCGAACGGCCGCAGCGAGCTCTGCTCCTCGGAGGGGGCGGCGGGGGCCAGGAAGGAGGTACGCGGCAGCAGCCGCAGGATCGCCGACCGCAGGGCCCCGTCGAGCTCGCCCTTGCCGAGCGGGCCGGGCACCAGGTCCACCAGCGCGGTGGTCACCGGGTGCCAGCCGTCGAGGAGTTCGGCGTACGCCTCGGCCGCCCGCGCCACCAGGAAGTCGGTCAGCGGGCCGGGCGCCGGGTGCCGGCGGGCGGTGTCCAGCGGGAGCGAGGCGATCAGCAGGGCGGGAATGCCCAGGGGTTCGTCGGTGGGGGTCGGGGCGTGCACCACGGCCGCGGTGCCGGGCCGTACGGGCGCGCCCTCCGCGTCCAGCGGGACCGCCCAGGACACCGTCCAGTACGGCCGGAGCCGTTCCTCGACGGGCCGGTCGGCGAGCAGGGCGGGGTCCAGCAGCCCGCCGTGCCGGACGGTGCGCCAGCGGCGGGTGCCCGAGGTGCCGGCGCCCTCGCCGAACTCGCCGTGCTCGCCGAGCCGGCTGATCTCGCTGATCTCGGTCACCTCGGTGGCCCCGGTGTGCTCCGGGGCCCGGTCCTCGGTCCGGCGGCGCAGGGTGCGGGTGCCGGCCGCGGTCTCCACGATCACCTCGGCCAGCCCGGGCAGGGTCAGCAGCAGGGCATCGTCGATGCCGGCCAGCAGCCGCTCGGTCAGGTCCGCGGCGGCGGCGTCCCGCAGCGGCAGGATGACCACCGTGTCGTAGCCCTCGGGCGCGGTGCCCTCGGCGGGCAACGGCAGGCGCAGCAGCGGCACGTGGCCGTCCCGGCGGCGCAGCTCGTCGCCGAGCCCCGGGCTGCCCTGGGCGGCCCCGCCGGCGAGTTCGCGGGCCTCCGCCAGGGACCAGCGGACCCCGCCGTGCCGGCCGACCACGGCCGGTTCGTCGGTGACGGCCAGGACGGCGGCGAAGCCGACCCCGAACCGGCCGACGCTCCGCTCGGCCGCGTCCGCCGGGTTCTGGGTGTCCCGCTTCGCGGAGGCCCGCAGGGTGCTCAGCGATTCCACCCCGGAGGCGTCCAGCGGGGCACCGGTGTTGGCCACGGCCAGGACGCCGTGTCCGCCCTCGCCGGGCTCGGGGGCGTGCAGGGTGATCCGGAGCCGGCCCGGCACCTTGGCCCGGGCGGCGGCATCGGCGGCGTTCTGCGCGAGTTCGACCACGAGCCGGTCCCGGTAGCCGCCGAGCGCGAGATCCTCCTCGGCGTTGGCGTCCTCCCGGAAGCGGGCCGGGCCCGCGCCCCAGGAGTCGAGTACCCCGCGCCGCAGCCGGGCCGTGCCGAAGGGGTCCGCGCCGCCCCGGTCCGCCGTCACTCGCACGCTCACGCCGCCGCCTCCTGAAGTTCTGGGACCCCGAAGGTATCGTGCGCGGACTGCGGGCCCGCGCGCGGGCGGAACTGCTGCGCCTTGCCGGTGAGGTGGGCGAAGACCACCACGTTGGAGTCCCGGACAGGCCGAAGCCCCCGGCGGCGGGCGGCCGTCACCGGGGGCTTCGGGTGCGTAGGTCGGGAAGCGGTCAGAGCTTCTCGATCACGTAGTCGATGCAGGCCGTCAGCGCCTGTACGTCCGCCGGGTCGATCGCCGGGAACATCGCGATGCGCAGCTGGTTGCGGCCGAGCTTGCGGTACGGCTCGGTGTCGACGATGCCGTTGGCGCGCAGCACCTTGGCGACCGCCGCCGCGTCCACGTCGTCCGAGAAGTCGATCGTGCCGATGACCGCCGACCGCTTCGCCGGGTCCGTGACGAACGGTTCGGCGTACTTCGAGGACTCGGCCCAGCCGTACAGGTGGCCCGCGGAGGCCGCGGTGCGGCCGGTGGCGAACTCCAGCCCGCCCTGGCCGTTGATCCACTCCAGCTGCTGGTTCAGCAGGAAGAGGGTGGACAGCGCCGGGGTGTTGTACGTCTGGTTCTTCAGCGAGTTGTCGATCGCCGTCGGCAGCGAGAAGAACTCCGGGATGTGCCGGCCGGAGGCGTGGACGCGCGCGGCGCGCTCCAGGGCGGCCGGGGAGAACGCGGCCAGCCAGAGGCCGCCGTCCGAGGCGAAGGACTTCTGCGGGGCGAAGTAGTAGACGTCGGTCTCGGTGATGTCCACCGGCAGGCCGCCGGCGCCCGAGGTGGCGTCCACCAGCACCAGGGAGCCCTCGTCGGCGCCCGCGACCCGCTTGAGCGGGGCGGCGACACCGGTGGAGGTCTCGTTGTGCGTGTACGCGTACACGTCCACGCCCGCCTCGGCGACCGGCTCCGGGTGGGTGCCCGGGTCGGAGGAGATCACCGACGGGTCGGCCAGCCACGGCGCCAGCTTGGCGGCCTTGGCGAACTTGGAGGAGAACTCACCGAACGTGAGGTGCTGGGACTTGTTCTCGATCAGCCCGTGCGTCGCGATGTCCCAGAAGGCGGTGGAGCCGCCGTTGCCCAGGATCACCTCGTATCCCTCGGGCAGGGAGAAGAGGTCCCGGATGCCCTGCCGCACCGAGCCGACCAGGTTCTTGACCGGGGCTTGGCGGTGGGAGGTACCGAGCAGGGAGGTTCCGGTGGCGGCCAGCGCGTCCAGCGCTTCCGTCCGCACCTTGGAGGGGCCCGCGCCGAAGCGTCCGTCGGCGGGCTTGATGTCAGCGGGAATCTGGATCTCAGCCACAAGCGGAGCGTATCCGGTCACCGGCGGGCCCGCGGCCAACCGTCCAACGGATGAGACAGGAAGCATCATGTACGGGTGACCGGACTTGAGCGGGCGCTGCGGGCGGCGGTGCGCGGCACGGTGGACTTCGGTGCGGCGGCGCGGGCACTGGCCACCATGGACGCCTCCAACTACCGGCGGGTGCCGGTGGGCGTGGTGGCCCCGCGGGATGCCGAGGACGTGGCGGCGGTGCTGCGGGTGTGCGCCGAGCAGGGCGTGCCGGTGGTGCCGCGCGGCGGCGGTACCTCGATCGGGGGGCAGGCCACCGGGACCGGCATCGTGATCGACTTCACCCGCCACATGGCGGGACTGCTCGCGCTCGACCCCGCGGCCCGTACCGCGGTGGTGCAGCCCGGGCTGGTCCTGGACAGCCTCCGGGCCGCCGCCGCTCCGCACGGTCTGACCTTCGGGCCGGACCCGTCCACCCGGTCCCGCTGCACCCTCGGCGGGATGATCGGCAACAACGCCTGCGGGCCGCACTCGGTGGCCTGGGGGAGCACCGCCGACCAGGTGGCGGAGCTGACGGTCCTGACGTACGGGCAGGCCCCGGAGGCCCGCCGGATCGGCACCGGCTGGGCCGGCGCCCCGGCCGGGCTGCGCCCGCTGATCGAGGATCATCTGGCCCTGCTGCGCACCCGGATGCCCGCCGACTTCGGCCGCCGGATCTCCGGCTATGCGCTGGATGCGCTGCTGCCCGAGCGGGGAGTCGGTCTGGCGCGGGCCTTCTGCGGCGGCGAGGGCACGCTGGGGGTGGTGACCGAGGCCGTCGTACGGCTGGTGGAGACCCCGCCGGCCCCCGCGCTCGCGGTGCTCGGGTACGCCGACGAGAGCGCGGCGGCGGACGCGGCGGCCGGGCTGCTCCCGTACGGCCCGCTGACGGTGGAGGGCATGGCCGCGGACCTGCTGCGCGGCGAACCGGTGGGGCTGCCCCGGGGCGGCGCCTGGCTCTTCGTGGAGATGCCGGACGCGGTGGCGGCCCTGGCTCTGGTCCGGGCGGCCGACGCGGTGGATGCGGTGGTGGTCGCCGATCCGGCCGGGCAGCGGGCGTTGTGGCGGATCCGGGAGGACGCGGCCGGCACCGCGACCCGGCTGCCGGGCGGCGGGGAGGCCTGGCCGGGCTGGGAGGACTGCGCGGTCCCGCCGGCCCGGCTCGGGGCGTACCTGCGCGCCTTCCGGGAGCTGACCGCGGCCCATGGGCTGCGCGGGGCGCCGTACGGGCACTTCGGCGAGGGCTGTGTGCATGTCCGCCTGGACTTCGACCTGGTGTCGGCGGCCGGGGTGGCCCGGTTCCGGGCGTTCTCCTCCGACCTGGCGGATCTGGTGGTGGCCCACGGCGGCTCGCTGTCCGGAGAGCACGGGGACGGGCAGGCGCGGGCGGAACTGCTGCCGCGGATGTACGGGGAGGAGATCGTCGGGCTGTTCGCCGCGTACAAGGACGTCTGGGATCCGGCGGGCGGCATGAACCCGGGCATCCTGGCCCGGCCGGCCCGGCTGGACGAGAACCTCCGCTTCGCGGTGCTGCCGCGCACCGGATTGGCGCGGGAGGTGGCCCGGTGCGTGGGCGTCGCCAAATGCCGGAGCACCGGCGGGACGGCCGGGCCGGAGGTGATGTGCCCCTCGTACCGGGTCACCGGTGAGGAGCAGCATTCCACCCGCGGCCGGGCGCGGCTGCTGCACGAGATGCTGGCCGGCGAGGTCATCACCGACGGCTGGCGCTCGGCGGAGGTCCGGGAGGCGCTGGACCTGTGCCTGGGGTGCAAGGGCTGCCTCAGCGACTGCCCGGTGGGGGTGGACATGGCCACGTACAAGTCGGAGTTCCTTCACCGCCACTGGTCGGGCCGGCTCCGCCCGTTGTCGCACTACATCCTGGGCGGCCTGCCGGCCTGGCTGCACCTCCTCGCCCGGCTCCACGCCACCCGCCTCGCCGGCCTCCTGACCCGCCTCCCCGCGGTCCCCCGCCTGGCAGGCCTGACCCCCCACCGTCCCCTCCCACCCCTGGCCCCGATCCCCTTCACCCGGCAGTGGCGCGCGACGGGCATGCCGGCCGTGCCGGGCCCCACCGCCGTGCTCTGGCCCGACACCTTCACCGAGTACCTCGCCCCCGAGGCGGGCATCGCCGCCACCCGTGTGCTCACGGCCGCCGGTGTCGGCCTCCGGCTGCCGCCCGGCCGGGTCTGCTGCGGGCTGACCTATATCTCCACCGGCCGCCTGAACCGCGCCCGCGCGGTCCTGCGCCGGACCCTGGACACCATGGACGCCCTGGACACCGTGGACGGCGCCGGCGGGGGCCCGCTCGTCGTCCTGGAGCCCAGCTGCGCCGCAGCGCTCCGCACCGACCTGCCCCGGCTGCTCCCCGAGGACCCCCGCGCCGCCCGCCTGGCCGCCTCCGTACGGACCTTCGCCGAGGCCCTCGAAGAGCTCGCCCCCACCTGGCAGCCGCCCCGGCTGGACCGGCCGGTGGCCGGGCAGACCCACTGCCACCAGCACGCCGTCCTGGGTGATGCCGCGGACCGCCGGCTCCGGGAGCGGGCCGGTCTGGTGGGGGAGCTGTCCGGCGGCTGCTGCGGCCTGGCCGGCAACTTCGGTTTCGAGCCGGGCCACCACCAGGTCTCGGTGGCCTGCGCCGGCGAACAGCTGCTGCCCGCCCTGCGCGCCGCCGATCCGGACCGCGCGCTGTTCCTGGCCGACGGATTCTCCTGCCGCACCCAGATCGCCCAGCTCGACGGCCGCCGGGCCCGGCACCTCGCGGAAGTCCTGGCAGAGGCCTTGTAAGGCAGAACTCAGGAGCATGCTCCTTACATGGGGCTAGTCTGGAGGAATGACCCGCTCCGCCGCTCCGATGCCCACCCCTGTTCCCGCCCCGACCCCGACCCCCGCGCCGACCACCACCACCGCCCCCGCCGCCGGCGCACCCGGCACGCGCGGTCCTCGTGGGTCCTCGCGGTTCGGGCCGGTGGGACTGGTGTTCACGGCCGGAGTCTCGGTCCAGTTCGGCGCCGCCCTCGCCGTCATGATCATGCCGCGGGCGGGCGCGGCGGGCGTGGTGGCGCTGCGGCTCGCCGCCGCCGCCCTTGTCCTGCTGATCATCTGCCGGCCGAAGGTCCGCGGCTACGCCCGCTCCGACTGGGGCACGGTCCTCGCCTTCGGCATCGCCATGGCCGGTATGAACGGCCTCTTCTACCAGGCCATCGAGCGGATTCCGCTCGGCGTCGCGGTGACCCTGGAAGTCCTCGGACCGCTCGCCCTCTCGGTGATCGTCTCCCGCCGCCTGGTCAACTTCCTGTGGGCGGCCCTCGCGCTGGCCGGAGTCGTACTGCTCTCCGGCCACGGCAGCGACGGGGCCGGCTTCGGCTTCGGCGGGCTCGACCCCGCCGGTGCGGCCTTCGCCATCGGCGCCGGCGCGATGTGGGCGGCGTACATCGTCTTCAGCGCCCGGACCGGTCGCCGCTTCCCGCAGGCCGACGGCCTGGCCCTGGCCATGGCGGTGGCGGCCGTGCTCTCGCTCCCCCTCGGCATCGCCGAGGCCGGTTCGGCCCTGCTCGTCCCGAGCACCCTGGCGCTGGGTCTGGGCGTGGCGGTGCTGTCCTCGGTGCTCCCGTACACCCTGGAGCTGCTGGCCCTGCGTCGGATGCCGGCACCCACCTTCGCGATCCTGATGAGCCTGGAACCGGCCATCGCGGCCACCGCCGGGTTCCTGGTGCTGCACCAGGCGCTGGGCGTGACCGACGCGGTGGCCATCGCCCTGGTGATCGCCGCCAGCATGGGCGCGGTCCGCTCCCAGACGGCCGGACCCCGGCTCCAGAACACCCCCTAGCGGGGGTGGTAGAGCTCTTCGGCGCGGGCGGAGTCGAGGGGCCCGTCCCCGGGCAGCTGCAGGAAGTACTCCACCTGCCACGCCTGCGTACGCTCGGCCTGGCGGCTGGTGGTGGTCACCCAGGGCGGGTAGACGCGGAAGCCCCGCTTCCCGCCGGAGCCGTTCTCCGATACGACCCCGTGCCGGCGGAGCGCGTCCATGGGGAACACGAACTGGCCGAAGTGCCGGCCGTCGCGGCTGCTGATGACGAACAGGTCGACCGGGTCCGAGGCGTCGAAGGGCTGGATGGGCCCGCCGCCCGGGGACCTCTTCCACACGGTGACGAACTGGCCGGCCTTGGTGGGGGTCGTCCGGGCGGCGCGGAACCGGACGGCGAGGCCGTCCAGGGTGAATGCGTGGGCGGCGTACTCGGCGCTCTCGGCTTCGGGGACCGGCTCCGTGCAGGTGAACCCGCAGGGGTCGTAGACCAGGGATATCGCCGCGCGGAGATCGGATGAGTGGGTGTGGTTCGCCGTCATCCGGCCACCCTGTCACGAGCCTTGCGGCCCGGTGCTCGGCGTGCCGCCACCGTCCACAACAGCCTTGCCCCATACCTTCGTTGGCCCCACGACGGCCGTGGCAAAAAATCATGCAAGCATGCTTGATTGTTCTTCCGGGCCCTGCCAGTCTTCCCCTCACGCCGTCGTCCCCGAGGGGAGCGCACCGTGCTCGACCCGTCCGTTGCCGTCCGGTCCGATCTGCGCGAGGAGGGCCGGGAACTCGACCTGCTGGTGGCAGGGCTCGACGAGAAGTCCTGGTCCCTGCCCACCCCGGCACCCGGCTGGACCATCGCCCACCAGATCGCCCACCTCGCGTGGACCGACCGGGCGGCGCTGCTCGCGCTGACCGATGCCGAGGCCTTCGGCCGGATGGCCCAGGCCGCCCTCGCGGCCCCGGACCGTTTTGTCGACGAGGGTGCGGCCGAAGGCGCCCGGCTGGCGCCCGCCGAGCTGCTGGCCGGCTGGCGGGCCGGCCGTACGGCCCTGGACACGGCCCTCGCCGAGGCCGCGCCGGACGCCCGGTTCCCCTGGTACGGGCCGCCCATGAAGGCCGCCTCGATGGCCAGTGCCCGGCTGATGGAGACCTGGGCGCACGGCCAGGACATCGCCGACGCGCTCGGCGTACGACGGGTCCCGACGGCCCGGCTGCGGCATGTGGCCCGGATCGGGGTGCGGGCCCGCGACTATGCGTACGCGGTGCGGGGACTGCCGGTGCCCGCCGAGGAGTTCCGGGTCGAACTGACCGCCCCGGACGGCGCGGAGGTCTGGACGTACGGCCCGGCGGACGCCGCGCAGCGCGTCACCGGTCCGGCGCTGGACTTCTGCCTGCTGGTGACCCAGCGGGTGCACCGCTCCGATGCCGCCGTCGAGGCGCAGGGGCCCGACGCGGACCGCTGGCTGGATATCGCCCAGGCCTTCGCCGGCCCGGCCGGAGCGGGCCGCGGGCCGGCGGAGGAGTCCCGGTGACGGGCGCTGCGGCTCCCCGCCGTCCGCTGCGCATCGGCAACGCGTCCGGCTTCTACGGCGACCGGCTGTCCGCGATGCGCGAGATGCTCACCGGCGGCCCGCTGGACGTGCTCACCGGCGACTACCTGGCCGAGCTCACCATGCTGATCCTGGGCCGGGACCGGCTGAAGGACCCCGGAGCCGGGTACGCCAAAACCTTCCTGCGCCAGCTGGAGGACTTCCTCGGGCTCGCGCACGAGAAGGGCGTACGGATCGTGACCAACGCCGGCGGCCTCAACCCGGCCGGGCTGGCGGACGCGGTCCGCGAACTCGCCGCCAAGGCGGGGATTCCGGTGGCGGTGGCCCATGTAGAGGGCGACGACCTGATGCAGCTGCCGCAGCCGCTGCCGTACGGCGAACCGGGCGCGGGCGCCGCCCTCACCGCCAACGCCTACCTGGGCGGAGCCGGCATCACCGCCTGTCTGCGGGCCGGGGCGGAGGTGGTGGTCACCGGCCGGGTCACGGACGCGGCCCTGGTCACCGGGCCGGCGGCCTGGTGGTTCGACTGGGGGCCGCAGGACTACGACCGGCTCGCGGGGGCCGTGGTCGCGGGCCATGTCCTGGAGTGCGGAACCCAGGCCACCGGCGGTAACTACGCGTTCTTCGACCGGCCGGGAACCGATGTGCGCAGGCCGGGCTTTCCGCTGGCCGAGATCGCCGCGGACGGCTCCTCGGTGATCACCAAGCATCCGGGCACCGGCGGACTCGTCTCGGCGGGCACGGTCACCGCGCAACTCCTGTACGAAACCCAGGGCGTCCGCTACCTCGGCCCGGACGTGACGGCCCGCCTGGACACGGTCCGGCTGTCCGAGGTGGGCGCGGACCGGGTCGGCATCGAGGGGGTGGTGGGCGAACCCCCGCCGCCCACGCTGAAGGTGGGCGTCACCCGGATCGGGGGCTGGCGCAACGAGGTGGTGTTCGTGCTGACCGGCCTGGACATCGAGGCGAAGGCCGCGCTGGTGCGGGAGCAGCTCGCGGAGACGCTGGAGGGGGTCGGCTCCGCGGAGTGGACCCTGGCCCGTACGGACCACGCGGACGCGGCGACGGAGGAGACGGCCTCGGCGCTGCTCCGGCTGGTGGTCCGCGATGCGTCGGCGGAGCGGGTGGGCCGGCCGCTGACCTCGGCGGCCATCGAGCTGGCGCTCGGCAGCTACCCGGGCTTCCACGTGACCGCGGTCCCGGGCCCGCCCCAGCCGTACGGCATCTTCACCGCACACACCATCCCGCCTGCCGCGGTCCGACACGAGGCGATCCTCCCAACCGGCACCCGCCTCCCCATCCCACCCCACCCAGCCGGGGGTGTGGGGCCGGAGCCCCCGGACGCCGTCCGGTCCGGGGCCCCGGACCTGGGTCCGGGCGGAGCCCGGACGGCCGGCGGGGCCGGGGCGGAGTCCGGGGCCGAAGCCCCGGACGGCGTCCGGCCCGGAGCCGGGGCGGTCGGCGTGGCCGACGCCGATGCGTCGCACGGGCCTGGGGCCGAACTTCCGGACGGCGTCCGGTCCGGAGCCCGGGCACCCGGCGAGCCCGGGGCGGAGGCCGCGCCCGCGGGGTGTCCGCGCCCCGGCACCACCCGGGCCCCGCTCGGGCGGGTGGTGGGTGCCCGGAGTGGCGACAAGGGCGGGGACGCGAACCTGGGGGTCTGGGTCGAGACCGACGACGCCTACGCCTGGCTCGAAGCCACCCTCACCGTCGACGAGTTCCGGCGGCTCCTCCCGGAGACGGCCGGCCTCACCCTCACCCGCCATGCCCTCCCCAACCTCCGCGCCCTCAACTTCACCATCGAGGGGATCCTCGGCGACGGCGTGGCGGCAGCCCACCGCTTCGACCCCCAGGCCAAAGCCCTCGGCGAATGGCTCCGCGCCCGCCACCTCGACATCCCCACCCACCTGATCCCGACCCCGGAGGCAGGTCCGTGACCCGGCTCGGCACACGCGTCGACACCCGCGACCCCGACTATCTGGCCCACCGCGAGGCCGCCCTCGCCCGCCTCGCCGAACTCGACACCGAGCATGCCAAGGCCCTGGCCGGCGGCGGTCCCAAGTACACCGAACGGCACCGCAGCCGCGGCAAACTGCTCGCCCGCGAGCGCATCGAGCTGCTGCTCGACCCGGACACCCCGTTCCTGGAGCTGTCCCCGCTGGCCGCCTGGGGCAGCGACCACCCCGTCGGCGCATCCATGGTCACCGGCATCGGCACCGTCGAAGGCACCGAATGCCTGATCACCGCCAACGACCCCACGGTCCGCGGCGGCGCCTCCAACCCCTGGACCCTGAAGAAGGCCCTCCGGGCCAACGAGATCGCCCTCGCCAACCGGCTCCCCTGCATCAGCCTCGTCGAGTCCGGTGGCGCCGATCTCCCCTCCCAGAAGGAGATCTTCATCCCGGGCGGGGCGATCTTCCGCGACCTGACCCGGCTGTCGGCGGCCGGCATCCCCACCATCGCCGTGGTCTTCGGCAATTCCACCGCCGGAGGCGCGTACGTCCCCGGCATGTCCGACCACACCGTCATGATCAAGGACCGGTCCAAGGTGTTCCTCGGGGGCCCGCCCCTGGTGAAGATGGCCACCGGCGAGGAGAGCGACGACGAGTCCCTCGGCGGAGCCGACATGCACGCCCGGACCTCCGGACTCGCCGACCACTACGCCCTCGACGAGCAGGACGCGATCCGGCAGGCCCGCCGGATCGTCGCCCGCCTCAACCACCGCAAGGCCCACCCCGACCCGGCTCCGGCCGCCGAGCCGCTCCACGACCCCGAGGAACTCCTCGGCATCGTGCCGGCCGACCTGAAGACCCCCTTCGACCCGCGCGAGGTCATCGCCCGCCTGGTCGACGGCTCCGAGTTCGACGAGTTCAAGCCCCTCTACGGCACCAGCCTGGTCACCGGCTGGGCCGGCCTCCACGGCTATCCCGTCGGCATCCTCGCCAATGCCCAGGGCGTGCTGTTCAGCGCCGAGTCGCAGAAGGCCGCCCAGTTCATCCAGCTCGCCAACCAGCGGGACATCCCGCTGCTCTTCCTCCACAACACCACCGGCTACATGGTCGGCAAGGAGTACGAGCAGGGAGGCATCGTCAAGCACGGCGCGATGATGATCAATGCGGTGTCCAACTCCCGCGTCCCGCACCTGTCCGTGCTCATCGGGGCCTCCTACGGCGCCGGCCACTACGGCATGTGCGGCCGGGCCTACGATCCCCGGTTCCTGTTCGCCTGGCCCAGCGCCAAGTCCGCCGTGATGGGCCCGCAGCAGCTCGCCGGCGTGCTGTCGATCGTGGCGCGGCAGTCGGCCGCCGCCAAGGGGCAGCCGTATGACGAGGACGCGGACGCCGGCATGCGCGCCTTCGTGGAGCAGCAGATCGAGTCCGAGTCGCTGCCCATGTTCCTGTCCGGGCGGCTGTACGACGACGGGGTCATCGACCCGCGCGACACCCGCACCGTCCTCGGCCTGTGCCTGTCGGCCGTCCACAACGCCCCGGTCGAGGGCACTCGTGGCGGCTTCGGCGTCTTCCGGATGTGAGTCTCAGATGATCCGTTCCCTGCTGGTAGCCAATCGCGGCGAGATCGCCGTCCGCATCTTCCGTACCGCCCGTGCCCTGGGCGTGGCGGGCGTGGCCGTGTACTCCGATCCGGACGCCGCAGCCCTTCACGTCCGGGAGGCCGATGCGGCCGTACGCCTGCCCGGCTCGGCCCCCGCCGACACCTATCTCCGCGGCGACCTGATCATCAAGGCCGCCCTCGCCGCCGGGGCCGACGCCGTCCACCCCGGTTACGGGTTCCTCTCCGAGAACGCGGGCTTCGCCCGCGAGGTCCTCGCCGCCGGGCTCCGCTGGATCGGACCGCCGCCCGAGGCCATCGAGGCCATGGCCTCCAAGACCCGGGCCAAGGAGCTGATGCGGGCCGCCGGCGTCCCGCTGCTCGACCCCGTCGACCCGGCCGCCGCCACCCAGGCCGACCTGCCGCTGCTGCTCAAGGCCGCCGCGGGCGGCGGCGGGCGCGGTATGCGGGTGGTCCGTGACCTGGACGGCCTCAAGGAGGCCCTCGACGCCGCCGCGGCCGAGGCCCGTTCGGCCTTCGGCGACGACGAGGTCTTCGCCGAGCCCTATGTCGAGCGGGGCCGCCATGTCGAGGTGCAGATCCTCGCCGACTCCCATGGCACCGTATGGGCCCTGGGCACCCGCGACTGCTCCCTCCAGCGGCGCCACCAGAAGGTGATCGAGGAGGCTCCGGCTCCCGGTCTCCCCGAATCCCTGCGCGCCACCCTCAACGAGGCGGCCGTGGCCGCCGCCCGGGCGGTGTCCTACCGGGGCGCCGGTACCGTCGAGTTCCTGGTCACCGCCGACGGCCGCCCGTACTTCCTGGAGATGAACACCCGGCTCCAGGTCGAACACCCCGTCACCGAGGCGGTCTTCGGCCTGGACCTGGTCGCCCTCCAGCTGCGCGTGGCCGAGGGCGCGGCCCTGCCGCTCACGCCCCCGGAGCCCGAGGGCCACGCCGTCGAGGCCCGGCTGTACGCGGAGGACCCGGCTCAGGACTGGCGTCCGCAGGCCGGCGTCCTCCACACCCTGGACGTCCCCGGCGCGGTCCGCGTCGACACCGGCTTCGCCGACGGGGACACCGTCGGCATCCACTACGACCCGATGCTCGCCAAGGTCATCGCCCACGCCCCCACCCGCGCCGAGGCCGTCCGCGCCCTGGCGCACGCCCTGTCCGGAGCCCGCATCCACGGGCTCACCACCAACCGCGAGCTGCTCGTACGGTCCCTGCACCACCCGGAGTTCGCCGCCGGACAGCTCGACACCGGGTTCTACGAGCGCCACCTTCCCGCCCTCACCGAAGGCGGCCCGGACGGCACCGTGGCCGCCCTCGCCGCCGCCCTCGCCGAGGCCGCCCCCGCCCCGGACGCCTCCCTGGCAGCACGCCTGGGCGCCTGGCGCAACGTCCGCTCCCAGCCCCAGACCCGCCGCTACACCGAGGCCGGCACCGAGTACGAGGTGCAGTACCACCCCGTCGACCACCCGGACGTTCGGGTCCTGTCCGCCACCCCCACCCTCGTCACCCTCGAAGTCAGCGGAATCCGGCGCGTGTTCCACGTGAAACAAAATTCGAACAGCGCCAACAGTGCCAACGGCGCCGACAGTGCCGAGATCTATGTGGATTCCGCACTCGGCTCCCACACCCTCACCCGCGTTCCCCGGTTCGCCGACCCCGAGGACCGCACCGACCCCGGCTCCCTGCTCGCCCCCATGCCCGGCACCGTCGTCCGTGTCGCCGAGGGCCTGGCCCCCGGCTCCGCCGTCACCGCCGGGCAGTCCCTGCTCTGGCTGGAGGCCATGAAGATGGAGCACCGCATCGTCTCGCCCGCCTCCGGCACGCTCGCCGCGCTCCACGCCGTCACCGGCCAACAGGTCGAATTCGGCGCCCTGCTCGCCGTCGTCCAGGAGGAACCGCACCGATGAGCCCCGTCCTCGAATCCGCAGAGCACACCGCCCTGCGCACCGCCGTCGCCGCCCTCGGGCAGCGCTACGGCCGCGACTACCTGGTCCGGATCGCCCGCGAGGGCAGCCACCCCGACGAGCTGTGGGCGGATGCCGCCAAGCTCGGCTATCTCGGGGTCAACCTGCCCGAGGAGTACGGGGGCGGAGGCGGCGGCATCGCCGAACTCTCCATCGTCCTGGAGGAACTGGGGGCAGCCGGCTCCCCGCTGCTGATGATGGTGGTCTCACCGGCCATCTGCGGCACGGTCATCTCCCGCTTCGGCACCGAGGCGCAGAAGCAGGCCTGGCTGCCCGGACTCGCCGACGGCAGCCGCACCATGGCCTTCGGCATCACCGAGCCCGATGCCGGCTCCAATGCGCACCGGATCACCACCACGGCCCGCCGGGACGGTGAGGACTGGGTCCTCACCGGCCGCAAGGTGTTCATCTCCGGCGTGGACATCGCCGATGCCACCCTGATCGTCGGCCGCACCGAGGACGCCAGGACAGGGCGCCTCAAGCCCTGTCTGTTCATCGTCCCCCGGGACACCCCCGGCTTCTCCCGCTCCGTCATCGACATGGAACTCCAGGCGGCGGAGAAGCAGTTCGAGCTGGTCCTGGACGAGGTCCGGCTGCCGGCCGACGCCCTGGTCGGCGACGAGGACGCAGGCTTGCTCCAGCTGTTCGCCGGCCTCAACCCCGAACGCATCATGACCGCCGCCTTCGCGATCGGCATGGGCCGCTACGCCCTCGCCAAAGCCGTGGAATACGCGAAGACCCGCCAGGTGTGGAAGGAGCCCATCGGCGCCCACCAGGCCCTCGCCCACCCGCTGGCACAGGCGCACATCGAGCTGGAACTGGCCCGGCTGATGATGCAGAAGGCCGCGCACCTCTACGACAGCGGGGAGGACATGGCCGCCGGCGAGGCCGCCAACATGGCCAAGTACGCCGCCGCCGAGGCCTGCGTACGGGCCGTGGACCAGGCGGTCCACACCCTGGGCGGCAACGGCCTCACCCGCGAGTACGGGCTGGCCTCGCTGATCACCGCCGCCCGGGTGGCCCGGATCGCGCCGGTCAGCCGCGAGATGATCCTCAACTTCGTCTCGCACCAGACCCTGGGCCTGCCGAAGTCGTACTGACGGCTGTACCGCCCAGGCCCCCTGCCCCCGGCCGGGAGAGGGGGGATGCGGGGCCCGTGGGCGTCCCGCATACCCTCCCCCGGGAGGGCCCGCCCCGCCCGCACATCCGCACACCTCCGGAGGAGACATGGCCCCACTCGTCCACACCGCACAGGCGGCCGGTGTCACCACGCTCACCCTGGACTCCCCGGCCAACCGGAACGCACTCTCCGCAGAGCTCGTCGGCGCACTCCGGACCGCCATCGCCGAGGCCGGTGCGGATCCGGCGGTCCGGGCGGTCGTCCTCACCCACACCGGCACCACCTTCTGCGCCGGCGCCGACCTGAAGTCCCCCTGCGATCCGGCGGACTTCCTGGCCCTGCTCCGGGAGATCACCGAGCTGCCCCGGCCGGTGGTCGCCCGCGTCACCGGCCATGTCCGGGCCGGCGGCCTCGGCCTGCTCGGCGCCTGCGATATCGCCGCGGCCGGGCCCGGCTCCACGTACGCCTTCACCGAAACCCACCTCGGGGTGGTCCCGGCGGTCATCTCCGCGCCGCTGCTGCCCCGGCTCGACCCGCGCGCCGCCGCCCGCTACTTCCTCACCGCCGAGCCCTTCGACGCCGCCGAAGCCACCCGGATCGGCCTGCTCACCCTGCACGGCGGGGACGGCAGGGACGTCGACGAGATCCTCGCTCCGGTGCTGGCCGGGCTGCGCAAGGCCGGACCCGAGGCCCTCGCAGCGACCAAACGGCTGCTCACCGCTCCCGTACGGGCCGCCCTCGGCCAGGACGGCGAGGCCCTCACCGCCCTGTCCGCGCACCACTTCGGCTCAGCCGAGGCCCGCGAGGGCATCACCGCCCGCTTCGAGGGCCGGGACCCGTCATGGGCGCTGTGACCACCCCCAAGCAGGACCGCAGCCGGGCCACCCGGCAGCGCCTGCTGGAAGCCGCGGTGTCCTGCCTGGCCGAGCACGGCTGGGCCGGCTCGACCGTCGCCGTGGTCGCCGAACGCGCCGGGGTGTCCCGCGGCGCGGCCCAGCACCACTTCCCCACCCGCGAGGACCTGTTCACCGCCGCCGTCGAGTACGTCGCGGAGGAGCGCTCCGCGGCACTGCGCGGCCTGTTCGCGGAGGGCCCGGCCGCCCGCACCGCCGTGGTCGGCGCCCTGGTCGACCTCTACACGGGCCCCCTGTTCCGCGCCGCCCTCCAGCTGTGGGTGGCCGCGTCCAACGAGGAGCAGCTGCGGCCCCGCGTCACCGAACTCGAAGCCCGCGTCGGCCGCGAGACCCACCGCATCGCGGTCGACCTGCTGGGCGCCGACGAGTCCGTGCCCGGGGTGCGCGAGACCGTCCAGGGCCTGCTGGACCTGGCCCGGGGCCTCGGCCTGGCCAATGTCCTGACGGACGACGCCGGCCGCCGCAGCCGCGTGGTCGCCCAGTGGTCCCGGATCGTCGACTCCGCCCTGGGCCCGGATCCCGCCTGACCGGAACAGGGCCCGCATGACGACGGCGGCGGCCGGGTCCAGGACCCGGCCGCCGGCCGAACGGACAGCCCTTACGCGCCGGCGCTGCCCACGATGTCCGCGTAGCCCTCGATGTCGCGCGGGTCCCGGCGGCCGGGGCCGATGTAGCGGGCCGAGGGGCGGACCAGGCGGCCGGTGCGCTTCTGCTCCAGGATGTGCGCCGACCAGCCCGCCGTACGGGCGCAGGTGAACATGGAGGTGAACATGTGCGCCGGAACCTCCGCGAAGTCCAGCATGATCGCGGCCCAGAACTCCACATTGGTGGCCAGCACCCGGTCGGGGCGCCGGGCGTGCAGTTCCTCCAGCGCGGCCTTCTCCAGCGCCGCCGCCACCTCGTAGCGCGGGGCGTCCAGCTCCTTCGCCGTACGGCGCAGCACCCGGGCCCGCGGGTCCTCGGCCCGGTAGACGCGGTGGCCGAAGCCCATCAGCCGCTCACCCTGGTCGAGGGCCTTCTTCACGTACGCCACCGCGTCCCCGGTGCGCTCGATCTCCTCGATCATGCCGAGCACCCGGGACGGCGCACCGCCGTGCAGCGGGCCGGACATGGCGCCCACGGCCCCCGAGAGAGCCGCCGCGACGTCCGCGCCGGTCGAGGCGATCACCCGCGCCGTGAAGGTGGAGGCGTTCATGCCGTGCTCGGCGGCCGAGGTCCAGTACGCGTCGACGGCCTTGACGTGCCGCGGGTCCGGCTCGCCCCGCCAGCGGATCATGAACCGCTCGACCACCGACTCGGCCTTGTCGATCTCCCGCTGCGGCACCATCGGCCGGCCCTGCCCGCGGGCGGACTGGGCGACGTACGACAGGGCCATCACGGCGGCCCGCGCCAGGTTGTCGCGGGCGGTCTGCTCGTCGATGTCCAGCAGCGGTTTCAGACCCCACACGGGGGCGAGCATGGCCAGCGCGGACTGCACGTCGACCCGGATGTCACCGGAGTGCACGGGGATGGGGAACGGCTCGGCGGCCGGCAGGCCGGGGTTGAAGGCGCCGTCGACCAGCAGGCCCCACACGTTCCCGAAGGACACATGGCCGACCAGGTCTTCGATGTCGACACCGCGGTAGCGGAGGGACCCGCCTTCCTTGTCCGGTTCGGCGATCTCCGTTTCGAACGCGACGACCCCTTCGAGTCCGGGTACGAAGTCGGACATCAGGCGGCTCCTCAGGTAGTGCGAACACGCGCGGCTCCCGGCGTGATTCGCGGTCCGGCGCGGTCATCCCCGTTGATGCCCGGAACGGTCGTTGGTCACCCGCACGGGGACCAGCGGACCGGCCCCAAGATTTTGACGGCTCCGCCTGGCCTGCGGAAGCGTGACATACGGCACACCCGGGCGCGCGGGCCTGCGGCAGGATGGCCCGGTGACCGACCACGACCTTGACCCCGCCACCATGCGCAAGCAGTACCGATCGGAGATCGTGACCGAGGACAGCCTCGCCGCCGATCCCATGGAACAGTTCGCCCGCTGGTTCCAGGATGCCGTGAATGCGCACGTTTTCGAACCGAACGCGATGATCGTCTCGACCGCGTCCGCCGACGGCCGGCCCAGCTCCCGGACGGTGCTCCTGAAGCAGTTCGACGTCCGCGGCTTCGTGTTCTTCACCAATTACGGCTCCCGCAAGGCGCGGGAGATCGCCGGGAACCCGTTCGCCGGGCTGCTCTTCCCCTGGCACCCCATCTCCCGCCAGGTGGTGGTGACCGGCTCGGTCACCCGGATCGGCCGGGACGAGACCGCGGCCTACTTCCGGTCCCGCCCGCACGGCTCGCAGCTGGGGGCCTGGGCCAGCGACCAGTCCCGCGTGGTGGCCTCCCGGGACGAGCTGGACCGCCGGTACGCGGAACTGGCCGACCGCTATCCGGAGGGCGAGCAGGTGCCGGTCCCGCCGGAGTGGGGCGGGTTCCGGGTGGTGCCGGAGGAGGTCGAGTTCTGGCAGGGCCACGCGAACCGGCTGCACGACCGGCTGCACTACGTCCGCGAAGAGGCGGGCTGGCGGCTGGAGCGGCTCTGCCCGTGACGGCGGAGGCCCGAGGCCGGAGGCCGTGAGGCCGTGAGGCCGGGACACGCAGACGACCCGCAGGCTCGGGTCCTCTTCTGCAGTAAGAGGAGCCGGCCGGACGTACCGGCGAGCCTGCGGGTCGGGTGACTGCTTGGGATTGACCGGCGGTTTCCGCCGGCACCGCACGGGGTGCGTGCGTTGCGACGACGAGCGCTAGCCCGCAGTCACCTCACGCGTCCGGAATCCATACATTTCCGGGATCACCTCCTTTCAGTGTGCGACCACTGTAGGCACCCTCCCGCGCCGGGTTCAACGGAATTTCGTCCGGGGAATCGGAGGGAATGCAGTGTGGGCTGCGTCACGTTCCAGTTGAATGATCTGACGTGCCGCACCGCACACGCGAACACCTGCAGGGGGTTGCCAGGTGAGTGCTTCCGGACGTAGTGAGACCACCGACGATCTGCTCGCCGCCTTGCTGGACGGCATGGACGCGGCCCTGTGCGCCTTCGACGCCGACGGGGTGATCACCCACTGGAACCGCGAGGCCGAGCGGATCCTGGGCTGGTCGGCCGCCGAGGCCGTCGGCCGGCGCGGGTTCGCGGGCTGGGCGGTCCGGCCCGCCGACGCGCCCGATGTGGAGACCACCCTGATGTCCGCGCAGGACGCGCCGGGCCGGCAGGTGCACGAGTTCGCCCTGCTGACCAAGGACGGCGGCCGGGTCCTGGTGCGCACCCAGTCGGCCGGAGTGCCGGGCGCGGACGGCAGGCCGGCCGGGGTGTACTGCGCCTTCTCCGAGGTCCATGCGCAGATCGACCTGGAGCGGTCCATCGCGCTGAGCGAGGCGCTGATGGACGACGCCTCGTGGGGCGTGGTGCTGGTCGACGTGGACCTGCGCCCGGCCGTGGTGAACGCGCACGCCGCGCGGGCCTTCGGGTCCGGCCGGACCGCGCTGCTGGGCCGGCCGCTCGGGGAGCTGCTGGTCCAGGGCGTGGAGGAACTGGAGGGCGCCCTGCAGCACGTCCTGGCGGAGGGCCCGCCGCCCGCCCCGGTGGAGCTGTGGGTGACGTTGCGGGCCGCGGGGGAGTCCGTGCCGCGGCGGCAGTGCTGGCGGTGCGGGTTCCTGCGGCTGGCCTCACCGCTCGCGGAGGAGCCGGTACCGCTCGGGGTGGGCTGGCTGTTCCAGGACGTCACGGAGGCCCGGCAGGCCGGGCTGGATGCGGCACAGCTGCGGTTCCGGTCGAACCAGCTGCACCGGGCGGGGCGGGCGGCCGGCGAGTACGAGGACCCGGCGGAGGCGGCGGCGGTCCGGCTGGAGTTCGCGCTGGCCGGGTTCGCGGACCATGCGCTGGTGGACGTGGCGGCGGGGGAGCGGCTCGTCCGGTCGGCGGTGGCGCCGTCCGGCACGGCCGGACCGGTCCCGCTGCTGCCGGCCCCCGGTGCGATCCCGGTCCGGTACGAGCCCGGGCACCCGGCGCTCCAGGCGCTGGACCGGATCGGCCCGGTGCGGACCAGCGCGCCGCGGGGCCAGGCGGCGGAGCGGTGGGCGGCGGTCCGCCAGTGGCCGGAGGACGTGGCGCACGGCCTGTGCACGGTGCTGCGCAGCCGGGGCCGGACCCTGGGCGTGCTGACCGTACTGCGCAGGCCGTCCCGCCCGGCCTTCGACGCGGCGGATGCGGCCTACGCCGAGGAGATCGCGGCCCGCCTGGCCGCCGACCTCGATCTGGCGAACCTGACGAACCTGGTGAACCCTGCGAACCCGGCACACGGCACCTGACAACAGCACTGCTAGTGACGGAAGAAGATCCGGTCGCCGTACTCCGCCATCACGCGGCCGTTCCACTCGTGGCCGCCGTCGACGTTGCCCGAGCGCAGCAGGGGCGGTTCGATGCCGCGGCCGGCGAGCTCGCCGGCCGCCGCCGCCATCACCGCCTGCATGATCGCGCTGGTGACCACCGTGGAGGCGGGGGCGAACGGCGCGTCGATGCCGTCCATGGTGAGTTCGGCGTCACCGACCGCGATCTTGCTGTCCAGGACGATGTCGCAGTGGTCCTTCAGGAAGCTGCCGGACGCGTGCCGCGACCGGGTCTCCGTCGCGTACGCCACCGAGGTCACGCCGATCACCTTGAGGCCGAGGGCGCGCGCATTCATCGCCATCTCCACCGGCAGCGCATTGCGGCCGGACAGCGAGATGATCACCAGGACGTCGCCCGCTGCGGCCGGGCTGCTGTCCAGCACCGCCCCGGCCAGCCCGTCCACCCGCTCCAGCGCACTGCCCAGCGTGGCCGGCATGACATCGACCCCGGCGGTGCCGGGCACCGCCAGGAAGTTCATCAGGGCCAGCCCGCCGGCCCGGTAGACCACGTCCTGGGCGGGCAGCGAGGAGTGGCCCGCGCCGAAGGCGAAGAGCTTGTGGCCCGCCGCGACGGCGTCCGCGATCACCACCCCCGCTCGGGAGATGCTCGAGGACTCCTCGTCGCGGACTCGCTGCAGCAGCCCGATGGCGGCATCGAAGAACTGACCGGCCAGCTTGCTCTCGCTCATGCGCTGAGGGCCCTTCCAGTGGGTGCGGCGTGCGTGTCCGCCGCTCACCGTGCGGTCTGGACCAAGGGTGTGTCAATACGGGCGTCAATCCCGGGACAACCGTCTCGTACCCCGACGACGCGGGACGGTTGTCGGCCCTCTGCGGCAGAATTGGGGGCAGGGCCAGCGCACGATATCCGAGGGGCACGAATGTCCGGACTGATCGATACCACGGAGATGTATCTCCGCACCATCCTCGAGCTGGAAGAGGAAGGTGTTGTCCCCATGCGCGCCCGTATCGCCGAACGGCTCGACCAGAGCGGTCCGACGGTCAGCCAGACGGTGGCGCGGATGGAGCGCGACGGTCTGGTGGCGGTCGCCAGCGACCGGCACCTGGAGCTGACCGACGAGGGCCGCCGGCTGGCCACCCGCGTGATGCGCAAGCACCGGCTCGCCGAGTGCCTGCTCGTCGACGTGATCGGCCTGGAGTGGGAGCAGGTGCACGCCGAGGCCTGCCGCTGGGAGCACGTGATGAGCGAGGCGGTGGAGCGGCGCGTGCTGGAGCTGCTGCGCCACCCGACCGAATCGCCGTACGGGAACCCGATCCCGGGTCTGGAGGAGCTCGGCGAGAAGAACGAGGCGGACCCGTTCCTCGACGAGGGCATGGTGAGCCTGGCCGAGCTGGACCCGGGCACGGACGGCAAGACCGTGGTGGTGCGCCGGATCGGCGAGCCGATCCAGACCGACGCCCAGCTGATGTACACGCTGCGGCGGGCCGGAGTGCAGCCCGGTGCGGTGGTGAGCGTGACCGAGTCGCCGGGCGGTGTGCTGGTCGGCAGTGGCGGCGAGGCCGCCGAGCTGGAGGCGGAGATCGCCTCGCACGTTTTCGTCGCGAAGCGCTGATCCCCGGCGTCCCTGGGTAGGGATGGTCCCGGCGCCTTGCGGCGCCGGGACCGGTCCTCCCCTTTGCTGACCCGGAGCCCCGAGCTCCCAGGGTCATCCCCTCGGACCGTCTTCCCCGATCGGCCCGCCTCCCTGCTGGAAATCTCCCCTCGGCAGCGGCGGCCAATCCTTGAGCAAGGTCACTCGAAAGAGCGGTATTGCGGGCGGGAAGGCCATTTTCGAATAGGGGTTCGATAGTCTGGCGGCAAGCGAAGGGGGTGCATCTGCGGTGGTACAGCGCTTCGATGTGACAGGGGCCGACGGGGTCCGCCTGGCTGCCTGGGAGTTCCCGGACGGGGATTCCGCTTCCGCCGCCGAGCCCCGGCCGGCGGCCTTGTTACTCCACGGCCTGATGGGCCGCGCCTTCCACTGGGCCGGCACGGCCCGCTGGCTCGCCGACCGCCGCCGGGTCATCGCCCTGGACCAGCGGGGCCACGGCGACAGTGAGTCCCCCGCCCACGGCCCGTACACCCGGGAGGCCTTCGTCGCCGACGCCGAGGCGGCCGTCGAGCAGCTCGGCCTGGCCCCCGTCACCCTCGTCGGCCACTCCATGGGCGCCCTCACCGCCTGGCAGCTCGCCGCCCGCCGCCCCGAGCTCGTCCAGGCCCTGGTCATCTGCGATATGCGGGCCTCGGCCCTCGGCGCCGCCTCGCAGCGCGAATGGGAGGACTGGTTCTGCCGCTGGCCGCTGCCCTTCCCCACGCAGGACGCCGCCCGCCGCTGGTTCGGCGAGGACGACCCCCGGGTGGAGCGCCCCGACCCCGGCCGCGGGGCCTTCTTCGCCGAGGTGATGCGCCAGGCCGAGGACGGCTGGCGCCCGCAGTTCTCCCGCCGCCAGATGCTGACCGCCCGCGAGACCTGGGTGCACGATGCGCACTGGGAAGAGCTCGCCCAGGTCCGCTGCCCCACCCTGGTGGTCCGCGGCCTCGACGGGGAACTCGGCCGCGCCGAGGCCCAGGAGATGGTCCGCGTCCTCCCGGCCGGGCAGTACGCCGAGATCCCCGACGCCGGCCACTACCTGCACTACGACCAGCCGGACGCCTGGCGGGCCGCTCTGGAGCCTTTCCTGGACGGCGTGCTCACCTCCTGACCCCGGCCGCGGCCCCGGCCCCGGGCCCAGGAACTCCTGGAGTCCACCGACCTCCCGGTGGAGAAGGTCGGTGAACTGAGCGGCCTCGGCACGGCGAACAACGTCCGCCACCACTTCCTGCGCCATGTCGGCACCGCCCCGACCGACTACCGCCGGGCCTTCGCCCACCGGCCCTAGGAACCATCCGGGGCTCAGCCCTTGCTGACCGCCTGGAGGATCTCGGGGAGGTTGTCCGCCACCTTGGGGGCCGCCAGGCGGAGGCCCGCCCAGCCGAGCAGCGCGCCCCAGGCGATACCGGCCGGGAGCACGGTCCACAGCAGCCCGTGGTGGTCGGACACGCGGAGGCCGATGACCAGCCCGATCAGCGGGCCGCAGAGCAGCGCCGAGGCGAACATCCCGCCGAAGATGCTGGAGACGGCCAGTCCCGCCTGCCCCGGCACCACGCTCTTGAACGCGCCGTCCTGCGGGATGGAGTACGGGGCGTACGCCGAGGACAGCGCACCCGTCCCCACCATCGCCCCCAGCAGGCCGAGACTCAGCCCGAGGGCGTCCGGCAGGGCGGCCCAGTTGCCGACCAGCCAGGCGGTGACCACGGTGATCAGGACCGTGTACGGGAGGGTGATCAGGAGCAGTGCCGCGGCGCGGGCCCGGAGTTCGGCGTAGGCGTCGCGGGCGGTGGACAGGGTCTGGGCGACCATCCAGAAGGCCGAGGTGTCCTGGCCGAACTGGTTGTACATCAGGGCGCCGAGCATGCCGGCACCGAAGCAGGCGAAGTAGACCGAGCCGGTGCCCTGGAGGGCGTTGACGACCGGCACGATCGCCCCGATGGCCAGGCCGCTGATCCAGCCGGCCTTGGTCTTCGGGTCGCGGAAGCCGTAGCGGAGGGTCCGCTGCATGACCGCACCCGCCCGGCCGCCGGGCAGCAGGCCCCACAGGCCGCCGCCCCGGGCACCCTCCTTGGCGGGGGCCGAGGCGGCCACCGTCGAACCGTCCGGGGTGACCATCAGCCGGGTCAGGCTGCGCTCCCAGACGTACAGCAGGCCGAGGACCGCCAGCAGGGTCACGGCCAGCTGTCCCGTGGCCCGGCCGTACGCGCCCGCGCCCGCCGAGTCCACCATGGCGAGCGCGCTCGCCGGCGGCAGCCAGCCGACCACCTCCGCGGCCGGCCGCAGGGAGGTGAGCGCGCCGGGCTCGGTCAGCCGCTGGACGCCGAAGTTGAGGAACTGGACGCCGATGGCGATCAGCAGACCACTGAGCACGGCGAGATCGCGGCCCTTGCGGCTGCTCAGCAGCCGGACGTTGGCGGTGGCCATGGTGCGGGCCAGGGCCACACAGCCGAGCAGCAGCAGCGGGACCGCCAGGACTCCGGCGGCGAGGCCGGCGGCACCGTGCGCCACCGCGATCACCGAGCCGATCGCCAGGCACAGGGTGAACAGCGGGCCGATGCCGACCATGGAGGAGGCCAGCAGGGCCCGCACCAGCGGGCGGGGCCGCAGCGGCAGCATCACCAGGCGGCTCGGGTCGAGGGTCTCGTCCCCGGCGGAGAACAGCAGCGGCATCACCGCCCAGCCGAGCCCGAGGATCCCGGACAGCAGGACGACGACCGTGCCGGCGTGCGCGTTGCCGCGGAGCAGGGCCAGCAGCGGAACCGTCAGCGCGGCGAGCACCAGGACGGAGGCCAGGGAGCCGATGAAGGCGGCCTTGCGCTTGGCCGACCCCTTGAGGCCGTTGCGGAGGAGGGAGAGCTTCAGCCGGACGAAGACCGGGGTGAGCGCCACGGCGGGAACGCCCGCGGACATGCTGCTCATCGGGCCGCCGCCGTCCCGCCACCGAGCCAGTCCAGCGAATCGCCGGCGGCCCGCCCCTGTGCGCCCACCAGTTCCAGGAAGGCGTCCTGGAGGGAGGCGGCGTCCCCCCGTACCTCGGCCAGTGGGCCGGCGGCACGGATCCGGCCGTCCGCCATCACGGCCACCCAGTCGCACAGGGACTCGACGAGCTCCATCACATGGGAGGAGAAGACGACCGTGGCACCGGAGGCGGTGTAGCGCTCGAGCACGCCCCGGATGGTCTGCGCGGACACCGGGTCCACGCCCTCGAACGGCTCGTCCAGGAAGAGCACTTCGGGGTTGTGCAGCAGGGCGGCGGCCAGCCCGATCTTCTTCCGCATACCGGTGGAGTAGTCGACCACCAGCTTGTGCTGGGCGCCCGCCAGACCGAGTACGTCCAGCAGCTGGGTGGCCCTCTTGTCCGTCTCCTCGCCCGGCAGCCCGCGCAACCGGCCCATATAGCCGAGCAGTTCCCGGCCGGACAGCCGCTCGAACAGCCGCAGGCCCTCCGGCAGTACCCCGATCCGGGCCTTCACCTGTGCCGGGTCCCGCCAGACGTTGTGCCCGGCGACCTCGACCCGCCCCTGGTCGGGGCGCAGCAGTCCGGTCACCATCGACAGCGTTGTCGTCTTGCCCGCGCCGTTGGGCCCGACGAGGCCGATGAACTTGCCCGCGGGCAGCTCCAGATCGATCCCCGAGACGGCGATCTGCTCCCCGAACCGCTTCCACAGGCCCGATATGCGGACGGCGGGAGCGGCAGTGACCGCCCCCGCCCCGTCCGTCGCCCCGTCCGTCGCCCCGTCTGCCGTTCCGGCCGTCGTTCCGTCCGTCGTGTGGGCCTTGCTCGACTGGTCAGGCATACGCCGTCCCCGCCCTTCCCTGCTGTCCCCGTTGGTCGCGTCTCACGATACGGGCACGAAATCCGGCCACCCCATGACGTTTGTCATGAACCGCGGACCCCGGGCGGGCGGTGGTGCCGGGTCACGCGCCCCGGCGGATGCGGGCGTCCGAGGCCTCCCGGCCGGTCGCGTACGCCAGCGGGCTGATCAGCTCCTCGATGTCCGGCAGCCACCGGTTGGCCGGGGTGGGCCGCCGCGCCCACTGCACCGCGCCCCGGCCCCCGTACCGGGTGGGCGGGGCCGCCACGAAGTCTCCTTCGCCGCGCACCACCAGATCGATCGCGGACGGCGACCAGCCCAGCTTGCGCACCAGGTCCGGCACCTTCGCCCCGGCCCCGGGCAGGACGAAGAACAGCATCCGCCGGGCCGGGGTGAGGGTGACCGGGCCGAGGGTGAGCTGCATCCGCTCCAGCCGGGCCAGCGCCAGGAATCCGGAGGTCTCCGCCACGTCGATGGCGTCGAAGGTCCGGCCGGTGGGCAGCAGGATGGAGGCCTTTGCGTGCTTCGACCACATCCGCCGGACCTGTACCGCACTGCCCGTCGCCTGCGCGGCCCAGTCCTTCACCGCGGGGTGCGCGCCGGGTGCCACGCAGTCCTCCGCCCCGCAGGAGCACAGCTCCCTGCCGTCCCCGGGCTCCAGCCAGGTGCCGGGGAACACGTCCCAGTGCCGCTCTTCCGCGTACCGCACGGCATGGTCCAGCAGCTGCTCACCTCGCTGCTTGGGGATGGCTGCGGTGTCGGTCTCCGTGACTCCCATGGTCTCTTCCACGTCCATCACAACTCCCGCCGTCACCCGGGGTTACGGCCCTAGGGGGTGTCCGGTGGATCAGGGTCGGATAGCCCGGGTCGTCTGGTGCCGTGGATTGCAAGGCGGAGGAGGGAGTCGACGCGGTGGGGGCACCTCCCAGCGGTAGCTGGGGGACGTCGGCGACCGACGACAACGCGGCAAGCCGCGGTGCTGGGGGTCCCCCCGGACGGAGTCTGGGGGAGGGCCGGGCCCGGCCCTGATCCGCCGGACACCCCCTAAACCGGTCGGGCGGCGGAACATCGATCCTGCATGCGGGGCGCATCGATGCACGGCCGGGGGCGCGCAGGGGGCCGGGGAGCCGGGGATGGGTAGCGACAAAGCGCAGAGCGGAAGAATCCCCGGAATTTCCACGGAATTCTCCGCACATCCGCCGGGAAGTGATCAATCGAACGATCACCCGCGGCCACAGGGGGTTTTCATGGCAGCCAGGCCTCTCGTCGCCCGCCAGCCGAACGAACGGCTGCAGGCGCTCATCCAGGAAGCCGGGTGCTCGAACGCCGGGCTCGCCCGGCGCGTCAACATGTGCGGTGCCGAACACGGCCTCGATCTCCGCTACGACAAGACATCCGTGGCCCGCTGGCTGCGCGGCCAGCAGCCGCGCGGCCGGGCGCCGGGCATCATCGCCGAGGCGCTGGGCCGCAAACTCGGCCGCACCGTCACCATCGACGAGATCGGCATGGCCAATGGCAAGAACCTCGCCTCGGGGGTGGGCCTGCAGTTCTCCCCGACCGTGATCGGAGCCATCGAGCAGGTCTGCGAGCTGTGGCGCAGTGACGTGGGCCGGCGCGACTTCCTGTCCGGCTCGACGGTGGCCGCGTCGGCGCTGGTCGAACCGAGTCGGGACTGGCTGATCACCGGAGCGGACGTGGCGGTGGCGCGTACGGGCGGCTCGCGGGTCGGGCTGTCCGATGTGGAGGCGGTCCGGGCCACCACCGACGCCCTGGTCGACCTGGACCACCGGTTCGGCAGCGGCCATGTCCGCCCGGTGGTCGTCCACTACCTCAACAGCGTGGTGTCGGGGCTGATCGGCGGCTCGTACCGGGAGCCGGTGGGGCGGGCGCTGTTCGCGGCGGTGGCCCGGCTGACCGAACTGGCCGGCTACATGGCGGTGGACACCGGCCAGCCGGGCCTCGCCCAGCGCTACTACATCCAGGCACTCCGGCTGGCCCAGGCGGCGGGGGACCGGGCCTACGGCGGCTATGTGCTGGCCGCCTCGATGAGCCACCTCGCGGCGGAGCTGGGCAACCCGCGGGAGATCGCCCAGCTGGCGCGGGCCGCGCAGGAGGGCACCCGGGGCCAGGTCACCCCGCGGGCGGAGGCGATGTTCTACGCGGCGGAGGCGCGGGGCCATGCGCTGCTGGGCGATGCGAGGGCCACGCAGGTGCTGGCCTCGCGGGCGCTGAGCGCGCTGGAGCGGGCGGAACCCGAGTCCGGGGACGACCCGGTGTGGATCCGGCACTTCGACGAGGCGTATCTGGCGGACGAGCTCGCGCACTGCCACCGGGACCTGGGGCAGGCGGAGGCGGCGGGGCGGCGGGCGGAGGAGGCGTTGCGGGTGCTGCCGGCGACGAAGGCGCGCAGACGGGCGATCGGGCTGCTGCTGCTGGCGTCCTCGCAGGTGCAGCGGCGGGAGGTGGAGCAGTCCTGTGCCACGGCGGGGCAGGCGGTGGAACTGCTGGCGACGATCCGCTCGAACCGGGGCGCGGAGTACGTGGCGGACTTCCGGGCCCGCCTGGACCCGTACCGTGACGAACCGGCGGCCCGGGAGTTCACCACCCGCCTCACCCCGCAGCCGGCCTGACCGGCGGGGCTGTGCCCGCGGGGCCCGCGCTGCGCGGCCCCGCGGGGTCCGGACGCGGACCGTACCCGGTAGCGTGGCCCGACGGTCCCGTAGGTTCGGGGCCGGCGGAGGAGGTCCCGGTGACGCAGAGCGGACAAGGCGGCTACGGCTACCCGTACGAGGGTGAGCCGTGGGGCCCGCCGCCGCCCGCCGACCCGCCGGCGGGCCATGTGCTGGGCCCCGGCTACGAGGGTCCGGGCCAGCCCCACGGCTATGGCTACCCGCCGCTGCCCGACGCGGCCACGCAGTACATTCCGTCGGTCCCGGCCGGCCCGGGGGCCCCGCCGCCCGAGGCGGCCACCCAGTACATCCCGCCGGTCCCGCCCGGCCCCGGCACTCCGCACGCCGAGGCGGCGACGCAGTACATTCCGCCGGTCCCGCCCGGTCCCGGCACTCCGCACGCCGAGGCGGCGACGCAGTACATTCCGCCGGTCCCGGCCGGCCCGGGGGCCCCGCTGCCCGAGGCGGCCACGCAGTACATTCCGCCGGTCCCGGCCGGCCCCGGCACTCCGCACGCCGAGGCGGCGACGCAGTACATCCCGCCGGTCCCGCCCGGTCCGGGGGCCCCGGGCGCCCCGCTCGCCGAGGCCGCCACCCAGTACATCCAGCCCGTCCCGGGCGACGAGCAGGGGCACACCCAGCATCTGCCGCCCATCCAGGAGCCGGTGCTCCGGCAACCGCCGCCGCAGCCGCCGCAGCAGCGGCAACAGCGTCGGCAGCCGCAGCCGCAGCCGCGGGTCCAGCCGCCGGCGCAGCCCCAGCAGTACGCGTACGCGCAACCCCCCTTCGAGCAGGAGGACCCGCCCCGCCGGGTCTCCGGCGGGATCATCGCCGCCGGGGTGATCGGCCTCGCCGTCGCCGGGCTCGGCGTCGGCGCGCTGCTCAGTGAGCCCGGCAAGGCGCAGAACAACGACCCCGCTGCGGTGTCCTCCGTGCCGACGCCCAGCGGCTCCACCGGCGCCGCCGCCGCCGAGGCTCCGGTGGACCCCGCGCGCAGTCAGGCCGTACAGCTGGACAAGCTGCTCGCGGACAGCAACGACAGCCGTTCCGCCGTGATCCGGGCGGTGGAGGACATCAAGGTCTGCAAGAACCTGGACCAGGCCGCCACCGATCTGCGGGACGCGGCCCGGCAGCGTGACGGGCTGGTGACCCGGCTCCAGGACGTGAAGATCGACCAGCTGCCCGACAACGCCCGGCTGACCGCCGCCCTGACCAAGGCGTGGAAGTCCTCCGCCGCCGCCGACCGCTCGTACGCCGCCTGGGCCGAGGAGGTCGGGGACGACCGGGGCGACGACCGGCGTGACGACCGGGACGACAAGAAGGGCTGCAAGGACGGCAAGGCCCGGCCCACCGGCAATGCCGCCGCCGGCAACAAGGCCAGCGGCGAGGCCTCCCAGGCCAAGGAGTCGGCCGCCACCATGTGGAACCGGATCGCCGTCAAATACGAGCTGACCAAGCGCGACAAGTCCCAGCTCTAGGGCCGGCAGCCGGCAGCCGGCAGCCGGCAGCCGGGGCCTGGGGTCAGCCGGTGGTCGGGGCGGCTTCCATCGTCTCGGTCATGTCCATCGAGGACTCGCCGGGCTGTGCCACCAGCCGCCCCGCCTGGACCATCTGGAAGGTGACCCGCCCGTTCACCAGGCGCGGGTAGCCGCGTACCGCCCGTATGTCCTCGTAGCGCCAGCTCAGATCCGGGGTGAGGCCCGCCGTGGTCATGCCCTCGGAGCTGTTCAGGGCGCGGGCGATCCGGAGCCCGGTGACCTTCTGGTCGCCCAGCCGCTTCACCGCCTCCGCGAAGACCGTGTACGCGATCCACGTCGTCTGGGTGCCGACGTCCGCCGGGTCCAACCCGTCTTCGCCGAAGCCGTGTTCGGCGATCACCTTCCGCATCGGTTCCCACAGCGGGTCCGTGGCCACCGGGTACCAGCCGGTGATGTACGCGCCCTCGAAGGGGCTCTCCGCGCCACCGGTACGGTCGATCAGGGCCTGGCTGACACTGCCCTGGACGGAGGCGACCCGGGGCCGCTTCCTGCCGCCGTCGATCCGGCGGAAGGAGTCGAAGAAGGTCTCGGTGCGCGCGCCGAGGGCCGCCGTCACACAGCCCTTGTCCTTGCTCCGCCCGGCATGGGCCAGGGCCTCCCGGGCCTGCGGGCCGAAGTCGGCGGAGTCCTCGGCGGCCCGGATGTCGGCGGCCTCGTTCGCGGCCTTCTCGATGGGCTGCTTCTGCGCCTTCAGGCCGGCGTTCAGCAGGATCGGCAGGGAGTCGCCGGCCAGGGTGTCCGGCCGGATCAGGGCGATCTGTTCGCAGCTGCGGGCGAGCTGGTGCCCGGCGCCGGCCAGCAGGGCCGGCTGACCGCCGTTGACCGGGTAGGACAGGGTGCTCTGGAACTCCTCCTGGGAGATCCCGTAGCCGCCGATGAACGGGATGCCCGCGTTCTCCAGCGGGGCCATGAAGGCCCGCCCGTGCTGGCTGTACGAGCCCACCACCGCGACCGCCTTCTCGGCCACCGCCTGCCGTGCGCAGTCGGCGGCGCCGGTCGGCGTGTTGTGTTCGTCGCAGGTGATGACCCGCAGCCGGCGGCCCTCCAGGCCGCCCTTGCTGTTGACCCACCGTTCGTACGCCCGGGCCATGGCCGGCATCCCGGGCATGTTGGTGGCCTTGCCGTCCTGGGGTGCCCAGGTCATGACGGTGAGGGTCTCCCCGGAGCCCCCTGTGTCTCCGGGGAAGACCCCACACCCGGTGAGGAGGGACGCGCCGACAACCGTGCTGAGAAGGGAGCTGGTGATCCTGGTGCGTCGCCTGTTGGTCATGACCACGCACCATTCCTCCCCATGGGGAACTGGGGTGTGAGGTGTACACAACATTCGGTGACGTCAAGGTGAATTGCAGGGGCGAGTCTCACGAGGTGGTCCACCGGGGGCCGTCAAGATCGCGCCGGAAGGGTACGTACGATCGAAAGCGTGACATTCGACGAAGGTTCGAAGAACTCTTCCCGCCGCGGGCGCCGCTCCTCCACCATGGGCGGCATGCCGCTCAATGACATGCCGTGGTGGCGCTGGCGCAGCAATGTGCGCTCGGCGCTGCACATGCTCTCCGACCCGGTCTTCCAGGAGGACACCTGGCTCGCCGGGGCCGAGGGCTACGGAGATGTGACCGACGCCGTGTACCGGCTCGTCGAGGACACCTGGCTGGACAGCTGGTCCGCCGAGAAGTACGTCGGGACGATCTTCCGCGACTCCCAGGAGGCCGCCCTCGTCGACGTCGCGGTGCTGCGGGTGCTGCGCATCCTGCACCAGGTCGGGCCGGACGCGCCGGTCTCCGCCTACCTGGAGCACCACGGCTGGCCGGAGGCGGTCCGGGCGGCCCGCGAGGCGCACGTACGCCTGGCCGGCGCCGACGGGGAGGACCCGGACAACCGCCCGAGCTCGCTCGAGGTGCTGCGGATCCTGACCCGCGCGGTCTGAACGTCGGCGGAGACGGCGCGAACGGTGTGAAAGGCTGTGGTGTCATGAGCGACCCGCACACCGCCGCCACCGGCACCGCCCCCACGGCCCAGACCCAGCAGTACGTCCTGACCCTGTCCTGCCCGGACAAACAAGGCATCGTGCACGCGGTGTCCAGCTATCTGTTCATGACCGGCTGCAACATCGAGGACAGCCGGCAGTTCGGCGACCACGACACCGGTCTGTTCTTCATGCGGGTCCACTTCTCGGCGGAGGAGCCGGTGACGGTGGAGAAGCTGCGCGCCAGCTTCGCGGCGATCGGCGACACCTTCCGGATGGACTGGGAGATCCACCGCTCGGACGAGCGCATGCGGATCGTGCTGATGGTGTCGAAGTTCGGACACTGCCTGAACGACCTGCTCTTCCGGTCCCGGATCGGGGCACTGCCGGTGGAGATCGCGGCGGTGGTCTCCAACCACACCGACTTCGCCGAACTGGTCGGCACCTACGACATCCCCTTCCACCACATTCCGGTCACCCGGGACACCAAGGCGGAGGCGGAGGCGCAGCTGCTGGAGCTGGTGCGGGCCGAGAACGTGGAGCTGGTCGTGCTGGCCCGCTATATGCAGGTGCTGTCGGACGCGCTGTGCAAGGAGCTCAGCGGCCGGATCATCAACATCCACCACTCCTTCCTGCCGAGCTTCAAGGGCGCCAAGCCCTACCACCAGGCGCATGCGAGGGGTGTGAAGCTGATCGGTGCGACGGCCCACTATGTGACGGCCGACCTGGACGAGGGCCCGATCATCGAGCAGGAGGTCGAGCGTGTGGGCCACGAGGTCACGCCCGACCAGCTGGTCGCGATCGGGCGTGACGTCGAGTGCCAGGCGCTGGCGCGGGCGGTGAAGTGGCACAGCGAGCACCGCGTCCTGCTGAACGGCAACCGCACGGTGGTCTTCGCATAGCCCCCTGATCCGTCAGAGCGGTCCCCCGGCGCGTTCCGTCAGAGCCGGCTCAGCGAGGCCGCCGCGAAGAGCACGTCGCGGATGGCCTCGCGGTCGCCGTGCTGGCCGGCGGCTGCCTCCTCCGGGGAGATGTGGCCCGCCGCCAGCTGGCAGAACTCCACCCCGTCCAGGGCGATCTGGGCCACGGTGTGATCCGGGGAGGTGGCGGCTGCGGGCGAGTCCAGCGCGATGTCCCAGGTGCCGCCGCCGGATCCCTCGATCTCCAGGTGCAGGGTGCGGCCCGGGGAACCGGCCGTGACCAGGGTGCGCGCCGGGGACGCCAGGCCCGAGCGGCGGCGTCCGGCCAGGGTCCCCGGCAGCAGCCGGGCCGCCAGGTCGATCATCTTGTGCAGGTGCACCCCGGACGGCGGTTCGTACGGATAGTCCACCGCCTCCGCGATGTCCCCCGCATGCACCCAGCACTCGAAGGCCCGCTCCAGGAACGCGTCCCCCAGCGGCAGCGAGAAGTCCCCGTAGTCCACCGAGAGCTCCGCCACCCCGCGGCCCGCGAACGACACCGTCCGCACCAGGGTGTGGCCCTGTTCCCGCCAGGGTTCGCGGATCTGCCGGGTGGCGGGGTGCGCGGCGGAGTCCCAGAAGTGCTCGGTACGGGCGGTCGGGTGGGCCGGTGCGTCCGGGCCCAGCGGGTCGTCCAGCCCCAGCGCCGTCGCGATCAGTCCGTCCACGGTCAGCAGGTGGCCGATGACCCCGGCCACCGTGGTCCGGCGCGACCGCTGCCGTTCCTCGGCGAACCATTTCAGCCGCACCGGGGTGTGCCACTCGGAGTCGCCGAAGTCCCGCAGCAGCGCGTCCAGCCGCGCCGCCTCGGTGTCGTACGGGCTCGCCCACACCGGCACCGGGATACGGGCCGGACGCTTCCCCAGGCAGCCCTCCAGCACCCGCGACCGCAGCAGGGGGTTCAGGTCCAGGCTCTCCTCCGGGTGCAGCAGCCCCACCGCGTCCCGCAGCCGCAACGCCTCCTCGGCGCAGGGCGCGCACTCGGTGAGGTGGTCCTCCACCGCCCGGGTCTCCTCCGCCGAGCACGCCGCCAGCGCCCAGGCGCCCAGCAGGGACTTCAGGACGTCGTGGGACGGCGGCGGGGCGGGCAGTGCCGGTGCCGCCTCCGGCGGGAGGTCGTCGGCCGCACCGCGCGGACCCGGTATCCGGGCGGGGCCGGGAAGCTCGTAACCGTCGTCAGGGGACTCGGCGGGGCCGTTCATCGCGGTGTTCCGTATCCGGGCGGGGAGGTGCCCTCTCGTGGGAGGGCGTTGGCGGTCGACAGCAGCTGCAGGCCCAGCCGGAGCCGGCGGCGCGCCTCGTCCTCGCTGATCTGGAGGTCGGCGGCGGCCTGCCGGTAGTCCCGGCGCTTGAAATAGGCCAGTTCCAGGGCGGCCCGCAGCGGCGCGGGCATGGAGGTGACGATGTAGTCGGCGCGGGCCGCCGCGTTGGCGCTGCGGACCTTCTGTTCGAGCTCCTCGCGCGAACCGCGGCCCACCTCGGACTGCCGCAGCCGGGCCACGGCCTGCCCCTGGGTGATCCGGGCCACCCAGGAGCGCATGGAGCCCTGTTTGGGGTCGTACGCGTCCGGGTTCTCCCAGATGTACCCGAAGACTTCGCGGGTGATCCGGTCCGCGGCCTGCTCGTCGCCCAGCACCCGGTGCGCCAGGCTGTGCACCAGCGAGGCGAAACGGTCGTACAGCTCCCCGAGCGCGGCGGCCTCGCCGCGCGCGAGCCGTTGCTGCATCCGGCGGTCCCAACGGGGTGGTGCATCCTTCGGCATAGAGCCCCCAGCCCTTGTCGACCCTCCCGAATGTAGTGTCACTTGGCCGCTCTGCGCCCGTTTTGGCCGAAGCTCCTCCTTGAGGGGGAGGGCGCGTGGTAGGTGAAACGGCCCGTTCCGGGCGACGCGCCCCATTGCGCTCCTCGTGCGCGGGTTCGATGCGGCCACCTGCTTGCACGCTTCGCTTAACGCGCAGGCCATCGAGGCCTTACGCTCCTGCCTTGTCTTGAACTGCACCCCACCGCATCAGTGAAGGCGGATCCCGAATATGGACAGCGCACAGTACGAGCGCAAGATCGCCGCCCGATTCGCCATCTTCGACCAGGACGGCAACGGCTATATCGACCGCGAGGACTTCAGCAAGGCCGCCAGGGAGGTGATGGCCGAATTCGGTGTCACCGCACGCTCCGACAAGGGGCAGGCGGTCATCCACGGTGCCGAGGCCTTCTGGCAGGGCATGGCCGGCATCGCGGACGTGGACGGCGACCAGCGCGTCACCCGCGACGAGTTCATCACCGGCGCCGCGAAGCGGCTGCAGGACAGCCCGGAGCGGTTCGCCGGAATCGGCCAGCAGTTCCTGCACGCCGTGATCGCCGTGGCCGACGAGGACGGGGCCGGGGTCACGCCGCCGGCCGCGGCCCGGGTGCTGCGGGTGCTGGGCATCGCGCCCGAGCTCGCCGAGACGGTGGCGGCGGCGCTGGACGCCGACGGGGACGGGCGGATCTCGGAGGCCGGGATCCTGACCGCCTTCGCCGGCTACTGCGGGGTCGAGGCCCCGGACGCGTAGCCGATCACCGTGGCGGGCCGGGGCTCCGGTTCGGGCTCGGGGCGGGGCTGCTGGGGCTGGAGTCGGGGCTCGGTGCTTTCGGCCGGGCCGCGGCCGGGACGGTGAACGGGTGTGCCGGTGTGGCGATCTCGGTGACCGTCCGGCCGATGAGGCTGGAGAGGCTGCCGGTGGTGCCGTCGATGTCGGAGTTGATGAGCACCACCAGGGTGGCGCCCTGCGACGGCAGCCGGATCGTCAGGCTTTCGTAGCCGGGCAGTTCGCCGTTGTGCCCGAACCAGCCGTTGACCTCCATGATGCCCAGCCCGTACTTGATGCCGGGGTGGCCGGTCGGTTCGACGGCCAGCCGCTGGGCCTGGGTGGCGGGCTTCACGAGGGGTTTGCCGTCCGGGAGCCGGCCGCTCACCAGGGCCGGTACCCAGGTGTGCAGATCGTCCAGGTCGGAGATCATCGCGCCGGCGGCCCAGGCCCAGGAGGGGTTCCAGCGGGAGGCGTCTGCGGTCTTCCCGCTGGGGGTGAAATCGGTGTAGCCGTGGGCGTACGGGTCCGGGATGGTGCTGTCCGTCGGGAAGACGGTGTCCTCGAGCCCCACCGGCCCGAGCACCTCCTGCCGGATGTAGTCGCCCAGCTTCTTCCCGCTGACCTTCTCGATCAGCAGCCCCAGCAGCACGGTGTTGGTGTTGCTGTACTGCCACTTGGTGCCCGGGGCGAACCCGGCGGGGTGCGAGAAGGCGATGTCCAGCAGCTGCCGAGGGCTCCAGGACCGGTGCGGGTCGGCCTTCATCGTGGTCAGGAGCTTCTGGTCGTCGGTGTAGTCGTACAGCCCGCTGCGCATATCGGCGAGCTGCCGGACGGTGATGGCGTCGCCGCCGGGGACCCCGGGGACGTAGTCGGAGACCGGGTCGTCCAGGCCGACCCGGCCGGCGTCGACGAGCCGGAGCAGCGCGGTGATGGTGAAGGTCTTGGTGACGCTCCCGATCCGGGAGAAGAGGTCGGTCTTCATCGGGGTTCCGGAGCTCTTCTCGGAGACCCCGAAGGCGCGCACGTAATCGCCGCGGCCGTCGATCCACAGCCCGACGTTGACGCCCGGGATGCCGGCCTGCCGCATGGCCGCCTGGATCGCCCCGTCGAGGCGCTCGACGGTGACCGGGTCGAGGTCCGCCCGGCCCGGTGGGGCCGCCGCGGGTGCCTGGCCCGTACAGAGCACGGTGAGGAGCAGGGCGGCGGCGGTGCAGGCCGGGCCGGCCCGGAAGCGTCTGCGCATGGGGGATCACCTCCGGTGCGCCGGTTCCCCGTGGCCCCCGAGGCCGTTTCCTTCCATGGTAGGAAGGGCGGCCCGGCCCGGCGACCCCAGTCCCCGGCCCTCAGCCCCGGCCCTCAGCCCGCGTAGCGTTCGCGCAGTTTGTACTTGAGCACCTTGCGCAGGGTGTCGTTGCGGGGGAGGGCTTCGACCAGCTCCAGCTGTTCCGGCAGTTTGTGGGTGGCCAGGCCTTCGGACCGCAGGTGGGCGGTGAGGACGGCCAGGGTCAGCGGTTCGGCGCCCGCGGGCTGTTCGACGACCGCGCAGACGCGTTCCCCGCGTTCGGGGTCGGGCAGGCCGATGACGGCGACGTCGCCGACGCCCGGGAGGCGGTGCAGCAGGTCCTCGATCTCCTTGGCGGAGATGTTCTCGCCCTTGCGGATGATGACGTCCTTGCTGCGTCCGGTGAGGACCAGGTGGCCGTCCCCGGTGAGGTGCCCGAGGTCGCCGGTGACCAGGTAGCCGTCGGCGTCGAAGGCGGCGGCCGACTGGGCCGGGTCCAGATAGCCGCTGCAGACCGCCTCGCCGCGCAGCCGGACCTCGCCGTCCGTCCCGGCGGGGACGGGCTTGCCGTCCGGGTCGGTGATCCGGACGGACATGCCGGCCGGGGGCCGGCCCTCGGTGCCGGCCAGGTTCTCGTCGGTGTCGTCCGGCGAGCCCATGGTGATCATGGGTACCTCGGTCATGCCGTAGCCGTGGGTCAGCCGGCAGCCCAGTTCGCGTACGACGGCGTGGTAGATCTCCGGGGGCTTGGGCGCCCCGCCGCCCGCCAGCAGCCGGAGGGTGGGGATCAGCTTCTCGCCGGGCGGCAGCCTGCGCTGCTCGGCCAGGAACATGGAGTAGAAGGCGGTGGAGCCGCCGGCCACCGTGACCCCGTGCCGCCGGTAGCCGTCCAGGGACTCGGGCAGGGCGAACTTCTCGAAGAGCACCGCCGGGAAGCCGTACAGCAGCAGCATCACCAGGTAGTCCGGGCCGCCGATGTGGGCGTAGGGGAAGGCGATCGAGCCGATGTCGGAGGCGGACAGGCGGAGGGCGTGGGCCAGGCAGGAGCCGCCGGCGATGAGCGAGCGGTCGGTGTGCAGCACACCCTTGGGGTCGGAGGTGGTGCCGGAGGTCCAGTAGATCCACCGTACGTCCGTGCCGGAGGCCGGGGGCGGGGGCAGGACCGCGGGGTCGCCCTCGGGCAGGCCGGCGTACGCCTCGAAGACCCCGCGGGCGCCGAGCCGTTCGGCCATGGCGGTGTGGTCGAAGCCGCGCCAGGTGCCGGGGACGGCGAAGTAGGCGGCCTTGGACTCGGTGAGCGCGAAGCCGACCTCGCGGTCCCGGTAGAAGGGGATGACGGGGGTCTGGACGGCGCCGAGCCGGGCCAGGGCGACGGACAGCAGCACCGTCTCGATGCGGGTGGGCAGCTGCCAGGCGACGACCGTGCCCGGGCGGACGCCCAGGCCGTGCAGTCCGGCCGCGACCCGCTCGGCGCCGTCGCGCAGTCCGCCGAAGGTGAGGGTCCGGCCGGTCCCGGCCTCGATCAGCACCGGGGCGTCAGGGGTGACTGCGGCCCGTCGGGCGATCAGCTCCCAGAGGGTGGCCGACCGGTCCAGTTCGCGTGCGGTGTCCGTCATGCCCGGCCTCCCGTGGGTTCTGAGCTGACGTTGCGTCAGATCGAGGCAGAGCGTAGGCCGGGAGCGCTTTACGGTCCAGGGTGCGCGGGGCTAGCTTGTTTCTGACGGGTCATCAGAAATGGTTCTCGAAACAGGCGAGGGGAATTCATGGAACTGCCTCGGATCATCAGCGTCGACGACCACGTGATCGAGCCCGCCCATCTGTTCGACCGGTGGCTGCCGGCGAAGTACCGCGACCGCGGCCCCAAGCCGCTCACCGCAGGCATCGGCGAACTCGCCTACACCGGCGGCAGGTACGTCATCACCATGGACCCCGACGGCCCGCCCACCGACTGGTGGATCTACGAGGACCTCAAGTTCCCGTACAAGCGCAACATCGCCGCCGTCGGCTTCGACCGCGACGAGATGACCCTGGAGGGCATCACCCGCGAGGAGATGCGGCGCGGCTGCTGGGACCCCAAGGCCCGGCTCGCCGACATGGACCTCAACCACGTCGAGGCCTCCCTCTGCTTCCCCACCTTCCCGCGGTTCTGCGGCCAGACCTTCGCCGAGGCCCACGACAAGGAAGTGGCACTGGCCTGTGTGCGCGCCTACAACGACTGGATGGTCGAGGAGTGGTGCGGGGACAGCGGCGGCCGGCTGATCCCGCTGTGCATCATCCCGCTCTGGGACATCGACCTCGCCGTCGCCGAGATCCGCCGCAACGCCGCCCGGGGGGTGCGGGCCGTCACCTTCTCCGAGATCCCCACCCACCTGGGCCTGCCCTCGATCCACTCCGGCTACTGGGACCCCTTCTTCGCGGTCTGCCAGGAGACCGGGACGGTGGTCAACATGCACATCGGGTCCTCCTCGCAGATGCCGGCCGCCTCCCCGGACGCCCCGCCCGCCGTGCAGGCCTCGCTGAGCTTCAACAACGCCATGGCCTCGATGATGGACTTCCTGTTCAGCGGGGTGCTGGTGAAGTTCCCGGCGCTGAAACTCGCCTACAGCGAGGGGCAGATGGGCTGGATCCCGTACGCCCTCGAGCGGGCCGACGACGTGTGGGAGGAGCACCGGGCCTGGGGCGGGGTCCGCGGACTGATCCCCGAGCCGCCCTCCACGTACTACTACCGGCAGATCTTCTGCTGTTTCTTCCGCGACAAGCACGGCATCGCCTCGCTCGACGTCGTCGGCCGGGACAACGCCACCTTCGAGACCGACTACCCGCACGTGGACTCGACCTTCCCGCACACCAAGGAGGTCGCCCTCGACCATGTGAAGGGACTGGACGAGGAGACGGTCTACAAGCTGATGCGCGGCAACGCCATCCGGATGCTCGGCCTGGACCTGGTCTGATGCGCCTCGACCACACGGCGGAGGACGAGGAGTTCCGGGCCCGGCTGCGCGAGTGGCTGGCGGTGGTGCTGCCCAAGCTGCCCGCCAAGCCCTCGCCCGCCGACTGGCCGGGCCGGCGCGCCTACGACGCGGGCTGGCAGCGGGCCCTGTACGACGCCGGATACGCGGACGTGCACTGGGACGCCACCCCCGCCCGGCGGCTGATCTTCCTGGAGGAGACCGAGAAGGCCGGGGCCCCGTACGTGGGCGCCAACTTCGTCGGCCTGCTGCACGCCGGCCCGACCATCGCCGCCGAGGGGACGCCCGGGCAGCGGGACCGCTGGCTCGGGCCGATCCTGCGCGGGGAGGAGATCTGGTGCCAGGGCTTCTCCGAGCCGGAGGCGGGCTCGGACCTGGCCGCCCTGCGCACCCGGGCGGTCCGCGACGGGGACGCGTACGTGGTCAGCGGATCCAAGATCTGGACCTCGCACGCCGAGGTCGCCGACTGGTGTGAGCTGCTGGTCCGGACGGACCCGGCCGCTCCCCGGCACCGCGGGATCTCCTGGCTGGCGATGCCGATGGACGCTCCGGGGGTCACCGTCCGGCCGCTGCGCACCCTGGCCGGCTCCACCGAGTTCGCCGAGATGTTCCTCGACGAGGTCCGGGTGCCGGTGTCCCACCGGGTGGGCGCGGAGAACGACGGCTGGCGGGTCACCATGGTGACCCTGTCCTTCGAGCGGGGCACGGCCTTCGTCGGCGAGGTGGTCGCCTGCCGGCGGACCCTCGGCGAGCTGGCCCGGGCCGCCCGCGCCAACGGCCGCTGGGACGATCCGGTGCTGCGGCGCAGGCTGGGGCGGCTGCATGCGGAGTTCGGTGCGCTGTGGCGGCTCACCCAGTGGAATGTGAGCGAGGCGGCGGGGGCCGGGGTGGCGGGCTCCGGGGTGGCCGGGGTGCCGGGGGTGGGCGGCTCGGTGTTCAAGCTGCGCTACTCGCATGCCCGCCAGGAGCTGTACGAGGCGGCGGCGGAGGTGCTGGGGGCGGGCTCGCTCGACCTCGACCGGGAGTGGGTGCTCGACCGGCTGTCCTCCCTCTCGTACACGATCGCCGCCGGCACCTCGCAGATCCAGCAGAACATCGTGGCCGAGCGGATCCTCGGCCTGCCGAAGGGCCGGTGAGGGTGGCGTGGACTTCCAGCTGACCGAGGAGCAGCGGGACCTGCGGGCGGGCGTCCGGGACCTGCTGGCGGGCCGGTACGGGCGGGACGCGCTCCGGGCGGCGGTGGACTCCGGCCCGGTCGTGGACCGACGGCTGTGGCAGGAGCTGGGCGGGGCGGGCTTCTTCGCGCTTCGGCTGCCGGAGGCGGCGGGGGGAGTGGGCCTGGGCATGCCGGAGGCGGTGCTGGTCTTCGAGGAGGCGGGGCGGGCGCTGCTGCCGGGCCCGCTGGTGGCCACGCACCTGGCGGCCGGGCTGGTGCCGGGCGCGGCCGAGGGGCGGGCGGTGGTGACCGCGTACGACTTCGGGGCCGGCGGGCCGGTGGCGTACCTGGCGGAGTCGGACGCCGTGCTGGGGGCCGCCGGCCCGGTCACCGGCGAGCCGGTGGCCTCGGTGGACCCGCTGACCCCGCTGTCCAGGGTGGCGGGGCCGGGCGTCTCCCCGTACCGCTCCGGTGGCTTCGGCGGGCTGGTTGACGAGGGTGCGCTGCTGACGGCCGCGCTCCAGCTGGGCAGTGCGCTGCGCACGGTGGAGCTGGCGGTGGAGTACGCCCGGACCCGTGAGCAGTTCGGGCAGCCGATCGGGGCCTTCCAGGCGGTCAAGCATCTCTGCGCGCAGATGCTGGTGCGGGCGGAGCTGGCCCGTACGGCGGTCTACGCGGCGGCGGTGACGGGTGACGCCGCGGAGATCGCGGGGGCGAAGCTGCTGGCGGACGAGGCCGCGGTGCTGGGTGCGCGGGACTGCCTCCAGGTGCACGGCGGGATGGGATTCACCTGGGAGGCGGACGTCCACCTGCATCTGAAGCGGGCCTGGGTGCGGGCGGAGCAGTGGCGGACGGCCGCGGAGGCGGAGGAGCTGCTGGCAGCAGAACTGCTGGGAGTGGAGTAACGGGAATGGAGTAACGGGTGGGGCAGGTGGGGACTCATGTCCGATTACGGAGAGTTGATATCCGTTTGTGTCCTTCGCCTGACTCGTAACGGACCGGAGTCGGGGGCCGCTCCGGTACGCTCCCGTCAATGCGAGCGGCCCGGCGGCGTGAGCGTCGCACAGTATGCACCACGCCTACTCCTTCGCGCTGGAATATGCCCGAAGCGCTTGTTTTGGTGACTGTATGTCAACCAAGCTGCTCCGCAAGGGGGTCACGGTCCGTGATCCCGTCGTCCTTTCGCGAGGCGAAGTGTCCGCCGGTTCGGATGGTGTGAGCGGTGCAGGTGCTTCAGGTTCAGCTGGAGGTAGGCCCGGATCCCGCGGAGGTCGGCCGGGCGCGCAGATGGGCGCGCTCCCGGCTGGCCGGATGCGGGATAGGGGACGATGAACCGCTGGCGGAGACGCTGATCCTGCTGATCTCCGAGCTGGTCACCAATGCGGTGGTGCACACCGGCTGCCCGGCGGTTCTGCGGATGCTGTTCGGCGCCCCGGGGGTCCGGGTCGAGGTCGCCGACGCCAGCGACCGCCCGCCGGCCCCGCGCCATGCGGCCGGTGACGATACGGGCGGTCGCGGACTGGAGCTGGTGGACGGGCTGGCGGACCGCTGGGGCTGGCAGCGCGAGGGCGCCGGGAAACGGATCTGGTGCGAGATCGACCGGGCCGACAAGTCGGTGGATGACACATCGGAATTTCCCGGCGCGCCGCGGGAACCACACGTGTACCTCTAACGAGGTGTTGACGGCTCGTCACATGGTGATCACCCTGGAGTGAGCGATTCGTCGCGAGGGGACGTCAAGGTTCCGCCTTGGCGAGTGCGGGTCGTTGGGTGGCGGCTCGCCGTGCCGCGCTCGGGGCGTACACGACCGTACGCCGCCACCCACAGCATCCCGGCCGGTCGCGTCAGCGCTTGGCGCAGATCACGTCATAGGGCCGGCCGACCGACATGGTCAGCCGCAACGGCTCGTTCGTGCCCGACGGGCACTCGTCCTTCGTCTTGACCAGGGCCAGCACCTTCATCGCGCGGGAGCCTCCGGAGGCACAGGCGACCTCCTGGGCCTGCGCGTCCACGCAGTCGCCCTTGACCAGCTGGACGCCGCCGGCGCCCGCGTCACCGGGGTGCGCGCCGGTCAGGTTGCGGCCACAGACGGTGTTGGTGGGGATGCCGCTGCTCGCGCTGTTCGCTCCGTAGGAAATGCTCACCTCGATCATGAGGTCGGTGCCCGCCGGGCACTGGATCGAACCGGGGAGGATGCTCGCGTCCTTGATGTCGATGGCCTTGAAGGTGGCACCGGAGTCGGTGCACTTCAGGGCCCGGTACCCGTCCGGCTGCCGCTTCGGGTCGGGTCCGCCGCAGTCGCCCACCTTCCAGTGGTTGGAGGTGTCGGAGGCGGACTCGGCGGAACCGGGGTCCTGGGTCTTGGCGGCGGCCGAGGCCGAGGCCGAGGCGGAGGCGGACTTCGAGGTCTTGCCTTCGTCGTCGCCCAGCACCTTGGAGGCGCCGTAGCCGCCGCCGACGATCAGGGCGAGGATCACAAAGCGGGCGATCTTTCCGCCCGAGCGTCTCTGGGGTGGGGGCGGCGGCGTGACCTGATACGGGTTTGCCATGCGCTTCTCCTCTGCGGAGTGGGGTGAGGTGGGGATTCGGGGGGTGACGCGCGAACGGTGACGCGTCATGGACACCTCATGGTTCCACGGAGGACTGCACGGGTGGGCGGGGTGGTCTGCCGGGGCGCCCGCGGGCCGGAAGGTCCCCGGTTCCTTCCGGGCCGCGAGCGGTGCCGGGCGGATTCCCGCCCTCGCCCAGCGGGGAGCCTATGGGGCCGCCGGAGGGCGGGGTGTGCGCAGTGTGCGGGCCGGACCGCCCTTTCGTGCAGGCGGGTTTGCGAGCGCCTGGTGGCGGTGCTGGGTCGGCGTGAGCCCGTACGCCTCCCGGAAGGCGCGGGAGAAGGCGGTGGCGCTGCTGAAGCCGCGGCGGGCGGCGATGGACTGGACCGTGTGGCGGCGGAGTTCGGGGGCGGCGAGATCCTGATGGGCCCGGTCGAGCCGGCGCCGGCGGATGACGGTCGCGATACCGCGCTCGGTCCTGGGGTCCCCGGGGTCCCCGGAGTCCCCGGGGCCCCCGGGGCCCTCGTAGAGGCTGTAGAGCGTGCGCAGGGAGACCGCATGATGGGCGGCTATGGCGCGCGGGGTCAGTTCCGGATCGCCGAGGTTGTGCTCGATGAACCGGTCGATCCGGGCCCGCAGGGCCCGGGTCCGGGTCTCGGCGGGGAGTTCGTCCGGCGTGTCGAGGTGCTCGGCCAGACAGGCCGCCACCAGGTCGGTGGTGACGCCCGCCAGCCGGGCCAGGTCCTGCGGAGCGCAGTCGGGACCTTCGTCGTGCAGGGAGGTCAGGAACCGGGCGAGGATCGCCGCCATGCCGGTACGTGCGGGGATGCGGCGGGCCAGCAGGCGGTCCAGCCGCTCGACGCGCAAGGGCATGGCCGATCGCGGCAGTTGCAGCACGATCGCCTCGACCTGGCCCTCCGCCTCCGGAACGCCGGCTTCCCAGGGGTGCGAGGAGTTCCAGAACACCAGGTCGCCGGCGGTCAGCTGGGCGCCGTTGCCCCGCTGCGTGATCCACTCGCTGCCCGAGGTCACCAGCGCGAGCTGGTACTGCTCGGGGTCGCTCCGGCGGATCAGCGCCGGGGTGCGCCGCGAACGCAGCGGGGAGTAGGCGAACTTCGAGACCTGGACCGCACCGAGGTCCAGCGCGGCGACTTCGGCGCGGAAGCTCGCGGTGCGGTCGGTGCTGAGCGCGGTGGGCATCAGCTCGGTGGCGACGACCTCGTTGAACCACTCGAACCGGTCGGCCATCGGTACGTCAACGGTTGAAAGGTCAACCCACATCGAACGCGCACCCTCCCTCACCCGGGCACCGCGCCCCGGGCCGCGCCCCAGGCTAGAGGATCACCTCGGCAGCGGGTCAGCGCGTGCGCTCGCGCCCGGGGCACAGATCCTCGATCGGATCGCACACCATGATCACCTGATACGGGTCCCCCTTGGGCCCCGCGCCGGGCGTGTGCTCGCCGTGCTCGGCGTGCCGCAGGAACCTCCACTGGGACGCCTTGGCGTGCTTCGTCCGTCCCGTCTTCTCCACATGGGCGTGGAGCGTGCGCGTTGTCGGATCGTTCGTCTCCACCAGAACCTCGTCCGCGCCGAGCGGGAAATGGTCGTGCAGGAGGCACAGACCGAAGCGATCGAGGTTCCCGTGCTTCGCCAGCACGGCGACGAGGTCCCGCAGGAACTCCGTGTCCTGCGGCCCTAGCCCTTCGGCGTCCTCGAACGAGGGAAGCTGCGCCTTGGACGTGGCGGAATCCTTGGTTTCGGTCATTATTCCTCCGGTTGGTAACGTTCTGTCATCGCATATGGACATGATCGGTCGCATGTCATGACTTCGCAATCCGATGAAGCTTCCTCGCAGACCCAGCAGCTGCCCTGGTGGCGGCGGTGTTATCTGCCGGTGGCGCTGCTGCTGGTGGCCGTCGGGTGCCTGCTGTCGACGTTCTTGTTGGTCACCGGCTGGCGTCAGCTGTCGTCGGGTGCGGAGGACACCGTTCGGCGTGAGAGTGACAAGTGCCAGACGGGGATGCTCGATGCGCGGGTGGCGACTGCAGAGCTGGGCTTCGAACACCAAGGCCTCACGTTCACCCAGGTGCAGTCGGACATGACCGTCAACGTTCCGGACACCTGGCCCTATGCGAGAAATCTGACGCTGGGCGAGGATTCTCGCGAGTACCAGCACGCGATGACCTGTCTTCTGCGCGGGAACGAGGTCGGCCCGTCGCCTTCCGCTTCCCCTGGGCAGGTCGGCCCGTCGCCTTCCGCTTCCCCTGGGCAGGTCGGCCCGTCGCCTTCCGCTTCCCCTGGGCAGGTCGGCCCGTCGCCTTCCGCTTCCCCTGGGCAGGCCGACCCATCGCCTTCCGCTTCCCCTGCGGAGAAGAATCCCCGCGCTGCCGAATGGCGCCTCCATACTCCCCGGGTCACCGCGCAGGGCGACGTGATCACAGTGCAGTACCAGGCACTCGCCTGGATCGAGCATGAAGGGGACGTCCGAATCGGGCCGTGGGGAATCGAGGTGAGTGGCAAGGTCTGGCGGGTTGCGCTCAAGCCGCCGAACACCCTGATGACCGCCGAATGGCAGAACGTTGCGGTCAAGCTGGGCGGCCTCGATGCCGCCATGATCTCACCGGAGCCCTCGTCCCACCGCAACGGGAATGTGGTGTGGGAGAAGCCACAGAACCTGGAGCTCGGTGTCGAAGTGGATCCGCCCTGGCAGCGGTACTTCACCTGGACCAACACCTGGGAGCGGCTGAGCCAGGTGGGCGTGCTCTCGTGGTGGCTGTCCGCCTCCGTGGTGCTGGCGGTGGCCGCGGTCCGTGCCCTGCCGCAAAAGTCTTCCGAGGCGCCGGAGCCGGGAGGGGCATCCCTGTCCCCCCGTCGGCTGTTCCGCAGGATTCGCAGGCCGATCAACGAAGGCCCCAAACAGGCCGTCCTGTACTGGGCCGTGCTGAGCGCCGCTGTCGTCCTGACGCTCATCCTGCTCATGAAAAGGATCGAGTCGACTTCGTGGCGTGCCCTGCTCGGACTCGTGGCTGGGCTGGCCCTGGTCCTGGTCGCCCGCCCGTGGTGCCGTCCCGAGCTGCCCTCCAAGGCCGAGACGAAGATCAAGGACGGGGTCCGGTGCCGTCAGGGCCGAGCCGTGAAAGTGGCTGCAACCGTGGTGGCCGGCCTCGGCGGGCTCGCGGTCGCGTCCCTGCACCTCCTTTTCGGCGAAGGGGTTCCCACGATCGCGGATGTGCAGCGCTCAGATCGCCTCTGGCTCCTGCTGCTGGGGCTGGCGACGGTGTGGCTGGGGCTGGCCGCGATGACGGCCTGGGCGTGGCGCTTCGCGCGGGAGGGAGGGCTGATCCGACAAAGCTGGATCAAGGTGTGGGGGGAGGCCCCGGTCCTTTGGGTCCTGGTCGCGTCGGTGCTGCAGGCGACGGTCGCATCGGTCATTCTGAGCTGCTTCTGGTGGGCGCAACGCCGCGACTGGAAGCGCATCGCCTGGCCCGGCGAAAGCGCCGGAGTCCGGGATCAGGAGTTCACCAGGTTCCTGGGTGAGCTTCCCACTGACGGTCTCAGGTGGGTGTATGCCTACTCGTGGGTGCTGGCCGGCATTGCGCTTGTCGCGCTGCTGCGCATCCGTGTCGTGCAGGAGCGGGCCAAGGGAGAGGACCAGCAGTGGGAAACCCTGCGCCCCGAAAAGGCCGATTTTCTGCTGACGGCCGCGATCTTCGCCTTCATGGTGGGGCTGAGGCAGGTCGAGTTCGCGGGTTCCAACTCGCTCTGGGCGTTGTGGGCCTTGCTGATCACGTCGTCGCTCTGGGTGCTCGTCAAGGTGGGCCAGCGCTGGTCAGTGCTGCACAAGGCGGACTCGCAATTCCATCGTCAGGTATTCGGGGGGCGGCGAAGGGAATTGCTGGACAAGGCCCATGAATACAGGAACTGGCACCATGAGCTCTATCTGATCGAACACGGCCGTGAGGCCGGTGACCGCGATGACTTGGAGGAGAAGCTGCGCAGGCAGGGCGAGTGGCTGAAGCAGCAGAGTTCAAATACCCCGGACGAGCGTTATTCCGTGGTCGACATCGCCCTTGCCTGGGGGCCCGAGTCCTCCTGGTGGGCAAACGCCCATCATGCCGCCAAGCTGGCATTCTTCTTCGGAATTCCGGCGAGTGTCGCCCTGGTCTGGGTGAGCAGCGTCCCGGACTACCGCAACTGGCTGCTCGTGTTGCATGAGCACAACGGGCTGCTGGAGATCGCGGCGAAGTTGCTCGCATGGCAGATCGCCTGGGCCGGTGCCGGCCTGGTGCTGGGGGCACTCTGGCGCGTGCTCCCCGGGCGGCACAGTCCCGTGCGTGCGCTGAGCCTGACCCTGTCCTATGCCCTCCCGGTCGGGGTAGCCGCCCTGCTCAGTCGCATCACCGACACCGAACCCGGCTTCGCGCTGCTGCACGTCCTGCTCATGCTCACCGTTCTGACACTCACCAGCCTCTGGATGGACATGGCCACCTTCAGAGGGGAGAGGCAGTTCAAGCCCACCAATTTCAGTCTGCTGCTGTCGGTCTACCAGATGCGCGGCACCTCGGCGCAGATCGCCTACGTGCTCGCCCAGTTGGTGGCAGCCGTGGCGATCTGGCGTCAGGTGGCCGGGAGCGGCGGGGGTTAGGGGCTGCCCGGAGGGGTCGTCGTCAGAGGATTGCCACCGGAGCGACCGGGGTCCCGGTGGCGCCGACGAAGGGTTCCGGCATCGCCGAGAGGAAGAAGCTGTACCGGGACTCTTCTGCACAGGCTGTGGACAACTTTTCGAGATTCCAGTTCTGGCCCTGGTGCATGCCCATCTCGACCAGGTCGAGCGCGTGCACCGGCAGCCACAGGTTCTCGATCTCCGGCGGGAAGATCTCGAAGGTCAGGGTGTCATTGGCGACGGCCGCCACATCGCGGGCGTGGAACCACTCCGGGGTGTGCACCGACAGTCCCGGGGACGGGAAGCCGTAGCCGTGCTTGTCCCCCGCCAGGTAGGTCTGTATCTGGCCGGTGCGGACCAGCACGATGTCGCCGGGCCGGACCTTCACCCGGCCGAACTCCTCCGCTTCGGCCAGGTCCGCCGGGGTCACCGCATGGTCGCCCGGCAGCCGGTCCAGGCCCTTGGCGCGGGCGACGTCGAGGAGGACCCCGCGCGAGACGATCGGGGCCGCCTTGTCGATGCCGCTGAACTGTGCGCGGGTGTGCGGGGTGATGGAGTCGGCCGGGCGGCCGTTGTAGATGCGGCCCGAGTGCGAGACATGGGTGAGCGCGTCCCAGTGGGTGGCCGCCTGCAGGCCCATGGTCACCGCGTCGTCGCTGCAGGCCACCGTGCCCGGACCGAAGAGCTCCTGGTTGATCTGCACCATCGTGTGCAGCGGATTGATCCGGCCGGGGATCAGGCCGGCCTGTACGCCGTCCTCCTTGAGCGGGAGGGCCAGCGGGATCCGGCGCCCGGTGCGGATCTCGGCCGCGGCGGCGCGCAGGACCCCGGCGGTGATCAGGTTGAGGGTGCCGATCTCGTCGTCGGCGCCCCAGCGGCCCCAGTTGTTGACGCGCTTCGCGATGGCGTGGAACTCGGCGGGGAGAGTCATGGCTTCGCTCACTCCTGACGGACGAGGGCTTGTGCACGTGCATCCGGGTGCCCATAGAATCTAACGGTCCGTCAGAAACCGCGGGAAGGGGCCGGACGTGGGGAACTTCTTGGCAGGCAAGGTCGTCGCCGTCACCGGCGCGGGCCGGGGCATCGGCCGGGCCGTGGCGCTCGCCGCCGCCGCCGAGGGAGCACAGGTCGTCGTCAACGACTACGGGGTCTCGATCGAGGGCGGGGAGCCGACCAGCGAGGTCGCCGACACCGTGGTGAAGGAGATCACCGCGGCCGGCGGGCAGGCGGTGGCCGTCGCCGACGACATCTCCACCATGGCGGGCGGGCAGCGCATCGTCGACACCGCGCTCGCCGAGTACGGGCGGATCGACGGGGTCGTCTGCGTGGCCGGCATCCTGCGCGAGCGGATGCTGTTCAACATGAGCGAGGAGGAGTGGGACCCCGTCGTCGCCACCCACCTCAAGGGCACCTTCACGGTGTTCCGGGCCGCCGCCGCCGTCATGCGCAAGCAGGGCACCGGCACGCTGATCGGCTTCACCAGCGGCAACCACCAGGGCAGCGTCGCCCAGGCCAACTACTCAGCGGCCAAGGGCGGGATCATCTCGCTGGTCCGGTCCGCCGCCCTCGGCCTGCACAAGTACGGGGTCACCGCCAACGCCGTCGCCCCCGTCGCCCGGACCCGGATGTCGGCCAACGTGCCGATGGAGCTGAAGGAGATCGGCGAACCCGAGGACGTCGCCGCGCTCGTCACGTACCTGCTCAGCGACCGCGCCCGGGAGGAGAAGATCACCGGGCAGGTGTACACCATCGCCGGCCCGAAGATCGCCGTATGGGCCCAGCCGCGCGAACTGCGCGCCGGATACGCCGACGGGGCCTGGACCCCGGAGAAGATCGCCGACTTCCTGCCCGGCACCGTCGGCACCGACCCCATGCCGATGCTGGCCCAGCTGGAGGCCATGGCCAGGGCGGCGGCCTCCAAGGACCGCCCCAACGCGTAAGGGGATCTCGTGGAGTTCGGCTTTGACGCGGCGGACGAGGACTTCCGGTCCGCCGCGCGGCACTGGCTCGCCGGGCATCTGCGCGGGCCGTACGCCGAGGCGGCCGGCCTCGGCGGGCCGGGCAGCGAGCACGAGGGCGTGGCCGCCCGCCGGGAGTGGGAGCGGGAGCTCGGGCGGGGCGGCTGGATCGGGCTCGGCTGGGAGGCGCCGCCCGGCGCGTACGGACAGCGGGCCGCGACGCTCACCCAGCAGGTGGTGTGGGCCGAGGAGTACGCCCGGGCCCGCGCCCCCGGCCGGGTCGGCCACATCGGCGAGAACCTGCTCGCCCCCACCCTGCTCGCATACGGCACCCGGGAGCAGCGGGACCGGTTCCTGCCGGCGATCGCGCGCGGCGAGGAGCTGTGGTGCCAGGGGTACAGCGAGCCGGGGGCCGGCTCCGACCTCGCGGCCGTCCGCACCACGGCCGTACGGGACCGGGACCGGGACGGGGGTAGGGGCGGGGACCGGTACCGGTACCGGGTCACCGGGCAGAAGATCTGGACCTCGCTGGCGCGGGAGGCCGACTGGTGCTTCGTCCTGGCCCGCACCGAACCGGGCTCCCGCCGGCACCACGGGCTGTCCTTCCTCCTGGTCCGGATGGACCAGCCGGGCCTGATCGACGTCCGGCCGATCCGGCAGATGTCGGGGACCAGCGAGTTCAACGAGGTCTTCTTCGACGGGGCCGTCGCCGAGGAGGTGGTCGGCGGGGAGGGCAACGGCTGGACCGTGGCCATGGGGCTGCTGGCTCTGGAGCGCGGGGTGTCCACCCTGGTGCAGCAGATCGGCTTCGCGGCGGAACTCGAACGGGTGGTGGGCGCCTACCTCGCCTCCTCCGAAACGGCGGACGAGGTGCTGCGGAACCGGCTGGTCCGGCAGTGGGCCGAGCTGCGCACCATGCGGTGGAACGCCCTGCGCACCCTGGGCAGCGCCCAGGACCCGGGTGCGCCGGACCCGGGCGCGCCGAGCGTGGCCAAGCTGCTGTGGGGCGGCTGGCACCGGCGGCTCGGCGAGCTGGCGGTGGCGGTCCGGGGGGCGGCCGGCTCCGCCGGGGTCCGGGACTGGGCGCCCGGTCTTCCGTACGAGGACGGCCTGGCCGAGGCACAGCGGCTGTTCCTGTTCACCCGGGCCGACACCATCTACGGCGGTTCGGACGAGATCCAGCGGAACATCATCGCCGAGCGCGTGCTCGGCCTCCCTAAGGAGTCCCGGTGAGAGGTGTTGTCTTCGACGGCAAGCAGGTCCAGGTGGTCGACGATCTGGAGATCCGTGATCCGGGGCCGGGGGAGGTGCTGGTCGCGGTCGCGGCGGCCGGGCTGTGCCACAGCGATCTGTCGGTGATCGACGGGACGATCCCGTTCCCGCCGCCGGTGGTGCTGGGACACGAGGGCGCGGGGGTCGTGGAGGCGGTGGGGGCGGGGGTGACGCATGTGGTGCCCGGTGACCACGTATCGCTGTCCACCCTCGCCAACTGCGGGGCCTGCGCGGACTGCGACCGGGGGCGGCCGACGATGTGCCGGAAGGCGATCGGGATGCCCGGCCGGCCCTTCTCGCGCGGCGGAACGCCGCTGTTCCAGTTCGCCTCCAACTCCGCGTTCGCGGAGCGGACGATCGTCAAGGCCGTACAGGCGGTGAAGATCCCGGCGGACATACCCCTGACCAGCGCGGCGCTGATCGGCTGCGGGGTGCTGACCGGCGTGGGCGCCGTACTGAACCGGGCCAGGGTGGACCGGGGCGAGTCGGTGGTGGTCATCGGCAGCGGCGGGATCGGCCTGAACGTGCTGCAGGGCGCGCGGATCGCGGGCGCGTCGGTGATCGTCGCGGTGGACGCGAACCCGGCGAAGGAGGCGGTGGCCCGGCAGTTCGGTGCGACGCACTTCGTGGACGCGTCGGCGGTCCCGGACAGCGCGGCGGCGGTGAAGGAGATCCTGCCGACCGGGGCGGACCACGCCTTCGAGTGCGTGGGCAGCGTGAAGCTGATCCGGCAGGCGATCGACCTGCTGGACCGGCACGGGCAGGCGGTGCTGCTGGGGGTTCCGGGCTTCACGGAGGAGGCGTCCTTCCAGGTCTCCTCGCTCTACCTGGACAAGACCATCATGGGCTGCCGGTACGGCTCCTCGCGCCCGCAGCGCGATATCGCGCTGTACGCGCAGCTGTACCGGGAGGGCCGGCTGCTGCTGGACGAACTGGTCACGGAGATCTACCCGGTGGAGGACTTCCCCAAGGCGGCGGCCGACGCGAAGCACGGGCGGGTGGCCCGGGGCGTCCTGACGTTCTAGCGGCCGGGCCGGGCCGGGCCGGGCCAGGCCGAGCCCGGGCTGCGGCCCGGCCCCGCCGGGCCCCGGCTCCGGCCCTGCCCGGCCCCGCCTGGGGCCTCGGCCCCGGCTCCGGACCGGGCTCGGAAGGGCCGTCCGGCCGTCAGGCCGGTCAGGCCGGGTTGGGGGTCAGGCGGGCGAATCTGCCCTTGTGGAAGAGCAGGGGGTCGCCCTCGCCCGCCGCGCCCATCGCCTCCACCCGGCCGACCACGATCAGGTGGTCGCCGCCGGTGTGCACGGCATGGATCCGGCAGTCGATCCAGGCCGGTACGCCGGCCAGCTGCGGAGACCCCGTGACCGGCGCCGGCGTGTGCTCGACCCCCGCGAACTTGTCGGCCCCGCTGACCGCGAAGGCCCGGCAGAGCCCGCTCTGCTCGGCCCCGAGAATGTTCACGCAGAACACCCCGGCCCGGGCGATCCGCGGCCAGCTGGTCGAGCTGCGCCCGACCATGAAGGTCACCAGGGGCGGATCGAGGGACAGCGAGGCGAAGGACTGGCAGGCGAAGCCGGCCGGCCAGGGCTCGTCGTCCACTCCGGGTGCGGTGATGATCGTGACCCCGCTGGCGAAGTTCCCGAGCACGGCCCGGAAGTCGGCGGGGCTGACCGGGGCGCGCTCGTCGTCGCCGACGGCGCGGAGATCGGGGCGCGGATGCGCGTCGACGGGCGCGGGCTCCATGGCGGTGGGGAAGCCGGCTGATCTGAGGTATCGGACGACGGTGGCCGCCATCCCTGCGTGTCCCATCACAGCATCGATTCAAGCTGACGGATCGTCAGATTGGAACCCCCCGGAGGGCGGCGGTGCAGTCCGTAACGGCTGTGCGGGTGCCCGGCTGTGGCGAGGGGTGGTCGCGTGTCCCCTGGGGCGGCGGCAGGGCCGGGCGGGTGAATCCGGGGGGTGCCGGGGGGAGGTGCGGGCGGGGGGCGGGTGCGGCTCGGCATCGTGGCGGGCGGCGAATCAACCGACCCTCTGGAGGACAGCATGCTCGGCACCGACTTCCGTACCGGCTCCCCCAACTGGCTCGACCTCGGCAGCCCCGACACCGTCGGCGACGCCGCCTTCTACGGGGTGGTCTTCGGCTGGGAGTTCGTCTCGGCCGGGCCCGACGCGGGCGGGTACGGGTTCTTCCACAAGGGCGGGAAGACCGTCGCCGCGATGGGGCCGCTGATGGACGAGGGGGCGACTGCGGCCTGGATGGTGTACTTCCAGACCCCGGACATCCAGACCACCGCCAAGGCCGTGACCCAGGGCGGCGGGCAGGTCCGGGCCGAGCCGATGGACGTGATGGGCGAAGGGTGGCTTGCCCAGTTCACCGACCCCGGCGGCGCCGAGTTCGCGGTATGGCAGCCGGGGAAGACCAAGGGGCTGGGGGTGACCTCCGCGGACAACACCCTGTGCTGGGTGGAACTGCACACGGCGGACCCGGTGGCCGCCACCACCTTCTACCGCACGCTGTTCGGCTGGCGGTCGGAGGAGATGGAGGCGCCGGGGATGACCTACCGGGTGCTGAGCATCGGCGAGGGCGACCAGCAGGACGGGTCCTTCGGCGGGGTGGCGCCGCTGCAGGAGAGCCAGGGAGGTGACGACACGCGCTGGGTGCCGTACTTCGCCGTGGCGGACGTCGATGACACCGCCACGGCGGTGGCGGAGAACGGCGGCACAGTGCTGATGCCGGGGGTGGACGTGCCGGACGTCGGGCGGATCGCCTGGCTGGCCGACACCAGCGGGGCGGTGTTCGCCGTGCTGAAGCCCAACCCCCGGTAGTGGTCCCGTCCTGGGGCGTACGGGTCAGTGGCCGCGGTACTTGGGCGTGCGCCGTTCCACGAAGGAGGCCACGCCCTCGTTCGCGTCCGCCGTGGTCATGTTGATCTCCTGGGCGGTGGCCTCGGCGGCCAGGGCGGTCGCGCGGTCGGAGTCCAGGGAGGCGTTGACCAGCTGCTTGGTCAGGGCGATGGCCCGGGTCGGGCCCTGCGCGAGGCGTTCCGCCCAGGCGCGGGCCGTCTCCGCCAGGTCGTCGGCGGGGACCACTGTGTTGACCAGGCCGAACCGCTCCGCGTCGCGGGCGGTGAGCGCATCGCCGAAGAACATCAGCTCCTTGGCCTTCTGCGGGCCGATCAGGCGGGGCAGCAGGTAGGCGCCGGCCCCGTCCGGGACCAGGCCGCGGCGGACGAACACCTCGATGAACGTGGCCGGTTCGGCGGCGATGACGAGGTCGCAGGCGAGGGCGAGGTGGGCGCCGATGCCGGCGGCGGTGCCGTTGACTGCGGCGATCACGGGCTTTTCGCAGTCCAGCACGGCGGTGATGAGGCGCTGGGCGCCGAGGCGGATCATCCGGGCGATGTCGCCGGCAACACGGTCGCCTCCGGCGGGGGCGGGGGCGCCGCGGAGATCTGCGCCGGCGCAGAAGCCCTTGCCGGTGGCGGTAAGAACGACCGCCCGGACGGCGGGATCGGCGGTGGCCTCGGCGAGGAGGTCGATGAGGCGGTCGCGTTGGTCCCAGGTGATGGCGTTCATGGCGTCGGGACGGTTGAGCGTGATCCACGAGACGTTGTTCTCGGTGCGGTGGAGGAGGGTGGCGGGATCGTTCATGACGTGCGGCTCCTTGGGGGTGCTCGGCTGATGCGATGGCCTGCGGCCCGCGGGGCCCCGCCCGGGCTGCGCCCGATCCCGGGCTGCGCCCGATCCCGGGCTGCGCCCGATCCCGGGCTGCGCCCGGAACGGCGCCCCCGTCGGCGGCGGGCTTGGCCCGGGCCGGGCCGTGGCCGGTCAGCGGCAGATGGCCAGGGCGTCCAAGGCGACTGCGCCTTGGCCTCGGGGGAGGACCATCAGGGGGTTGATGTCCAGTTCCGAGAGTTCGTCGCCCAGCTCCAGCGCCATGCGCTGGATCCGCAGGACGACCTCCACCAGCGCGTCGACATCCGCCGGAGGCGCCCCGCGGACCCCCTCCAGGAGCGCATGGCCGCGGAGTTCCGTCAGCATCGCGCGCGCCTGGTCCTCGCCGAACGGTGGCACGCGGACCGCCGCGTCGTGCAGGACCTCGACCAGGACGCCGCCCAGGCCCACCGTCACCGTGGGGCCGAACAGGTCGTCCTGGGTGACGCCGACGACCATCTCCACCCCCCGCTCGACCATCTGGCAGACCAGGATGCCGTCCAGCGGGATGTCCTCGTAGCGGGCGATGTCCGTCAGCTCGCGGTAGGCGTCGCGGATCTGGCTGGCCGAGGTGAGGCCGACCTTGACCAGGCCCAGTTCCGTTTTGTGGGCCAGCTGGGGGCCCGAGGCCTTCATGACCACCGGGTAGCCGACCAGGCCCGCCGCGCGGACCGCCGCCGCCGCGCTGGTCACCAGCTGTTCGCGCGGCACCCGGATGCCGTACGCCCGCAGCAGCTGCTTCGCCGCGTGCTCGCTCAGCTGCTGGCCCGGGCGCATCAGGGCCTGTGCCTTGCGGTACGAGGGCGAGGGGGTGCGGGGCGCGTCCTCGAAGGGGGAGCGGTACGCGGTCGTGAAGCGGTGGTGGTCGAGATAGGCGCGGACGGCGGTGATGCAGTTGCCGAAGGTGCGGAAGGTGGCCACCCGGGAGGAGCCGAGCAGCGTCGTGCGGTAGGCGTCCTCCGTACCGACCGGGGAGCCCCAGATCACGCAGATCAGTTTGTCCGTCTGCTCCGCCGCGTCGACCAGGTCCTGGGCGAGCTTGTCGCTCATGGGGGGGAAGGGGCCGGTGATCGGGCAGATCAGGACCCCGACCGCGGGGTCCGCGAGGATCGCGTCGATGATCTTCCGGCCGCGCCAGTCGCCGACCGGGTGGCCGCCGTTGTCCACCGGGTTCGCGACGTTCAGGTACGCCGGTATCCACTGGTGGAGTTCGGCCTGCTTGGCCGCGGAGAGGCCGGGCAGGTGCAGGCCCGCCTCCGTCGCCAGGTCGGAGAAGTGGGCTCCGGTGCCGCCGGAGATGGAGTAGACGACCACTCCGTCGGACTGCGGGCGGCGGGCGCGGGCCAGCAGGGCGGCGGTGTCCTGGAGTTCGTCCAGGCCGTCGACCCGGATCACCCCGAACTGCCGCATGGCGGCGTCCACCACCGTGTCCGCGCCGGTGAGCTTGCCGGTGTGGGAGGCGGCCATCCGGGCGCCCGTCTCGGTCCGGCCGACCTTGACGGCGACGACGGGGACGCGGTTGCGGGCGGCCCGGTCGGCGGCCAGGAGGAAGGAGCGGCCGTCCTTGAGGCCCTCCACGTAGCAGGCGATCGCCCCGACCTCGGGCTGCTCGGCGAAGTACGAGATGAAATCGGCGGTCTCCAGGTCGGCCTCGTTGCCCGTGGGGGCCCAGTGCGAGAGCCGGATGCCCAGTTCCTGGAGGGTGTAGACGGGCCGGCCCTGGTGGCCGGACTGGGTGATCAGGGCGATGGCCGGGCCGTCGAGGTCCTCGCGGAACCGCTCGAAGGCGTTCAGATTGGTGTTCGGGCCGAGGAGGCGGAGCCCGGAGCGTGCCACGGCCGTGGCGAGCCGGGCCTGGGCGGCCTTCCCCTCCTCGCCGGTCTCGGCGAAGCCGGAGGCGAAGGCCACCGCGAACTTCACCTTCGCCTCGGCGAGTTGCTCGATGACCGGCAGTGGGTCGCCGACCAGCAGCACCGCCAGGTCCACCTGCTCGGGCAGGTCGGCCACGGAGGCGAAGCAGGGGCGCCCGAAGACGGCGGGGCGGGTGGGGTGGACGGGATGGACGCGGGCCCCGACGCGCTCGGCCCAGGCGAAGAGCTGGCGGGTGATGCCCGTGTTGGGTCTGCCGTCGGCATCGGAGGCGCCGACGATCGCCACGGACTCGGGCCGGAAGAACCGGTCGAGGTCGGGCACGTCGGCGTGCAGGGGCCGCCCGCTGACATCCAGGGCGTCCCGGTCCGCGCCGCCGCCGGACGGGGCCGTCGTGGAGTGGACGGCCGCCCGGGGGTGTTCCCCGCAGGCCTCGACACGTGCGCGGAAGTCGGTGGTGAGGGTGCCGTGAGTAGATCCAAGCATCGTTCCGCCCGCTCCTGCTCGATGACTCGTACTAACTGACGCGTAGTCAGATTACTGAACTGACGCGTCGTCAGGAACAGGCGGGCGGGAAGAATCAGGGACGGCGGCTCCGCGCCAGAGCCTTGGCGATCCTTTCGGCGTCCAGGGCCATCTCTCGGAACATTCCGCTTATGGGGTTGGTGAAACCGGTGAAATACAGCCCCGGGGCGGCCGGATCCGTGCGGGCGCCGTGCGGACGGGGGCGTCCGCGTTCGTCCAGTACGCCGAGATGCCCGACCAGGCCCTCCAGCGCCCGGCGGTAGCCGGTGGCCGCGATCACCACGTCCGGGCTGATGCGCGAGCCGTCCGCCAGCACCACCCCCTCGCCGTCGAAGGAGGCCACGGCCGCCACCGGCTCCACCGCCCCCGAGCGCACCGCGGCGATCAGTCCGACGTCCTGCACCGGGATCGCGCCCTGCCGGACCCGGCTGTAGAGGCCGGTGTCCGGGCGGGGCAGTCCGTACGCCGACAGGTCCGGCACCGCCACCTTGGCCTGGAGGGCGGAGATCCGGTCCACCAGCCGCACCGGCAGCCGGCGCACCAGAATGCCGGAGCGCTGGGCCGGCCAGCCCGCGGTGGAGCGGCGCACGATGTGCGGGGCGGTACGGACCGCCAGCCGGACCCGGGCCGCCCCGCCCTCGGCGAGGTCCACGGCGATCTCGGCCCCGGTGTTGCCGGTGCCGACCACCAGTACGTCCCGCCCGGCGTACGGCGCGGGATTGCGGTACGCGCCCGCGTGCAGCAGCTCGCCCCGGTACTCCGCCGCGCCCGGCCAGTCCGGGACCGCCGGGGTGTGGTTGAAGCCGGTGGCGACGACCACCGCACGGCCGGTGAGCTCGCGGCCCCCGCTGGCGTGCAGCACCCAGCCGGCCCCGTCGGCGGCCCGGTCGATCCGGGTCACCTCCACCCCGGTGACCAGCTCCAGCTCGTGGTACTCGGCGTACTTCTCCAGGTAGCACACCACGTTGTCGCGGGAGACCCAGCGCCCGAAGCGGCGCGGGACGGCCAGTCCGGGGAGTCCCGACAGCCGGCGGGTGGTGTGCAGATGGAGCCGGTCGTAGTGGCGCCGCCAGGAGTCGCCGACCGAGCCGGACTTCTCGACCACCACGGCGCGGACCCCCCGGGCGCGGAGTGCGGCGGCGGCGGCGAGACCGCCGGGGCCGCCCCCGATCACGTACACGGGGCGGGGTTCGGTGGTCATGTCGGGCGCTTCAGGCATGAGGTGTGAGCGTATCGCCACGCAGCGTTGATGGGTCTCGGTCAAGCGGGGAATCGGTTGCGGATCGGTCACGGCGGGGTGCGCGGACCCTTGCGCGGGGGCCGCCGATCCGGTCAACTGACGTACCGTCAGATAGTGAGAGGTGCGAGGGAGGGGAGGCTGCATGCAGACCATCTGGCTCAGCGGGGCCGAATGGCTCGCCGTGCTCCGGATCGGCCTCGGCCTGTGGTGGCTGGAGAGCTGGCGGCACAAGGACAAGAAGGGCTGGTTCGAGCGCGGTACCGGGATCGCCTGGGCCGCCGACGTGGCCGGGAAGCACCGGTGGCCGTTTGTGAAGACCGGCTTCGCCACGGTGGTGGAGCCCCGGCCGAGGCTGATGGCGTACATCGTCGTCTACGCCGAACTGGCCCTGGGCCTGGGCCTGGTCCTCGGGTTCCTCACCCCCGTCGCCCTGATCGGCGGGCTGCTGCTGAACCTGCTCTACCTGGTGCTGATGATCCACGACTGGGCCGAACAGGGCCAGAACGCGATGATGGCGCTCATCTCCCTCGTCGCGCTCTTCGCCATGAGCTGGCAGACCTGGTCCCTCGACGCGGCGATCGGACTCTTCCTGTGACCACCGTACGGTTCGACCTTCCCGAGACCGACGCGTTCACCCGGCCTTACTGGGCCGCCGCGGCCGAGGGCCGGCTGCTGCTGCGGCGCTGCACCGCCTGCACCCGGGCCCACCACTACCCCCGCGAGTTCTGCCCGTACTGCTGGGCCGGCGAGGACCGGGTGGCCTGGGAGACGGCGAGCGGGGACGCGGTCCTCTACACCTGGTCGGTGATCCACCGGAACGACCTGCCGCCCTTCGGCACCCGCGTCCCCTACGTGGCCGCCGTGGTGGACCTCGCCGAGGGGCCCCGGATGATGACCGAGATCGTGGACTGCGCGGCGGCGGAGCTGCGCATCGGAATGCGCCTGCGGGTCGCCTTCCGGCCGGAGCCGGAGGCCGGCCTCGCGGTCCCGGTCTTCCGGCCGGCCGGAACCTGACCGACCATGGCGCAGGCGGGTCCGTGTCCGGGTCCGGGTCCGGTTCGTGCGGAGGGGGCGTCTTGGGCTGGAGTCCGATGATCTACAGATTCGTCGACGGTGCCGAGTGGCCCGCGCCGCCGGACATGGCGGTGGTGCGGGCCGTACTGGAACCCCACGACGTCGGCGATCCGCAGCGCACGGTGGGCGAGGACGGGACCACCGGGTTCCGGGTCCGGGCCGCGGACGGCAGCGAAGCCGAGATCTTCGTCGACCAATACGGCATCCACGTCGAGCGTCCGCACGCCGGCGGGGTGTTCGGCATCGTCGCGGAACTGGTCTCCCGGCTCGGCGCGGTCGTCATCGACCCGGCCCGGGCAGGAATCGTGTGCCGGGCCGAAGAGCAGCCGCACCTTCCGCCGGACATGCGGGAGGGCGCCGTCGTCATCGAGATGACGGGCGAGGCCCTCGAGGCCGCGCTCACCGGGCCGCGCCGGGCCTGAACCGGCGGCGGTCAGCGGTCCAGCGGCTCCCACCAGGCGCGGTTCTGCCGGTACCAGTCCACGGTGGCGGCCAGGCCCTCGTCGAAGGAGCGCAGCGGGCGGTAGCCCAGCTCGTCGCGGATCTTGGACCAGTCCACCGAGTAGCGGGCGTCGTGGGCCTTGCGGTCCGCCACGTGCTCCACGCTCTCCCAGTCCCGGCCACAGGCCTCCAGCAGCAGGGCGGTCAGCTGCTTGTTGGTGAGCTCGGTGCCGCCGCCCACGTTGTAGACCTCGCCGGGCCGGCCGCCCTCCAGCACCAGCCGGATGGCCCGGCAGTGGTCCTCCACGTGCAGCCAGTCCCGGATCTGCTCGCCGTCCCCGTAGAGCGGGACGGACCCGCCGTCGAGCAGCCGGGTGATGAAGAGCGGGATGATCTTCTCGGGGTACTGGTGGGGGCCGTAGTTGTTGGAGCACCGGGTGATCCGCACGTCCAGGCCGTGCGTCCGGTGGTACGCCAGGGCCAGCAGGTCCGAGCCCGCCTTGGCCGCCGAGTAGGGGGAGTTGGGGGACAGCGGCTGCTCCTCGGTCCACGAGCCGACCGGGATCGAGCCGTACACCTCGTCCGTGGAGACGTGGACGAAGGTGCCGAGCCCGGCGTGTACGGCGGCCTCGAGGAGGTTCTGGGTGCCCAGGACGTTGGTGGAGGCGAAGCCGCCGCCGGCGGCGATGGACCGGTCCACATGGGACTCGGCCGCCAGGTGGACCACCGCGTCGTGCTCGGCCATCAGAGCGGTGACCCTGTCGGTGTCGAGGATGTCCCCGCGGATGAAGGTCAGCCGCGGGTCGTCCTGTACGGAGGCCAGGTTGGCGGGGTTGCCGGCGTAGGTGAGCACGTCCAGGACGGTCACGGCGGTGGGCGTGGTGAGCCCCGCCGCCTCCGGTCCGTCGTCGGACAGCAGCTGGCGGACGAAGTGGGAGCCGATGAAGCCGGCCCCTCCGGTGACGAGGATTCTCATGGTGCTTCTCGCGGTCCTTCGAGTCGGGGGTGGGATGTTCAGGAGGCGATCTGGATGCGGCTGTGGTCGCCCAGCACCAGCCGGTGCGCGCGGGGTGCCCGCACCGCACCGGAGACCTGGACGGACCGGCCGATCAGGGAGCCCTCGATCCGGCCCGCGTCCTCGATCCGGGCCCCTTCCAGCAGGATGGAGAACTCCACCTCGCTGCCGCTGATCCGGCAGTGGTCGGCCACCGAGGTGAAGGAGCCGATGTGGGAGTCGCTCACGACGGCGTCCGCGCCGATGACGGCCGGGCCCACGATCCGCGACCGGATGATCCGGGCGCCGGGTGCGATCCGGACCCGGCCCACGATCTCGCTGGCCGCGTCCACCGAGCCGGCGACGGCCGGTTCGATGCCCTCCAGCACCGCACGGTTGACCTCCAGCATGTCGGTGACGTTCCCGGTGTCCTTCCAGTAACCGGTGATGGTGGTGGCCGTGACGGTCCGGCCGGCGTCGATCAGCCACTGGATGGCATCGGTGATCTCCATCTCCCCGCGCGCGGACGGCGCGATCGCGGCGACCGCCTCGTGCACGGCGGAGGTGAACAGATAGACGCCGACCAGCGCCAGATCGCTGCGCGGGGCGGCCGGCTTCTCCTCCAGGCGTACGACGCCGCCGTCCGGGCCGAGTTCGGCGACGCCGAACACCGACGGGTCGGCGACCTTGGTGAGCAGGATCCGGGCGTGCGGACGCTCCTGCCGGAACTCCTCGACCAGCCCGGTGATCCCGCCGACCACGAAGTTGTCGCCCAGGTACATCACGAAATCCTCGTCACCCAGCCAGTCCCGGGCGATGAGCACGGCGTGCGCGAGTCCGAGCGGGGCCTCCTGGGGCAGGTAGGTGATCCGGGCGCCGAACCGCGAGCCGTCGCCGAGGGCGGCCCGGATCTCCCGCTCGGTGCCGCCGACGATCACCCCGATCTCGGTGATGCCGGCCGCGACGATCGACTCGATGCCGTAGAAGAGGACCGGCTTGTTGGCGACCGGGACGAGCTGTTTGGCGGCGGTGTGGGTGATGGGACGCAGCCTGCTGCCGGTACCCCCGGCGAGGACCAGCGCCTTCACCGGGCGACCGCCGGGGCCGGTGCTGCCGATTCCGCCGCGATGGCGTCCAGCAGGGCGAACAGCCTTGGCTGGGTGTGCCGGAGGAGTGCGGCGATCCGGTCCGCGTGCCGCCCGTCGGCGCAGCGGACCGGCTGGGCCAGCAGGAAGCGGGGCCGCGCCCCGGCGGCTCCGCGCTCCCGGACCACGGCCAGCTCCGGCCACCGCTCCGCCCCGGCCGCCGCCCGCCGGGCCTCGGCCAGTTCGGGGACCGGGTCGCCGGCCCAGTCCGTGGGGCGGGTGAACTCGGGGTCGGCCGTCAGGCGGGCCAGCCATTCCGCGGTGTCGGCCGCCTGGGCCGCGGTCAGCGCGCTTTCGGCGTGCCCGGACCGCAGCCGCTCCAGCATCGTGTGGGCCGCGCGGGGATCGTCGAAGGCGGCCAGCGGCAGCCAGTGCCGGGCCGGGATCCGGTGCCGGCGGGTGCCGGCGTCGTCGAGCAGTACGGTCGTACGCTCGGCCGCCGTCGCGAACCGGGCCCCCGCGTCGGTCATCCGCAGCCACAGGTCCCAGTCCTCCAGCCCGGCCCCGGCCCGCCAGCCGCCGACGCGCTCGGCGAGGCCGCGCCGGTGGGCCACCCGGGAGGGTTCGAAGACCACGCCGAGCAGCTGGAACTCCGGGTGCCAGCACATCTCGTACGGCCGGGACACCGCGGTGGCCCGGCCCTGCGGGTCCTGGAGTTCGAAGCCGGTGGCCACCAGCTCGGCCCCGGCGTCGATCAGGGAGAGGACCACGGCGAGGTGGTCCGGCCGCCAGCGGTCGTCGTGGTCGAGGTAGGCGACGACCTCGCCCCGGGCCTCGGCGAGACCGAGGTTGCGGGGGCCGCTGGGATGGCCGTGCCGCTCGGCGCGCAGCAGCCGGATCCGGGGGTCGGCGAGGGCGGCTTCGCGCACGCACGCGTCGGTGTCGTCGGTGCTGCCGTCGGACACCACCAGCATCTCCCAGTCGGTGACGGTCTGGGCGCTCACCGAGGCGAGGGTGTGGAGAATCGGGCGGGACCGGTTGTAGGTCGGGCAGATCACCGATATACGGGGCTGCCCGGGGGAGTGGTCCATCTGTGCAACTTTCCGCGCGGCGATATCGGTGGCGGCACCGCTCGCCCGCCCGGCCGAATGAATTTTCCGGCACGCCGAATTGACGCACCCCTGATGCGATCCATTCGCGAATCAGTGAATCCGTGAATCCGCGAATCCTGTAGAAGTGACGAATTGTCACCGGGGCTTTGCCCGGTACGGCGTGCGGCGCCTGGCGTAAAGCTAATGCCAGGCGCCGCCGGGGCGCGCCCGCCGCGAGGCGGGTCATCCCCCGTCCCGGGACGGGGGTTTGTGCCGGGGTGCCGTCAGGCCGCGAAGCGGACGGGTGCGGTGTGCGAGTGCCAGAGCGCGGCCACCTGGGACCGGTCGCGCAGGTGCAGCTTGCGCAGGACGTTCGACACGTGGAACTTCACCGTGCTGCGTTCGATCGTCAGGTGCTCGGCGATCTCCGAGTTGGACATGCCCTCGGCGACCAGGTTGGCCACTCCGCGTTCCCGGTCGGTGAGCCGGATGATCTCGGCGGCCGGCGGTTCCGCAGGTCGGAACTGTCCGGTCCGTCCTGCCAGCAGGGTCGGTACCAGCTCGGGGGAGACCCAGCCCCGGCCGCTCAGCACCTCGCGGACGGCGGTGATGTGTCCGTGGTCGGGGTCGTCCCGGTCGATGATCCCGACCACCCGGCCGAAGGCCGCGGACTCCCAGAACGGGTCGTCCTCGCCGGAGACCAGGGCGATGGCCCGGCTGCCCCATTCGGCCAGTTTGTGGTCGGCGTCCAGGGCGCCGGCCTCCACCACCACGACATCGGCCGGAGCGGCGGGCCGCATGCCCCCGTCCGCTTCCCGTCCGCAGACCTCCCAGCCGGGCGCGGAGAGCACCTCGGTCATCCTGCGGCGCAACGATGCCGAATTTATGACAAGAACGATACGTTCCATGGTTCCCCGTACATTCTGCTATGCAAAGCGGTCGGTAACCCGAGTTGGTCGAACCCGGGTTGTCGCCCCCGCGACAACAACCTTGATCAGCAATAGGGAAGTTAACACATTCGGCCACCCCGGTGAACGGAAGAAGCCGAGCGGAATGGATCATTCCGGGAGAATTGAGGAAGACCTGAGGAACGCCCGTTCCCTGTGCCCTAGTTGCCCGTGTTGACCGCCGCCACGGTGGTCGCCGCGTACCCGGCGAGGCCGACCAGCACCGAGTCCACCAGCTGCTTCATGACCGGCTCGGACCAGTGGTTCTCGGACAGTTCGGCCATCCGGGCGCGGATCGGCTCCCGGTCCTGCCGGTCGGTGAACAGCAGGCTCTCCAGGCCGCCGCCGTGCAGCAGCGAGATCAGGGCGGCCGTCCGGTCGTCCGGCTGCCCGCCCTCCAGAACCGCAGCCGCCAGCTTCGCGCGGACCCCCTCCTCGACGGTGCCGTCGGCCTCCGGGTAGCGGTTCACCGGGAAGATGCCCCAGCGGCGGGTCCGCTCCTCGCGGATGACGCCCTTCTCCAGCAGCCCCTGCCGGGCGCCCTCCACCGCTTCCTGCTTCAGCCGGAAGATCCAGGCCTGGGCGTCCTCGGGCTGCTTCGCCGCGGCGATGGCCGCCAGCGCCGCGTCCAGAACCGGAATCCCCAGCGGGGCGGGGTCGTTGACGAGGACCCGGCCGTCCTCCAGGCGGATGCGGCCGGCCAGCGCGAGCTCCAGCACCGAGGCGCTGGAGATCATGAACTCGGACTGAGGCTGCAGCGCGGCGGCGCCGGTGGTGTCGTCGAGCGACAGGAGCATGATCTGCTCACCCAGTGTGGTTTCCATAAGAATGGTCCTCTCCATGGTTCTGACCTGCGAAACTTCCTGTGTCGCAGATCATGGCAAGGGGTGCGGGCGCCGCTCCACGGCGGGTTCGGCATCGGCCGGCAGCAGCCCGGGAAGCCCGGTGCGCGCCTCCGCCGTGCGCAGCCGGCCGGTGTTCCAGCTGAACCTGTGGTCCTCGGCCAGCCGCAGCGGCTGGTAGCCGACCGGGACCACCTTCACGGCCGCCCAGCCCATCTCCCGGAGCCCAAGCGGAAGTCGGTGGGTGAGGTCCACCGCGATCGGGTCGGCGCCGTCGGCGAGCATTCCCGCCAGCAGCTCCGAGGTCGGCACCGCGCGGGACTCCCGGGGCGGGCGGGGGCTACGGAACCCGCCGGTCCACTCCTCCACCCACGCGAAGCACTCCCGTGAGGCCACGTACCGCAGCCGGTCGTCGTCGTCCACGATGGTGGCCGGAGCCGCCCCGTACCCGTGGCTCTCCCGCTGGTTGACCACGGCGGAGCGCACCTGAAGGGCCTCCTGGAGCGCGCCCAGCATGCTCCAGTCCACCCGGTCGGTGGCATTGCAGCCCATCGTCGCCAGCGGCTGCGGCCCGGTCCGGTCGAGCACCACGGCGACCGTGCAGGCCACCCCCGGGATCCCGGTGGGCAGATCGGCCAGCACCGGTTCCAGCCCGGCCCGCAGCGCCGCATCCCACAGCCGCAGCAGACCGCGCCGCAGGGTGTTCTCCTTGCCGCGCGGGACCCCGCCGGCTGTCAGCGCGGCCAGGTCGATGCGCCTCGGGCGCAGCTTCCGCTCCCAGGCCACGAGCAGGGCGTCCCGCTCCACCAGCTCCAGCAGCGCCGAGCGCAGGGCCATGTCGTACCCCTGCCCGGAGGCGGCACCGGAAGGGCCGGGATCGAACCCCTCCGCTTCCTCGGCCGGAGCCGGGTAGTCCACCAGACCGGCCGGTACGAGGAGTTCGGAGCCGTCGGCGAGCCGCCGGGCCGGATACCAGGTCAGGGTGCGGCAGCCGGCCGCCGGATCGCCGAGCCCGAGTCCCGGGGCGGCGAAGTCCAGGGCCCGCGCCCCGAGTCCGGCCGCGGTGCCCCGGACCTGCCCCGGCACTCCGCCGTCCTGCGGGAACAGCGCGAACCGCTCGACGGCCTCGCCGGCCCCGCGGACCAGGGCGTCCATCCGGGTGTGCCCGTAGGCGCCGACCACACGCGGGGTCAGCGCCTGGTCGTCCCGCTCCGCCCGGTCCCTACCGGCGGCCAGCCGGACCAGGGCCCGCCACAGCAGGTCGTCCGGCGGCCCGGGCGGCAGCATGCAGGAGTCCTCGGCCAGGCCGTTCGCGGGGTCGAGGGTGGCGAGGAAGTCGATCATCAGCGGTTCCAACCTGGAGAAGGGAGGACGAGCCCCTCGGGCGGGGGCTTCCGTCGGGGCTCGTCCGGTCTGTGCGGGTCCGGTGTGTGCGGGTCCGGCGCTGCCGTGCGGTGGCTCAGAAGAACGGCAGCCGGGCGCGGCGGTCGCTCAGGGCGGCGGTCAGGGCCAGCAGCACTCCGGCCGAGCCGGTCGCCAGGTCGGCGGAGATCCGCAGGCACTCCTGGCCGAGGAAGGCGGTGCCGCCCCGGAAGGGCACGGCATTGATCCCGAGCTCGGCCAGGTGCCGCTCCAGCGCCGGATCGGCCGGCACCCGGTCTGACGGCACTCGGTCTGACGGCACCGGCGCCGGCCCCGCCCCGGGCCCGGGCCCGGAATCCAGGTGGATCCGGGCCAGGATGGCGCCGGCCCGGCCGTTCAGCAGGCCGGAGTGGGGCAGGAAGGGAATGGCGGTGGCCGCCCGGACCGCGTCCCGGGCCTGGGCCAGTTCCTCGTCCGGCCGGTGCGCCAGCAGATCGTGCAGCACCATGCCGGTGCCGCCGCTGCCCTCGCCGATCACCGGGATACGGCCGGTGGCGGACTCCCCGAACGGCTCCCCGGGCTGCCAGCCGAGACCGGCCAGATCGGTGCGCAGCGCCTCGGCCGCCCGGTCCAGCAGGGTGCCGTCACCCGTGTGCTCGTACAGCCGGAGCAGGAACAGGGCGGTGCCCGTCCCGCCCCGCAGCAGTCCGGTGGTCGGGCGGCTGTCCGGTCCGCGCGCCGGCCTGCGGCCGGCCGGGGCGGGCAGCCCGTCGAGCCGTTCCGCGATCCGGACCGCTTCGTCCCGGAGTCCGAAGTGCAGCAGGGTCAGGCCCACTCCGGCCAGGCCGTCCTGCAGGGTGTGGTCGAGTCCGGACAGCGGCGCCCGGGCGATCCGCTCCACCAGCTCGCGGGCGGTGCCGGTGCGGCCCAGCCGGTCCAGGGCGTACGCGATGCCGCCCAGCCCGGCCTGGAAACCGGGCTGCGGATCGGCCGCCGCCCGCACCCGCTCGACCAGCCAGTCGAGGTGCTCCTCCGGGACCGGCAGCCCGGACTCCCCGAGCGCCCACAGCACGCCGGCGGCTCCGTGGGCGAAGCCGAGACAGCCCTCCGGGGTGAAGAACTGCTCGGCGTCACCGGGGAACAGCCGGTCGTCACGGCCCTCCTGCACGGTGGCCAGCACCCCGTCCCCGAGCGCCCGCAGCCACTCGGCACGCTCCGCGGGCCCGGCCCCGGCCCCGGGCACGGCCCACAGCGAGCCCGAACCGGAGTCCGTGCCGGAGTCGGCCGCAACGGCAGCGCCCTCCGACAGGCCCTGGAGGTCGCGGCGGACCGCGGCGGCGAAATCGGCGGGCACCGGGTACGAGCGCGTGATCAGCTCGAGCAGTTCCTCCGGCTTGTCCGGGGACCACGACACCATCGCCACCAGCGGCACGAACGCCGCCAGCCGCAGACAGCCCAGCGCATAGCGGTCCACCGCGAACCCGGTGTACCCGGCCGGGGCGATGAACCCCACCGCGCCCATGGTCTGGCCGGTCTGCTCCTCCGGCGGTCCGGCCGTCTCGAAGTCGATGAACACCACCTCGCCGTCCGGCCGGATCAGCAGGTTGCCCGGGTGCAGGTCGCCGAAGACCACGCCCCGCTCGTGCATCCCGGCCAGCCCGCGCTCGGTCTGGGCGAGCACGTCCAGCGCCCACGCGGTGTACTCCGCGACCGCAGTGGCCGAGGTGATGCCGTTCAGCAGCGGGTTGCGCCGCATCAGCTCCTTGGACAGCGGGGCGCCCTCCACCCACTCCCGGACGAGGAAGTAGTGCTCGTGGCCCTTGCGGTAGTCGATCAGCCGCGGGATCGCCGGTGCCCCGGCCAGCCGGCGCAGCGCCCAGTGCTCCTGCTCGTGCCGGGTGACCGCGTCCCGGCCGTCCGCGTCCAGACCCGCGTACGGCCGGGCCTCCCGCAGCAGGACCTCCGAGCCGTCCCGGGTGTCCGTACCCCGGTACACCCCGCCGCCGTTGGAGAAGTGCACGGCGGAGGTCACCCGGAACGGGAAGTCCCGGAGGGTGCCCGCCCCGCGCGCGGCCACCGACTCGGCCAGGCAGTCGGGCACCGTCACCCACTCCGGCGGCCGGAACCCCGGGCCCCGCCGGTCCGGCACCAGTTCGCCGTCCGGGTTCTCGATGCAGTAGACGAGCTCACCGGTCTCGGCGGAGCGGACCGCCTGGAGCACGAAACCGCCGTAGCGGACGTAGAGCGGGCCCTGCCGGTAGCGCAGATCGCTCAGGATGTACGGGCCGGGCTCGCCCCCCACCAGGGTGTCGAGCTCCCGCAGCACCTCCTCGAAATGCGCGTCGTCGAGCGGGTACACGGTGATGAACTTGCCGCTGCCGCTGCGGTCGCCGTACTTGCCGTTGCGCTGGCGCAGCAGCCGCGCGGAGCGGATGAACTTGAACATCACGCCCTCGGCGACGCAGTACTTCGCCACCAGGTCGAGCAGGTGCGCGGCATTGTCCAGGTTCGCCGACACATGGATCTTCCAGCCCTGCTTGGGCAGCGTCACCCCCGGCGGGGCCATCACCACCCACTCGCTGCCCGGCGTACGCGACCAGCCCTCGGGCAGTGCGTCATGCGCCAGGGGAAACGCGTCCTCGGCCGGATCGACCCGGGCCGGCAGATCGAAGAACGGCGTGCCGGGCGGGCAGAAGTGCAGGTGCCGGAGGATATCCATGGTGGTGTGCGAGTCCTGTCACCGTGAGGGCCAGTGAGTGGCGGGGTGGTCAGCGAGTGGCGGGGGCGATGTACGAGAGGTAGAGCCAGGTGCCGAGCGAGCGGCTGCCGGCCGCGACGCGCGCGGTGCCGATGGGCTCGGCCGGGGCCGTGCCGGTCACCGACAGCGGCAGCACCCGGGCGGGCACGGACAGGGAATCGCCCTCCTGCACGGGCACGAACGCGGACAGCGGCACATTGCGCTCCTCGGCCCGGCCCGGGTCCACGGTCCCGGCCCCGGTCTCGGTCCGGGTGACCATCCCGCGGCGGTACAGGGTGACCTCCGCGCCCGGGGTGACCGCCTCGAGGTCGGCGGAATCGGACAGCACCAGCGAGGCCCTGCCGTCCTTGAGGACGTACCCGCCGGCCACCGTGTACGGCACGCTGACCATGGTCAGCGCGGCACCGGCGGCGGCCACGGCCAGCAGCGCGGTGGCGCAGATCCGCCCGGTCCCGGCACCGCCCGTGCGCGCCTCGCGCACCAGCTTCCGGCCGCCGAGCCAGGCCCGGTAGCCGAGGTAGCCCACACCGAGGAGCACCAGCGTGGCGCCGAAGATCCCCATGCCCTGGAGCAGGTCCAGCCAGAGGGTGGCGGCCAGCCCGATCAGGTACAGCGGGAAGAGCATGCAGGCGAGTCCGAACGGTACGGACCACCACAGCCCCGGCAGTTCCCTCCGGTACCGGCCGCCGAAGAGGAGCCGGGCCAGGAAGCGGCGGGCGTCGGTCATGGTCCGGTCCCGCAGGTGCGAGATGTCCAGATGGGTCATCAGCGCGATGTAGCCGTCGAGTTTGACGAACGGCAGCAGGTTCAGCAGGCTCGTGATGTAGGTGGAGACGGCGAAGACGAGCATGCCGTCGCGCAGTCCGCCCTCGCCCGCGGCGAGCGAGGCGAGCCCGGCCGAACCGGCGATGACCAGCTGGGTCACGATGCCGGCCAGCGCCACCTGGACGCGCTGCCGGCGCTCGGGCAGCCGCCAGCCGTCGGAGACGTCGCAGAAGAACGCGGGAGTCAGGTAGAAGAGCATCACGCCCATCCGGCTGGGCCGTCCGCCGTGATGGGTGAGGACCGCGCCGTGCCCCATCTCGTGCAGTGCGGTCGCCAGGGCGGAGGCGGCGGAGACGCCGAGCAGGATGCCCAGCGGCAGCGGCGCGCCCAGGCTCTCCTTGAGCACCGGCGCCTGGGCGGCGAGCGCCAGCAGACCGCCCAGGGCGAGGACCGCGGCGAGGGCGGCGCCCGCCCGGTTGGCGAAGAGCCGCAGCAGCGGCGCGAGCCGGGAGAGCATCCGGTCCGGTTTCACCAGGGTGAGCTGGAAGGTCAGCGGCGGCACGAACTTGAACCAGGTGCTGCTGTGCTTGTGCGGCAGGCCGTCCTCCAGCAGCCGCATCCGGTTCAGGTTCTGGACGGCCTTGCCGACCGTGTCCTCGGTCCACGGCGAGCCCAGTTCGGCCGCCAGGGCCGGATGGCCGCGTTCCCCGTCGATCGCCTGGAGCAGCCGGACCATGTCCGCGCCGACCCGGATGTACTGCTGGGAGCCGCGCTGCACCACCCATGGGGCGTCCTCGGCGATCGGCTCGTGGAGGGTGACGTCGGAGGCCAGCTGCGGCCGGGCCAGCAGCTCGGTGGCCCGCTCCGGGGTCAGCACGGCGCCCGCGCCCGACCGGCCGCCGGACCTCATATGACGTCCCGGGACAGGAACAGCTTGCGGGCGGCGAACCCGGAAAGGGCCAGCCAGCCGGTGATGACCAGCAGGGCCAGTGGGACCGACAGCAGTTCGGGCTTGCCGTCCCGGTAGACCGAGCTCATCGCGATGGTCAGGGTGAACTTGCCGGCCTCGGGCAGCAGCCGCAGCAGGGCCTCGTCGACGAACAGGGTCAGGCCCAGCAGGGTGGCGACGGCGGCGGTCTGGTTGCGGATGATCCAGCCGAGGAAGACGCCCCAGGGGGCGCTGAGCAGGGTGACGGCGAAGACGCCGACCAGGGTCAGGGTGGTCTCGCCCGTCCACACCGGCTCGTGCTCGGTGGCGGTGGCCAGGAACAGCATCGGGGAGGCCGCGGCCAGGACGGTGGCGAGTACGGCGTACAGGGCGCCCATGCCGGTGCCGGCGATCAGCTTGGCGGCCAGCAGCCGGCCGCGCCCGCCGCTGAGCAGCACGGTCCGGGCGATCGCACCGGAGTTGTACTCCTTGGTGACGGACACGGCGCCGAACAGGGCGGAGAACAGCATCAGCATGAACCAGCAGCGGACCACCTGGTCGGTGGCCGCCTCGACGGTGTCCCGGCCGGCGGCGATGTCCGCGTCGGCCTGGGCGACGAAGCCGGTGCCGGCCAGGACACCGAGGAACACGCCGATCAGGGCGAGGGTCCACCAGGCCTTGCCGGTCCAGGCCTTGGACCACTCGGCGGCGATGACGTTACGCATGTGCGGCCTCCTTCGCGGGCTCGCTTCCGGTGCCTCCGGTGTTTCCGGTGCCTCCGGTGTCCCCGGCGAGGGCGAAGAACCGGTCCTCGAGGCTGTACCGGCCCTGTTCGGTGAGCTCGTCGAGGGTGCCGCAGTAGCGCAGGCTCTGCTGCACGATCACGACGTCGTCCACGGTCTGCTCCACCTCGGCCAGCAGGTGGCTGGAGAGCAGAACGGTGCGCCCCTCGTCGGCGAGGGACCGCAGGAAGGTGCGGAGCCAGCGGATGCCGTCCGGGTCGAGGCCGTTGGCGGGTTCGTCCAGCACCAGCAGTTCGGGGTCGGCGAGCAGGGCGCAGGCCAGGGCGTGCCGCTGCTTCATGCCGGTGGAGTAGCCCTTGTGCTTCTTGTCGGCGCGGTCGGCGAGGCCGACCCGCTCCAGTACCTCGTCCACCCGGCGGGCCGGGAGGCCGAGCATCCTGGCCCAGATCTTCAGATCGCGTCGGCCGGACACGCCCGGCATGGCGCCGATGCCGTCCATGGTGACGCCGATCCGGTGGGCCGCGTCGGGCAGTTCGGCGTAGGGGGTGCCGAAGACGGTGGCGCTGCCGGAGGTGGGCGCGGTGAGGCCCAGCAGCATGCGCAGGGAGGTGGTCTTGCCGGCCCCGTTGCGGCCGAGCAGACCCACGACCCGACCCGAGGGGACCTCGAAGGTGATGTCGTCGACGGCGGTGAATGCGCCGAAAGTCTTGGTCAGACCCTCGAATTTCGCTACTGCGGTGTTACTCATGCGTGCTCCGTGGCAACGTGGCAACGTACAAACGGCGGGACCCCGGGCCCCGGAAGGAAATGAGGCTTCCTTCCGGGACCCGGGACCGGGCGGTCACCTGAGGGATCAGGTGACGGCGACAGCGGAGGCCACACCGCCGTAGATGGCGGAGGCGGCGACCGAGACGGTCACACCGGCCTGGAAGTTGGACCACATGCCGGGGGCCTCCATGGCCTCCAGCTCCTGCATGCCCAGCTCCAGGGAGTCGATGGCGTCCTTCTCGAAGATGTTCTGCATTCTGTTCACCTCCTTCATGCGGTTCGTGGGATCGGTCGGACGACGGTCATCAGGTCGTCGCGATGGCGGTGGCGACGATGCTGTACGTGACCGCACCGCTGACGCCGGCGCCGCTGATGTACGCGCCGACAGACCACCAGCCCGGGGCCTCCATGGCCTCCAGCTCCTGCATGCCGAGCTCGAGCGCCGCGTCGAAGTCCTGGTTCAGGTTCTCCTTCATGTGTGTGCACCTCCTTTCCTTGTTCTGACGTGTGTTTCGGTCATCCGCAGGCGGTGAGCGTGAGCTCTCCGCGAGCGGAAGTCTTGGTGGGGACCGCCCGGTGCAGCAGGGACTCGATGTCCCCGGCACGCAGGCCGTCGAGCATCGGAAGCCCCGCGCCCCAGGCCCGTACGGAGCTCCGGGCGACCGCGGTGAGCTCCGCGGGGTCCGCGGTGATCTCCCGCCCGACTCCCCAGGAGTCGATCAGGGCCGCGATGCCCGGACCGGGGTCCTCGGGCAGCTCCGCGTCCGGCACGGCCGTCCGCAGCAGCCGCCACAGCCGGTCCAGCCGGCGGGCCGAGCCGAGCCGGGTGTCGCCCGCGGCGATCGCGGACCACAGCGGCGGCAGCAGCGCGGCCACGGCGGTCATCTTCCGCAGGCCCAGTCCCGTCGACAGCTCGTTGGCGAGGTACCAGCCCTTGCCGACGTACGGTGCCCGGCCCAGCAGTACCCAGCCTCCGTGGCTGAGACCGCTGATCTTGGCGATCTCGGCGCGCAGCCCGGCGTCGGCGGACCGGAGTCCGGCGCCCAGCCGGACCGCCCGGACCGCCAGCGCCTCGGCCAGCGCGTCCTCGGTGGGCAGGTCCCGGTGGTCGCCGGCGTACTGTCCGGCGATCCGGAACAGCACCTCCAGCAGGCCCTCCGCCAGGAGTGCGTACGGCAGGGTGGCCGTGGCCTCCGGGTCGATCACCGCGGCGTCCGGCCGCAGCGAGCCGCCCATGACGAGTCGCTTGCCCTGCGGGTACGCCAGGCAGGCGACCGCGCTGAGTTCGGACCCGGTGCCCAGCGTCGTGGGCACGGCGACCAGCCGGGGCCCGCGGTGCTGCGCCGGCGGCAGCAGGATCAGCCCGCACCGCTGCGGCACCCTGAGCCGGTCTTCGGCTCCGGGGTCCGCGGCCAGCAGGGCCGCCAGCTTGGCCTGGTCGAGCAGCGAGCCGCCGCCGACCGCGATCACCAGTTCGGTGTCCGCCAGTTGCCGGGCGAGCCCGGTGACGGTGGTCAGGTTGCCGGAGCCGCCGGTCACGACGGTCCGTGCGGTCCGGCCGGCACGCTCGATCTGCCCGCGGACCGAGGCGGCGATCGCCGCGCCGGCGATCCCCTCGTCCAGCAGCAGGGTGACGGATCGCTCCGTACGGGTGCCGAGCCATGCGGCGAGCTCGTCACCGCCGTACATCATCACCGTCGGGCAGTGCCAGCCGTTGCTCATGCGAGGGCCTTCTCCCGGGTGGTCCGGAACGCGGCCAGGCCGGTCCGGACGCAGTCCAGCAGTTCGGCCAGCTCGGCCTCGGTGTAGGTCAGGGCGGGGATCAGCTGGATGCCGTGGATCCCGGGGTGGACGATGGCGCCCGCCGCACGGATCGCAGCGACCAGCGCGGGCACCTCGGCCTGCGGCAGCGGTGCGCCGGCGGCGGTTCCGTCGGTCACCCGGACCGAGCGGAAGCAGCCCGCACCGGTGGTCCCGGACACCGACGGGTCCTCGGCGGTCAGCCGGGCCAGCTCGGTGTCCAGCCGCTCCGAGAGCCGCTGCCCGAGGGCCACGGCGTCCAGCCGGCGCATCTCCGCCAGGGTGGCGAGGATGGTGGCGCAGGTGACCGGGGTGCCGGCTTGGGTCTCCCCGTGCGACAGCAGTGCACCGGCCTCGTCGAAGGCGTCCGCCACCCGGTGGGAGACGATCACGGCCGCCGCGGCGGACGTGCCGTTGGTGAGGCCCTTGGAGCTGACCACCAGGTCGGGGGCGGCCGGCCAGCGCTGCGAGGCGAAGAAGCTGCCGGTCCGGCCGAAGCCGGTGGCCACCTCGTCGGCGACCAGCAGGAAGCCGTACTCCTCGCGCAGCCGCAGCAGTTCGGCCACGTACTCCTCGGTGAGTGCGACCGCGCCCGAGCCGAGCACCGGCTCGACCACGACGGCGGCGATCTGGCCGCCCTGCCGGGTCAGCAGTGCGCCGATCTCGGCGGGGTCGTTCGCCGTGACATGCCGGACCAGCCGCTGGTCCACGCCGTACAGCTGCTGGCCCAGGTTGTCGCCGGTCAGCGAGAAGCTGCCGTAGGTCAGGCCGTGGTAGCTGCCCCGCAGACCGACGACCACCTTGCGGCGGTCGTCGCCGCGCAGTGCGTGGTAGTGCCGGGCGAGCTTCATCACCAGGTCGTTGGCGGCGCCGCCGGAGGTCGAGAACAGCACCCGCTTGTAGTCCTGGGGGCCGCTGACCTCGATCAGTGCCTCGGCGGCCTGCCGGGCATAGCTGTTCTCGTACCGGAAGGTGCTCAGGTACGAGGCCTCGCGCAGCGCCTCGGCAGCGGCCTCGGCGATCGCCGTGTTGCCGTAGCCGATGTTGGTGTTCCACAGGCCGCTGGAGCCGCAGAGCAGTTCGGTGCCGTCGGCGTAGCGCACCCGGACGCCGTGCGCGGACACCGCGCAGAGGTCGTCGCGCCCCTGGTCGTGCGGGGCGAGCAGGGAGGCCCAGAGGGCGGTCATGCCGTGACACCTGCTTCCAGTAGTACGTCGTGGTGGCGCGAGCCGCCGGCCGGCAGCGGGTGCCGGGCCAGGACGGACAGGCCGGCCTGTTCGAGTTCGGTTGCCAGCCGGTCGGCGGGCAGCACTCCGACGGTGGTGGTGCACACCGTGACGGGGCCGCTGTCCGGGATCGGGGCGGGAAAGATGGTGACGGTCCGGGTTTCCGCTCCGGCCGGCCAGTACTCGTGCATCCGGTAGTCGGAGCCGCCGGCGCCGGTCACCTCGAACACCGCCTCGGCGTCCGTCTGCGCGCCGGAGTCGGCACGTTCGGCGATTTCGGCGGTGGAGAGCAGGAACCGGCCGCCGGGCGCGAGGTGTTCGCGCACTGCGGCGTACAGTCCGGCCCGTCCGGCCGCGTCGAGCAGCGAGATCGTGGTCGTGCCCAGCACGATCACATCGAACCGGCGGCCCAGCGCGAAGGAGCTCATGTCCCCGTGGACGGGGGTGCAGCGCTCGCGCAGCCGGGCCGGGGATTCGGCGAGCCGCTCGGCGAGCAGGCCGAGCATGCCCTCCGACAGTTCCAGTGCGGTGACCGAGCGGCCCAGTGCGAGCAGCGGCAGGGTCAGCCGGCCGGATCCGGCGGCGAGTTCGAGGACGTCCCCCGGGGTACGGCGGACCTGGGCGATCAGTTCGCGCACCTCGTGGGTGTCGCGGACCGAGAGGTCGTGGTAGACCGGTGAACCGGTCGGGTCGTACAGGTCGTGGAGCTCGGCCCGGTCGCCGAGTCCGGCGATCAGCCGGCCGGCGTCGCCGGGTACGGAGAGCGGAGTCAGTGCAAGGGCCATGGCCGCGGGCTCACTTCCCCGCGCCGAGCAGCTCGCCGGAGCGCAGGTGCACACCGGCGGCGGCGAAGGAGGACTCCACACGTGCCAGGGCGTCGCGGTCGGCGTGGGCGGCTGCGGCGTCGAGGGAGCCGTGCACCAGCAGGGCCTCGGCGAGTTCACCGGCGGACCGGTTGATCCGGAAGGTCCGGCCGGAGGCGTGCAGGTACGCGGCCTCGTCGGTCCACAGCAGCAGCGGCAGCTCGGCGTCGGTGAGGTCGGCGGGCCGGGTGGTCTCGCTCTGGACGGCGGGCGCCAGGCGTCCGCCGAATCCGGAGACCCGTGCCTCGCCCAGACCGCGGGCACGGAGTTCCCGTACGGCGTTCAGGGCGGCCAGGTACCGGCCCAGCCAGGGGCGTTCGGCGAGCGCGGCGGCCCGGTCCGGCTCCGGCAGGACGGCGCCCAGGGAGACCGTACAGGGCTTGTCGCTCGTGGAGTTGAGGTGTTCCCAGGCGGCCTGGACGGTGGCGAAGGAGTCGCCGAGGGTACCGATCCGGCTGCCGCCGGGGGAGACCGACAGTTCGCCCTCGGGGCCGACCCACAGCCGGGTGCCGGGGCCGTCGCCGGCCGGGCCGCCGCCCAGGGCGGAGACGTCGGCGAGCTGGACCGCGGGGTCGGTGACGAAGGAGACGAACTCGCCCTCGGCGAGGGCCCGGTCGGCATCGGCGAGGAAGGCCTCGAAGTCGGCCTCCTCGGTGATCCGGACCAGGGTGGCGCCGATCACCGACATATAGGCGGAGGTCGCGTAGTCCTGGGACTGGAGGAAGAACTCGTCGTCGATGGAGAGGTCGCCGCCGGGTTCGCTCAGCGAGCCCTCGTACCCGACGACCAGCGGTGCCCCCTCGGTCTCGACGGCTCCGGGGGAGAGGATCACCGAGTGCGGGCCGACCAGGTCCGAGCCGAGCAGGGCCGGTAGGTGTTCCGCGTTCTCCAGGACCACCGTACCGGCGCCCGTGGCCGGTTCCCCGGCCCGGCCGGACAGCGCCCGGCCCACACCCCAGGACATCACGTGCTGCTTGGCCACGGACATACGGTTACCGCTACCGTTCATGATTTCCACCCCCCTGTACGACTGGTTTTCGGGTTATCGAGAGACTGCTGAAAGAATGGTCTTGAGGTCGTCCATGACGGCATTCTGGCCATGGACGTTGAAGACACCGGTGAGATTGAGAATGATTTCCTCGACCCCGGCCTTCCGGTAGGTGTCGAGTTGTTCGACGACCCGGTCGATATCGCCGTGCACGAATGCACCGCCGTCGATCATTCTCTTCGCCGCTGCCGGGAGTTCCAGTCCGGAAATGTCGATTCCGGCCTGCCGCAGCATGTCGATGTAATGCGGTGCCTTCATATGCGTCGCATTGCTCGCGATGACCATGTCCGACGGTTCCCGGCCGGGCCGGTCCAGCGCCACCGGGACGATGGCCGTCAGCCGCGGAGTGCCGCGTCCGGCGGTGCCGGCGCCCTCCCGCATGGCCGGCAGTACCGTGCCCTCCAGGTAGCTCGCGGGCGTCAGCCAGGTGATGGCGGCGTCGGCGATCTCGCCGGCCAGCCGGGCCATCCCCGGCCGCAGCACCCCCAGACCGAGATCGATCCGGGGTGCCACCGCCGGTCCCATTCCGGCGTGGCAGGAGAAGTACTCGCCCTTCATGTCCACGGCCTGCCCGGAGAGCAGGCCCCGCATGATGGTCAGGTACTCGCGGGCCGCCGTCAGCGGACTGGCGTACGGCTCGCCCAGCAGACCGCGCTGGAAGGACTTGCCTCCCGGCCCGAAGCCCGCGACCACCGATTCCCCGGTGGCCAGGGCCAGTGACCGGACCTGGTGGGCGGCCTCGTACGGATGCCGCAGGGGCATCAGCGTGACGCCGAGACCGGTGGGGACCCGGAAGCCGGCACCGGCCGCGGAGGCGAATCCCTGGAAGGGTTCCACCAGCATGGCCTGTCCCTGCCACAGCCGGTGGGCATCGGTCCATTCCACCAGGGCTGCGTACGGCAGCAGCTGTTCCGGCCGGCGAGGCAGGAACGGCATGAGCACCGAATACGCGGTCATGTTCTCACTCCGTTTGCGTTTCCCGACCTCTCGGCCGGACAACAGCAAATCTACGGACCGTCCAGAGGCTGCACACCCGCCGCGAGGAGAGTCCTTTCCGGCCCCTTCCCCGCCCCGGGACGGGGAAGTCCGGCCCGGTGGAATACTCCGTCGCACCTGACCTTGAAAAGGTCGCGCTCGGAAAGGTCACACGACATGCCACCGCGCATCACCGTCATTTGCCCGACGTACAACCGCAGCACGGCGATCCTGTCGACCCTGGATTCCGTACGCGCCCAGCGCATGCGCGACTGGGAACTGCTGGTGGTCTCGGACGCGAGCGATGACGACACGGACGCCGTGGTCGCCGCGGTGGCCGCACAGGACCCCCGGGTCCGGCTGCTGCGCACCCGGCGGTTCGGCTCCCAGTCCGGTCCCACGAACATCGCACTGGACGAGGCGCGCGGCGAGTTCATCGCCTACCTCGACCATGACGACGTCTGGGAGGCCGGCCATCTCGCGGGGATGTGGGAGGCGTTCGAGGGCGGGGCCCGCTGGGTCGCCGGCCGGGCCCGGAAGATGACCGAGGCGGGCACGGTGACCAGCACCGCCCATCCGGTCTCCCTGGTCTGGCACCCCGAAATCCAGCTGATGAGCCCGCTGTTCGAGAACTCCTGTGCCGGGCACGTGGCCGGTCTGGCCCAGCAGGTGGGCGGCTGGCGGGAGTCCCCGGTCGGGCTGGAGGACTGGGACCTGTGGCTGCGGTTCGCCGATGCGGGTGAGCGCTGCACCACCCTGCTGGACCGTACGGTCACCCTGCTCGACGACCCGCGGACCCGGACGCACAGCCTGGAACGGCAGTTCACCCAGGAGATCGCCCGGTTCGAGACCCCGCGGGAGGCCCGGGCCGGCTACCGGGCGCTCTCCGATGCCCGGCTGCGGGAGCGTGAACTGGCCGCGACCCGGCTGGACCTGCTGGAGTGGTACGGCGGGCTGGCGGAGCGCGGCGAGCTGGTGCTGCCCCGCGGCTGGCAGGGCGGCACGGAAGCGCTCGGGGCCGCGGTCGAGGATGCGCTGGCGACCGGCGGCACCGTCTGGAAGGGCCTGGCGCTCGTGGACCGGGGCACCCATGTCTCCCTGTGCGTACCGCTGTCGACCATGACCGGTGAGCACGCCGAGCGCTACACCCGGTACTTCCGGACCGCGATGCGGCACCAGATGGCCTTCCTGGAGGACGTGCTGCCGGCCGGGAGCGTGCTGCGATGAGCGTCCCGTACTGGGTGACCGAGGCCCGGGAGCGGATATGGACCCGGGCCGAGCAGGTCCCGCTGGAGGCCCTGGCCGACTGGGACACCGATCCGGCGGCGGGCGGGATCCGGCACCGCAGCGGCCGGTTCTTCTCCGTCGAGGGGCTCGGCGTCCGGCTGCCCGGCCATCCGGTGCCGCACTGGCAGCAGCCCATCATCAACCAGCCGGAGACCGGCCTGCTGGGCCTGCTGACCGCCCGTGTCGACGGGGTGCCGCACGCCCTGATCCAGCTGAAACCGGAACCGGGCAACTGGGGTGGGCTCCAGCTCTCGCCGACCGTGCAGGCGACCCGCAGCAACTACACCGGCGTCCACCGCGGCGCCCAAGTCCCGTATCTGGAACACTTCCTGGCGGCCGACCCGAAGCGGGTGACGGCCGACCTCCGGCTGTCCGAGCACGGTTCCTGGTTCCTGGGCAAGCGCAACCGGAACATGATCGTGGAAGCCGGGCCGGAGGCCGGGGCAGGGGAACCGGCCCCCGGCTTCCGCTGGCTGTCCTTCGCCGAGCTGCGCCGGCTGCTGGCCGTGGACGACCTGGTGAACATGGACACCCGGTCCGTGCTGTCCTGCCTGCCCGCCGTGCCCGCCGTGCCCGCCGGGACGGCCGTGGCCGTTGGGCCGGCCGAGCCGGGCCCTGCGCTCCACGGCACCGGGGAGATCCTCGGCTGGATCAACCGGGCCCGGTCCCGGTCCCGGACCGGACTGCGGGAGCGCCTGCCGCTGGACCGGCTGGCCGGCTGGCGCCGGGCCGACGGCCGGATCGGCCACGACAGCGGCCGGTTCTTCGAGGTGATCGGCGTCCGTGTGGAGGCCGCCGGCCGCGAGGTGGGCGGCTGGGACCAGCCGATGATCGCCCCCCGCCACACCGGGGTCCTCGCCTTCCTGCTGACCCGCATCGACGGCGTTCCGCACATACTGGTGCAGCTGCGGGCGGAGGCCGGTGCGCTGGCCGGTCCGGAGCTCGCCCCGACCGTGCAGTGCACCCCGGAGAACTACGAGCTGCTGCCGGCCGCCGCCCGGCCCGCCTTCCTGGCCGAGGTGCTGGGCGCGGCACCGGAGGCGGTCCGGTTCGACACCGTGCTCTCCGACGAGGGCGGCCGGTTCCACCATTCGCGCAGCCGGCACCTGATCGTGGAACTCGACCCGGCCGCCGGGCGCCCGGAACACCCGGACTACCGCTGGGTGACCCCCGGCCAGCTGCGGGAACTGCTGCACCTGGGGCCGTACGTGAACATGCAGGCCCGGTCCCTGCTCGCCTGCCTGGACGCCACATGCTGATCACCGTGCTCGGCGCGTCCGGGTTCATCGGATCGGCCGTGACCGCCGAACTCGCCCGCGGGGGCGCCCGGTTGCGCACCGTCTCGCGCCGCCCGGCGGACCTTCCGGCCGCGGAGCACCGTACCGCCGACCTCACCGAACCCGGCCGGACGGCCGAGGCGGTGGCCGGCTCGGACGTGGTGGTCCAGCTGGCCGCCGAGCTGTCGGGGCCGGCGAACTGGCGGGCAGCCGGGGACGGCCCGGCCGCCCGCCTGATGACGGACCTGGTCGGCGCGCTCGCCGCCCGGGGCGGTCAGCCGCCCGTGGTGCTGTTCGCCTCCACCGTGCCGCCGTCCGGGCCCGGTGCCCCGACCCCGTACGAGCGCGGGAAGCGGGCCGCCGAGCGGGTCCTGGAGCGGGCCACCGCCGAGGGAGCCGTCCGCGGGATCAGCCTGCGGCTGCCCACCGTCTACGGCCCGGCGACCGGCCCGGCGACCGGTGCGGGGGCCGCCGGCCGCGGAGTCGTCTCGGCGATGGCCCGGCGGGCCGCGGCCGGCGAGCCGGTCACCCTGTGGCACGACGGCACGGTCCGCCGGGACCTGCTGTACGTCCGGGACGCCGCCACCGCGTTCGCCGCGGCCCTCGCCCACGCCGACGCCCTGGCCGGCACCCACTGGGACGTCGGCACCGGCCGCAGCCTCCCGCTGGGCGAGGTCTTCCACGCCCTCGCCGGCGCGGTGGCCGCCCGCACCGGCCGCCCGCCGGTACCGGTGCTCCGCGTCCAGGCGCCCCCGTACGCCGCCGCCGCCGACTTCCGGGACGTCACCGCCGACCCGGCCCCCTTCCGCACCGCCACCGGCTGGGCCCCGCGGGTCCCGCTGCCGGAGGGCCTTGCCCGTACCGCCGCCGCCCTGACCGGCGGCACCCCTGGAAAGGACGACCGCGCATGACCACCTACGTCTGGGACTACCTGCGGGAGTACGAGGCCGAACGCGAGGACATCCTCGACGCCGTCGAGACCGTGTTCTCCTCCGGGCAGCTCGTCCTCGGCGCCAGCGTGCAGGGCTTCGAGGCCGAGTTCGCCGCCTACCACGGCGCCGCGCACTGCGTGGGCGTGGACAACGGCACCAACGCCATCACACTCGCCCTGCAGGCCCTCGGCATCGGCCCCGGCGACGAGGTGATCACCGTCTCCAACACGGCCGCGCCGACGGTACTGGCCATCGACGCGGTCGGCGCCGTCCCGGTGTTCGTCGACGTCCGCGAGGAGGACTTCCTCATGGACACCGGCCGGATCGAGGCCGCGCTCACCGACCGGACCCGCTGCCTGCTGCCCGTCCACCTCTACGGCCAGTGCGTGGACATGGACGCCGTCGGCCGGATCGCCGCCGAGCACGGCCTGGCCGTCCTGGAGGACTGCGCCCAGGCCCATGGCGCCCGCCACCACGGCCGGCTCGCGGGCACCATGGGCGACGCGGCGGCGTTCTCCTTCTACCCGACCAAGGTGCTGGGCGCGTACGGCGACGGCGGCGCGGTCCTCACCTCCGGCCCGGAGACCGACCGGCGGCTGCGCCGGCTGCGCTACTACGGCATGGAGGAGCGGTACTACGTCGTCGAGACCCCCGGCCACAACAGCCGGCTCGACGAGGTCCAGGCCGAGATCCTGCGCCGCAAGCTGGGCCGGCTGGACGCCTATGTGGCGGGCCGCCGGGCCGTCGCCCGCCGGTACGAGGAGGGCCTGGCCGGGACCGGCCTGGTGCTGCCGCGGACCGCGCCGGGCAATGAGCACGCGTACTACGTCTACGTGGTGCGCCACCCGCGCCGGGCGGAGATCATGGCGGCGCTCAAGGAGCGCGGGATCTCCCTCAACATCAGCTACCCGTGGCCGGTGCACACCATGTCCGGCTTTGCGCACCTCGGCTACCGGCCGGGCGCGCTGCCCGTGACGGAGGCCCTGGCCGGGGAGATCCTCTCGCTGCCGATGTACCCGTCGCTGCCGCCGGAGCTCCAGGACACCGTCATCGAGGCGCTGCGCGAGGTGTGCGGGTGAAGGCGCGCGAGCTGGCGGTGCCCGGGGCGATCGCATTCACCCCGGAGCTGCACCGCGACGACCGGGGGCTGTTCGTCTCCACCTACGAGGAGCGGGAGTTCCGCCCGCTCTTCCCGGTCCGGCAGGCCAGCCAGAGCGTCTCGCGGCGCGGGGTGGTCCGGGGCGTGCACTACACCGCGGTGTCCCCGGGCACCGAGAAGTACGTCCACTGTCCGCGCGGCGCAGCCCTGGACTTCGTGGTGGACCTGCGGGTGGGCTCCCCGGCGTTCGGCACCTGGGACTCGGTGCTGCTGGACGGGGAGGGCTTCCGCTCGGTGTACCTCCCGCCCGGGGTCGGGCACGCCTTCGTGGCCCTGGAGGACCACACCGTCATGTCCTACCTGCTGTCCACGGGTTACGTCGCCGAGCACGAGCTCGCCGTGTCCGTGCTGGACCCGGCGCTCGGGCTGCCGCTTCCCGCGGACCTCACCCCGGTCCTCTCGGACCGGGACCGGCGGGCGCCCACCCTCGCCGAAGCGGCCGACCGCGGCCTGCTCCCCACCTTCACCCCTGCGACCCTTCAGGAGAACCGATGACCACCACGACCGCCACGACCGCCACGACCGCCACGACCGCCACGACCGCCACGACTGGCACGACGGCCACGACTGGCACGACGGCCACGACTGGCACGACGGCCACGACCGGCACCGCTCGATGCCGTGCCTGTGCCGGACCGCTGACCGAGTTCCTCGATCTGGGGGCCCAGCCCAATTCCGATGCCTTCCCGCGCCCCGGGGAGACGGAGGGGGAGTTCTTCTTCCGGCTGGCGGTGGGCCTGTGCGGGGAGTGCACGATGGTGCAGCTGATGGAGGAGGTCCCGCGGGAGCGGATGTTCCACGAGGACTACCCGTACCACTCCTCCGGATCGACGGTGATGCGCGGGCACTTCGAGGACACCGCCCGGCAGCTGCTGGCCGGCCCGGCGGCCGGCCCGGACGCCTTCGTGGTGGAACTCGGCTGCAACGACGGGGTGATGCTGGCGACCGTGGCCGCGGCCGGGGTACGGCACCTGGGTGTCGACCCGTCGGCGGGGGTGGCCGACCGGGCCCGGGAGAAGGGCGTCCGGGTCCGGACGGCCTTCTTCGAGGAGTCCACGGCCCGCGAGATCGCCGCCGCGGAGGGCCGGGCGGACGTGGTGTACGCGGCCAACACGCTGTGCCACATCCCGTACCTGGAGTCGGTCTTCCGCGGGCTGGACGCGCTGCTGAAGCCGACGGGGGTGTTCGTCTTCGAGGACCCGTACCTGGGCGAGATCGTGGAGCGCACCTCCTTCGACCAGATCTACGACGAGCACTACTGGTTCTTCACGGCCCGCTCGGTACGCAATCTGGCCCGCCGGTACGGCTTCGAGCTGGTGGACGTGGTCCGGCTGCCGGTGCACGGCGGCGAGGTCCGCTACACCCTGGCCCGGCAGGGCGCCCAGGCCCCCTCGGCGGCGGTGGCCGCGCTGCTGGCGGAGGAGGAGGCGGCGGCGCTGGCCGAGCCGGCCACCCTGGAGCGGTTCGCGGCCGGGGTGCGGCGGACCCGCGAGGAGCTGACGGAGCTGCTGGGGCGGCTGCGGGCGGAGGGCCGCCGGGTGGTGGCGTACGGGGCGACGGCGAAGAGCGCGACGGTCGCCAACTACTGCGGCATCGGCCCGGAGCTGATCGAGTTCGTCTGCGACACCACCCCGGCCAAGCAGGGCCGGCTCACCCCGGGCTCCCACATCCCGGTCCGCCCGGCGGAGGCCTTCGCCGCCCCCTACCCGGACTATGCGCTGCTGTTCGCGTGGAACCACGCGGAGGAGATCACGGCGAAGGAGCAGGAGTTCCGCGCGGCCGGCGGCCGGTGGATCCTCTACACCCCGGAGGTCCGGGTCCTCTAGGGACGGGGCCGGTCGGCGTCAGAACGAGCTGTTCAGCAGCTCATGGCCCAGGTGTGCGAGTCGCCGCTGTCGTTGGCCGCACCGTTGTAGTCGACCTCCTGGCCAGGGGTGAGACAGATGGTCATGTGGCCGCCCTGATGGGCCCGAGAGTAGATGCAGTGCGCGGTCGCGCAACTGGTCGTAGGTGGTGATTTCTATGCGGTGCTCAGCCCGGATCTCGGCGAGACGGCCGGGCTCCAGCTTCCTCCGCAGCGCGTCCAGCCCGCTCGCCCGATGACATCGAGTGTCCTGGTCGTTGCACGAGGCCCGTCGGGCGAGTGCCGCCCGGTACTCGGGGTCCTCATCGAGCCGGGCCTGGGCCGTCGGGCGCAGATTGTTGACCACGACTTCTGCGCGGAACCAGCGGGCCTGGTCGCCGTAGAGGGAGCGATGCGCCTCGGCCAAGCAGCCGTCGGTGTGCGCACGAACGGTGTAGCCGGTGGCAAGACTGACCGACAACTCGGCAGGGCCGGTCCCGAACAGTGTTTCCTCCTGCGGAGGCGGCCCCGCGGCTCCACGGGCCGTCATGCATCGGTCCACCAGCATCTGCTGGGCGGCCTTGATCAGGTCATCACGGCCCTGCTCCGACGCGGGGAGCGCCGGTTGGGACTGTGCCAGGCAGCCGCAGGCGCACAGCGCCGGCAGCGCAACGCCCGCCAGCCTGCGCACCCTCGCCCGAATGCGACCACCCGAGATCCACGCGCCGCTTCAAACGATCAAGGGCAGCCGAAGACACCCGGCGGGCCGGGATGTTCGCAGGCCAGGGGCCAGTCACCGATTCCGCAGCGGGGAGCCGGGCGGGCTGGGGGTGATGCGGGTGGCGTGCGCGCCTGTGATCTCGCCGAGGTAGATCTCCTGGGCCACCTGGTCGGGATTTTCGACCTCGACCTCGCCTTGCAGGACGTTGTTGCGGCCCACGAACACGGAGTTGCCCCGGATGACGATCCGTTGCGCTCTGAAGGTGTTGCCGTAGTAGACGCCGCCGCTCAGGGTGATGGTGCCCTGGATGTTGAACGTGTTGCCGAGGTAGTGGTCTTCGTGCGTGAAGTTTACGAACGGTTCGTCTCCATGGCCGGCCGGCTGCCGGCTGTCGGCGGTGAACGCATTGCCCTCGAAGACGTTTCCGAGGAAATACTGCGCGTCCCCCTCGATCTGGAAATCCCCGTCGAAGACCATGACCCTCGTCACCGGGGCGGAACCCCCGGCGGCCCCGCGTCCGGTGCGGCCGGAGCTCTCGACCGTGGCCCCGCCGCCGAGACTCTCGATGGAGCAGGTCGACCCCCGCCGGGAGGGGCCGGCCGACGGGCCGCTGCGACGGCCTCCCTGCTGCATCATCCGGGCGACCGTGGTGTTGCCGATCGTCCGCTGGAGGGAGAGCGCCGCGGCGGGGGACATGCCGGCGACGGGCCCGGCGGCCGCCATCCGGGGGGTGATGGCGGCCGGGGCGGGGTCGGTACGCCGGGGAACGATCCGGTGGTGCTCCTGCTCGCTCTGGTGCTGCCGGTCGGGGTGCATGGCTGCTTCCTCTCGCGCGGGCGGGCCCACCCGGATCGGGTACCGGTACCGATATCGATGCTGCGGCCGCGGCCGGTCGCCGGCAAGGGCGGAAAGGGCAGCCCGAAGGGGCACGGAACTGCCCGAACAGGCCGGTGTCACGGCGCGGGTTCGGGCGCCGTGAAGATCCGGTCCAGGTGGTAGCGGAGCACCTCCAGCGCCGCGGCCGGGGTCCGCTGGCCCACCAGGATGCTGGTGCCCATGGTCGCCTCCCCGAACCCGTGCCGTTTGGGGGGACTCCCGGACCCCGCTAGCGCCCCAGGATCACCGTCCCCGAGGAGCAGAACCAGCCGCCGGTGCCGGAGGCCAGGGCCACCTCGGGGAGCCGGCCCCCGGCCTTGCGGACCTGGCCGGCGCCTGCCTCGCCGCGGAGCTGGCGGACGGCCTCCACCAGGAGGAACAGCCCGCGCATGCCCGGGTGGCAGGCGGAGAGGCCGCCGCCGTCGGTGTTGACCGGGAGCTCCCCGTCGCGCAGCAGCCGGCCCTTCTCCACGAAGGCGCCGCCCTCCCCCTTGGCGCAGAAGCCCAGGTCCTCCAGGGTGACCAGGGTCATGTACGTGAAGGCGTCGTAGATCTCGGCGAGGTCGACGTCGGCGGGGCGCAGGCCGGCCCGTTCGAAGGCCAGCCGGCCGGAGACGGCGGCGGGGGAGACCGTGAAGTCCTCCCATTCCGACATGGTGGTGTGCGAGACGGAGGTGCCGGTGCCCAGGACCCACACCGGGTCCTTCGCGGTGTCCGGGACGTATTCCTCGGCCGCCAGCAGCACCGCGCAGCCGCCGTCCGAGCGGATGCAGCAGTGCAGTTTGGTGAAGGGGTCCGCGATCATCTCCCCGGACAGGACGTCCTCTACCGTGATCGGGTCGCGGAACATGGCGTCCGGGTTGGTCGCGGCGTTCGCGCGGGCCTGGACGGCGACCTCGGCCAGCTGTTCCAGGGTGGTGCCGTACTCGTGCATGTGGCGGCGGGCGGCCATCGCGTACTTGGAGATCAGCGTGTGGCCGTACGGGACCTCGAACTGGAGCGGGCCGCGGGCGCCGAAGGAGAGGTTGGCGGTGCGGCGGCGGGCCTTGATGTCGGCGCGGGCGGTGGAGCCGTAGACCAGCAGGACGGCGTTGGCGTGGCCGGCCGCGATCGCGTCGGCCGCATGGGCTGCCATCACCTCCCAGGTCGAGCCGCCCACCGAGGTGGAGTCCACCCAGGCCGGCCGCAGCCCGAGGTACTCGGCCACCTCGACCGGTGCGAGCGTGCCCAGGCCCGCCGAGGCGAAGCCGTCGATCACCGAGCGGTCCAGTCCGGAGTCGGCGAGCGCGCGGCGCGCGGCCTGGGCGTGCAGGGCGTACGGGGTCGGGCCGTCGACCCGTCCGCAGTCCGAGAGGGCGACGCCGACCACGGCGACCCTGCGGCGTTCCGTTCCGGTGGCGTTTCCCGTGGCGTTTCCCGTGACGGTGACCATGAATCTGACGGTACATCAGATTCGCTTGATCGGTACATCCCCAGGCCTGGGCATCCACGGCCCCACGCCCTAGCATGACGCGCCGTCAGATACGGGGATACGGGGAGGAGCCCGCCGATGGACGCCGCCTTCACCGCGGAGCAGGACGAGATCCGCCGCACCCTGCGCGAGATCCTGGGCAAGCACTGTGGACCGGACGAGGTCAAGGCCGCCGTCCGCACCGACACCGGATACGACCGCGAGCTGTGGCGCCGGCTCGCCGGGCAGCTCGGGCTGCCGGGGACCGCCCTGCCCGAGGAGTACGGGGGCGTCGGCTGCACCGCCGCCGACCTCGCCCTGGCCTGCGAGGAGACCGGGCGGGCCCTGCTGCCCTCCCCGCTGCTGGCCACCGCCGCCCTTGCCGCCCCGCTGGTCCTGGCCCTGGGCACCGCGGCCCAGCGCTCCGCACTGCTGCCGCCCCTGGCGGCCGGGGACCTGACCGCGGCCCTGGCCGTGCCCGGCACCGCCCTGGCCACCGCCCTCGCGCTGACCGGCGACAACACCGTCGGGGAGTGGTCCGGCGGCGGCCGGGCCGGCGGGGTGCAGGCCCGCCGGGAGGAGGCCCACGGCTCGGTGGGCTGGCGGCTCTACGGCGAGGCCGGGCAGGTGCTCGACGGCCACAGCGCCGGCCTGCTGCTGGTGGCCGCGCACACCGGCGGCTTCGCGCGCAGCCGCACCCTGCTGTTCCTCGTACCCCAGGACGCACCCGGCCTGACCCGCACCCGGCAGACCGTCCTGGACGAGACCCGGCCCCAGGGCCGGATCCAGCTGCGCGACACCCCCGCGGAGCTGCTGGGCGAGAGTGACGAGGCCGAGGTGACCGGCGCGCTGGCCGCGACCGGCCGCACCGCCGCCGCCGTGCTCGCCGCCGAAGCCGCCGGGGCGGCCGGGCAGGCGCTGGACCGCACCGTGGAGTACGTCCGGCAGCGGGAGCAGTTCGGCCGGGCCGTCGGCTCCTTCCAGGCCGTCAAACACCGGCTCGCCGACCTGTACGTCCAGGTCCAGGCGGCCCGCTCGGCCGCCTACTACGCGGCCTGGGACCCCGGCCAGGCCGGCCTCGCGCTCGCCCAGGCCCTCGAGGCCCTGCGCCTCACCGCCGGGGAGGCCATCCAGCTGCACGGCGGGATCGGCTTCACCTGGGAGCACGACGCACACCTGTACTTCAAGCGGGCCGCGGCCGACGAGCTGCTGTTCGGCCCGGTCCACCGGCTGCGTGCCCACGCGGCCCAGCGTGCCGGGCTGTTCACCCCGGGCGCCGCCCCGACCCAGGAGAAGGTGGCCGTCTGATGGCTCCCGGCGTCAAGCTCATGCAGAAGATCTCGTCGACCACGCTGTTCGCCCGGATCGCACCGCACTTCATCCCGGCGATGGACAAGGCCGTGCACCGGCTGACCCGCGGCAAGGTGATCCTCAGCGCGCAGATGCTGCCCGGGGTGATCCTCACGGCGAAGGGCGCCAAGAGCGGCCAACCGCGCACCACCCCGCTGGCCTGCATGCCGGAGGAGGACGGGGCGAGCTGGCTGCTGATCGGCTCCAACTTCGGCCGCCCCGGGCACCCGGCCTGGACCGGGAACCTGCTCAGGCACCCGGAAGCGGACATCAGCTGGAAGGGGCAGGACATCGCGGTCCGGGCCCGGCTGCTGGCCGGCGAGGAGCGCGCGGCGGCATGGCAGGCGGTGCTGGGGTTCTGGCCGCCGTACGCGACGTACCAGGCGCGCATCGAGCGCGAGATCCGGCTGTTCCGGCTGGAGCGTCGCTGATCGCAGCCGCAACGGAGCCGTGCGGACCCTGGAAGGGGTCCGCCGCCTACTTCGTCGGCTTCTTGCCGGTGATGCCCAGGTGCACGAGCAGCGCCAGGTTCGGCTTGAGTTCTGCCTGCTTGACGCCCCAGGTCTGGAAGCCCTTCTGGTGCGAGGCCACCGCGGCCAGCATGGCCACCAGTGAGCCGGCCATCGCCGCCGCACTGACGTCCTTGTCGACCTTGCCCTTCGCCTGGAGCTCCTTCACCGATTCCGTAAGGGAGTTGGTGACCGAGTTCAGGATCTTCATGCGGATCTTGTAGAAGCGCTTGTCGCCCTCGGCCGCGCCGAGGTCGACGACCCGCAGGATCGCGTCGTTGCTCCGCCAGAACTCCAGGAACCCGTCCACGAGTTCCTCGGCGGCCTGCCAGCCGGACTTGCCGACCCAGGAGCGGCCCTCGACCAGCGCGGTCAACTGCGCGCCCTCGGTGGCCATTTCCTCGGCGATCTCCAGGACGGCGCCCTCGACGTCCGGGAAGTACTGGTAGAAGGTCGCGGGCGAGGTGCCGGCCTTGCGCGCGACGTCGATCACCTTCACGTCGCGGTACGGCGAGCTGCTGAGCATCTCGCTGAGGCAGTCGAGCAGCTTCTGCCGCGTCGCCTGACCGCGCCGGCCGGCAACGCGGCCGTCGACGGTGCGTACTTGTCCTGTCATGCCGTCAGCTTACCGAGGGGTGATCGGGGCGCGATTCGGCCGCCTGCAAATGGGGTTACGGGGTGCCTGGCCTGGGCGTCCGTGGGTTGAACGTCCGATTCCGGAACCACTGCGGGACGCCCCGGCAACGCCTCCGCAGCGCCTCCGCGCGCCCGCCGCCGGTATCCGCTTCGCCCGAATAGTCTTATCAACAGGCTGTGGACAAAGGAACGGGCGGATCATGGCCTGACGGGCAGACTGCGTCAGAATGCAGCAGACCGCGCGCAAACGGAAGGAAACGGTCCCATGGCCGCATTTGCAGAGGGCATGCCCTGCTGGGTGGATGCCTCCCTTCCGGATGTCGAGGCCGGCAAGCGGTTCTACGGTGAGCTCTTCGGGTGGACCTTCGGCCCCGCGGCCGGACCCCCCTACGGCGGCTACACCCAGGCCTACCGCGCCGGCCGTAACGTCGCCGCCCTCGCCCCCAAGCCGGACGGCCGGATGCCCACGGTCTGGGAGGTCTACCTGTACACCTCCGACGCCTACGCAGCCGCCGCCCGGATCCGGGCCGCCGGCGGCCAGATGGTGATGGAACCCCGGCCGCTCGGCCCGTACGGCACGGCGGCGATGGCCGCGGACCCCGGCGGCGCCGTGTTCGGCCTGTGGCAGCCCGGCACCCACCACGGCTTCGAGGCCAGCATGGAGCCGTACACGTACTGCTGGACCGAGGTCTACACCCGGGCGCGGGACGCGGTGGACGTCTTCTACGCCAAGGTCTTCGGGTACGTCGCCCAGGACCAGGACGACGCCGGCATCGAATACCGGGTCTGGTCCCCGCCCGGCAGCGCGCCCGGCCCGGACACCGCCGTGGCCGGCCGCAGCCTGATCACCGAGGCCTTCCCGGAGTTCCTGCCCGCGCATTTCCTGGTGTATTTCGCGGTGCCCGACGTGGACGCCTCGGTGGCCACCGTGCGCCGTCTCGGCGGCCGGGTCAGCGCCGATCCCTTCGACACGCCGTACGGCCGGATCGCCGTGGTCGCGGACAATCAGGGGGCGGCCTTCGCGCTGCTGGCCGAGCCCGCGGCGGACCCGGAAACGGCGCCCGGAGCCGCACGCGAACCCGGCCCGGGGACCGAGCCGGGGAGCGAACCGGGGGCCGGACCGGGCCCGGATGCCCGACCCGGCGCCGACAGCGGCCCGGACCCGGAGCCGCACGAGGCCGGGGCCTGACAGAATCGGGGGGCGCGGTCCCGGACCGGGGATCGTACGGGGAGGTGTGAGGCGAGTGGTGGAGCAGCTGACGCAGCACGACCCGAGACGGATCGGCCCCTTCGAGGTGCTGGGCCGGCTCGGAGCCGGCGGCATGGGGCTGGTCTATCTCGCGCGGTCGGCGTCCGGCCGCCGGGTCGCGATCAAGACGGTACGGACCGAGCTCGCCGAGGACCAGCTGTTCCGGGTGCGCTTCACCCGTGAGGTCGAGGCGGCCCGCGCGGTGTCCGGTTTCTACACCGCGGCCGTGGTGGACGCCGACCCCCGGGCCGCGGTGCCCTGGCTGGCCACCGCGTACGTACCGGCGCCCTCCCTGGAGGAGATCGTCAACGAGTGCGGGCCGATGCCCGCCCAGGCCGTACGGTGGCTGGCCGCCGGCATCGCCGAGGCACTCCAGTCCATCCACCAGGCGGGCCTGGTCCACCGCGACCTCAAGCCGTCCAACGTCCTGGTGGTCGAGGACGGCCCCCGGGTGATCGACTTCGGTATCGCCAGCGGTGTCTCCAACACCCGGCTGACCATGACGAACGTGGCCGTGGGCACCCCCGCCTACATGTCGCCCGAGCAGGCCAAGGACTCGCGCAGCGTCAAGGGCGCCAGCGATGTCTTCTCGCTCGGCTCCACCCTGGTCTTCGCCGCCACCGGGCACCCGCCCTACCACGGGGCCAATCCGGTGGAAACGGTCTTCATGCTGCTGCGCGAGGGCCCGAACCTGGAGGGTCTGCCGGACGAACTCCGCCCGCTGATCGACTCCTGTATGCAGATGGACGCGACCCTCCGGCCCACCCCGGCCGACCTGCAGGCCCAGCTGGCCCCGCACCTGTTCGCCGCGGGCGACGACAGCGGGACCGCCTCGGCCTGGCTGCCGGGGCGCGCCGTCGCCATGATCGAGGCCCGGCGGGCGGGGCAGCGGACCGTACAGACCCCGGCCGCCGCCCCCGTCGGCGGCCCCGGCGGGCAGGCCACCCACCGGCGCGACCGTCCCGGCCCCGCGCCCGCCCGGCCGCGTCCCGCCGACCCATGGGCGGATCCGCGGACCGGCCATGCGGCCGCCCCGCCCCGGCCCCAGCACCCGCCGATCACCCCGCCCCCCGGCGGCGGAGAGCCCGTCCGGCTGGGCGGCTCCCCGGTCCCGATCGGCCCGGGCCCGCGCGTCCCGGCCGCGGTCTCCGCATCAGGCTCGGCCTCCGCAGCCTCCGCCTCCGCCGACTCGGCCACCGGGTGGGTCCGCCCGCCCGGCGGCGGGGCCGCCGCCGGGCCCGTCCAGGCGCCCGCGCTGCCCCGGCCCGGCCCGGCCCCCGACAGCGGCCGGTGGCGGCCCTGGCGGTTCCGGATGTCGAACGACGTCTGGGGCACCCCCACGGTCGCCGGCGACCTGCTCTACGTCACCTCCTTCGAGGTCCACGCCCTCGACGTGGCCAGCGGGCGCCGCCAGTTCAAGACCCGCGACGTGGCCTGGGCGATGGCCGTCACCGACGGCCGGATCCACGCCTCCGACGGCCCGTCCCTGTACGCCCTGGACGCCGCCGACGGCTCCGAGCGGTGGCGGCTGGCCAGCGACGCCTGGGTGTACGCGCTGCGCGCCGACCGCGGCACCGTGGTCACCGCCACCCGCGGCGGCGGCGTCCAGGCGTACGAGGCGGCGAACGGCCAGAAGCTGTGGGAGCTGACCGGCGCCCAGACCGACTTCGAGACGGCCGACGCCGCCCCGGTCCTGCACGACGGCACGGTCTACGTCTGGCAGGACGCGCGGCTGCGCGCGCTGGACGCCCGTACCGGCCGGGAGACCTGGTCCTACCCGGTGGGCGACGCCGCCTCCTGCGGGAACGTCCCGGTCCGGGTCACCCCGGCCCCCGACGGCCATGTGTACATCACGGCCGGCACCCGGGTGCTGTCCGTGGACCGGGCCTCCGGCCGGGTCCGCTGGCACTTCGAGGCCCCGGCGGTCTTCCTGGCCCCGCCGGCCTTCGCGCCCGGTCCGGCGGTCACCGGCGGCGGGGTCTACCTGGCCGACTACCTGGGCACCGTCTACGCCATCGACGCGGCCACCGGTACGGACCGCTGGCGCATCGCCACCGAGCCCCGCCAGTCCCCGGACCCGGTGGTGATCGCGGACGGCAGCGTCCACCTGGCCTCCGGCAGCGCCCTGTACACCCTGGACGCGGTCACCGGCACCCCGAAGTGGCGGTTCGCGGCGGGCGCCGAGATCACCGGCGCCCCGGCGGTCGCGGAGGGCCGGGTCCACTTCGGCTCGGCGGACCACTGCCTGTACACCCTGGACGCGGCGGGCGGCCAGCTCCGCTGGAAGCTGGCCACCGGCGGCGAGATCGCCGGCTCCCCGGTGGCCCAGGCCGGCGTGGTCTACGCCTGCAGCAAGGACCGCTGCGTCTACGCCCTGGACGCCGCCAAGGGCACCGGCACCCGCACCACCTCGTGACGTGCGGCGGTGCCCGCCTTCCCAGGCGGGCACCGCCGCACCTCAGTCGTCTTCGCGGAACAGATCCTCGGCGTCGGTCACGGTGAGCGCGCGCTCCAGCCACCGCCCGAGGGTGTCCAGATCTGTGCAGGAGGTGATCCGCTCCCGGGTCTCGGCGAGCGTGGGAATCCGCCGGTTCTCCAGCGTGAGCAACACCAGCCGCCCCCGCTCCGCAACCCGCCCCTCGGCGAGCCCCTCGGCCCGCCCTATGACCTTCCCCTCGGCCTTGCCGTCGGCCATTCCTTCGGCCCTGCCCTTGAGGTATGTCTCCTCCACGAGCGTCCCGCGGCCGGGGAAGTAGGTCCCCACGTTCATCAGGTTCCTCCAGGTGTCTCTCGCCGGAGTGTGTCCGAGGCCGATTTCCAGTAGTTCCGAGTAGTACGTGACCGAGTCGGCTTCCAGCGTCCCGAGGGCACGCGCCAGGGCTTTCAGTATGGCCGGAGCGTTCCGGTTGCGGCCATGCGTCATGGCCGAGAACGCCGCCAACGGCAGATCCCGGGCGGCCTCCTCCGGATCGGTGATGACGGGCACGTTGTCCGGCCCGAGGACCAGTGGATGCAGCGCCAGCGCCGTCCACTCGTCCAGGCCGAGACGGAACGGCCCGGCCGCCCAGCCGGCCGTGGCCCGGTCCTGGCAGACGACGAGCAGAAGGGCCGGGAGTTCGTACTTTGCCGTGAGGTAGCTGAGGTAATAAGCCCAGCTCACCGCCTTGTCGGGATCGCGCCGTCCCTGCGCTTCGATGGCGAGCAGGAAGCCGCCTTCTCCGTCGGGCGGCTCGATCCGCAGGACGCTGTCGACCCGCCGCTCCAGCGGGCGGATCTCCGTCACGTCGGCGGTGAGCACCTCCACGACCGCCTTGGCGGGCAGTGGCACGCCCAGGATCCGGAACACCGGGGCCAGCAGCTCCGGACGGTCCTGGAAGATCCGGTGGGCGGCTTCGTGATGCGAAGTGACCATGGGCGGGACGCTAGAGCAGCTTGGGCAGGTGCTTTTGGCATATGCGAGGCAGCCACCCGAACGAGGGATCGGCCCCGCCGGGGTGTGCATCGCACCGGGAGTGACAGGATGGGACCCATGAGCAACGAAAACGTCTACTTCGACATCACCATCAACGGCGAGGCCGCCGGCCGGATCGTCTTCACGCTCTTCGATGACGTCGTCCCGAAGACCGCCCAGAACTTCCGCGAGCTGGCCACCGGCCAGAACGGCTTCGGCTACGCCGGTTCCGGCTTCCACCGTGTGATCCCGCAGTTCATGCTGCAGGGCGGTGACTTCACCAACCACAACGGCACCGGTGGCAAGAGCATCTACGGCGAGAAGTTCGCCGACGAGAACTTCGAGCTCAAGCACGACCGCCCGTTCCTGCTGTCGATGGCGAACGCCGGCAAGAACACCAACGGCTCGCAGTTCTTCATCACCACCATCGTGACCGACTGGCTGGACGGCAAGCACGTCGTCTTCGGTGAGGTCGTCGAGGGCCAGGACCTGGTCAAGAAGATCGAGAGCCTCGGCACCCCCTCCGGCGCCACCCGGGCCAAGGTCGAGATCGCCGCCTCCGGCACCGTCTGAGCACCAGCGTGAACCTGCGGCGGCCCCCACCCGGTTCCGGGTGGGGGCCGCAGCCGTCTAAGGTGCCGGGCATGGCGCACGCGTATGCGAGGTTCGTGAGGTTCCAGGGCAGCGTCCGCAGCCCGCGCGGGCACTTTCCGGGGGTCTTCGCCCTGGCCAACGGCCTCGCCCGGGAAGGCCGGCTCAGCGACGGGCAGTACCGGTTCTGGCGGGCGGCCAACGACTGGTACGACGCCCACTACCCCAACCCCTCCGACACCGATCCGGCCGTCTACGACCCGGAGCGGAACCCGGGCGCGGTGGCCTGGTTCAAGACCACGGCCGTCCACCTGATCGAGCGGGTGCCGGGCTATCTGGAGCTGCTGGCCGCGCACGGGGTGTCCTGCGAGCGCGTCGAGTCCGCCGATCCCGGGCGGATCGTCTACGAGGACGACGTACAGGTGGTCGCCGTCCCGCACCCGTGACGGCCGTCGCACCGGGCACGGAAGGGGTCAGGACGGCGGCCGTCGTGATCCACACGCTACTCCGGGCCCGCGGCCCCCGCATCACCGCAGCCGGAACTCCCGCCCCGGCCGCCGCGCCGCGAACAGTTCCGCCTGCCGCTCCGGTGCCAGGTTCCCCAGGGCGACCAGGTGTGGGGCCAGCGCCAGGGCCTGCTGGAGCGCGGCCTGCTTCGCCGACCAGAGCGCCCGTACCGTCCCCTGCACCGCCTCGGTCGGGAACCCGGCCAGGGTCTCGGCCGCGCGCAGGGCGGCCGGCAGCAGCCCGGCCGGCTCGCAGAGCTCCGACACCAGCCCGATCTCGTACGCCCGCCGCGCCGAGAGCCGTTCCGACGTCCCCATCAGGGACATCCGGGCCGCCTCCCCGAACGGCATCCGCTGTGCCATGTACACCGCCTCGTAGGCGCTGACCATGCCGTAGCCGGTGTGCGGGTCGAAGAACGTCGCCGTTTCCGAGGCGAGGAGGAACTCCGATTCGCCGAGCAGGTAGAAGGCCCCGCCGCAGGCCATCCCGTTGACCGCCGCGATCACCGGTTTCCACAGGTCGTTGGCCTTCGGTCCGATGGAGACCAGCGGATCGTCGACCGAGTAGGGGGAGGCCGGCTGCGGCACTTCCACCCCCCGGTCGATACCGGTGCAGAACGCGGCCGTCCCGGCCCCGGTGAGCACCACCGCCCGGACCGTGTCGTCGTACCGGAACTCCCGCCACGCCGCGGCCAGGTCCGCCGCCGTGGCCAGGTCGACGGCGTTGTGGCGGGCCTCCCGGTCCAGGGTGAGGACGGCGACACCGGTCGCCTTGTCCCGCTCCACCGTGAGGGTCATGACTTCTCCAGGACCCAGCGCGGCACGCACATCCCGCCCACCTCCGCAAAGGTGACCTGCACCTTCGCCCCGATGCGCAGCCGGGCCGGGTCCACCGAGTCCAGCGGGGCGCCCGGTGCGGCGACCAGGTTCCCGGCCAGCCGGATCTGCGGGGCCTCGGCGAGTTCCACCAGGATCACGTTGTACGGGGCCAGGGCCGCGTACGCGGGCAGCAGCGGCGGGTGCGGCTGTACGTAGGACCAGATCCGGCCGCGACCGCTCATCGGCTGCCAGGTGGAGTCGAAGGACTGGCAGTGCGGGCAGCAGGGGCGGGGCGGGAAGCGGAGCCGGCCGCAGGCGGTGCACGCCTGGACGCGGAGTTCGCCGCGTGCGGTGTACTCCCAGAAGGGGCGGCCGTCCTCGTCCGGGACGGGCAGCAGCAGACCCTCGGGGGTCACGGTCGCGGTTGTGGTCTCGGGCACGGGCTCGCTCCTCAGGCTCGGAGAAGGATCGCGGAGGTGGGGACGCCCTCGCCGGCCGTGACCAGGCAGGTCGCGGCGTCCGGGACCTGGGCGGTGGAGGTCCCGCGCAGCTGCTTGACCCCCTCGTTGATCAGGTTGAAGCCGTGCACGTACGCCTCGGAGAGGCCGCCGCCGCCGGTGTTCAGGGGGAGCCGGCCGCCGATCTCCAGCGCGCCGCCCTCGGTGAAGGCCGCGCCCTCGCCGCGCCCGCAGAAGCCGTAGCCCTCCAGGGAGAGCGGGATCAGCGGGGTGAAGGCGTCGTAGATCTGGGCCACGTCCACGTCCTGCGGCCCGAAGTCGGCCTGCTTCCACAGATGGCGGGCGGCGGTCCAGGCGGGGCCGGACAGCGGGTCATCGTTCCAGTAGTTGACCATGCCGTGGTGCTGGGCGGGCAGGCCCTGGGCGGCGGAGTGGACGTAGACGGGCCGTTGGCGGCAGTCGCGGGCCCGCTCGGCGGAGACGATCACGCACGCCAGCGCGCCGTCGGTCTCCAGGCAGTTGTCGAAGAGGCAGAGCGGCTCGCTGATCCAGCGGGAGGTCATGTACATCTCGCGGGTCAGCGGCCGTTCGTACATCATCGCGGCCGGGTTCTGGTTGGCCCGGTTGCGGCAGGCCAGGGCCACGTTGAAGAGGTGGTCGCGGGTGGCGCCGTACTCGTGCATGTAGCGGCGGGCCAGCATGCCGATCTCGTCGGCCGGGCGGAGCAGCCCGAAGGGCCGGGTCCACTGGCCGGGGGTGGGCAGTTGCACGGCGGTGTTCTTCCACGGGCGCGGCCCGCTGCCGCGTTTGCGGGAGCGCCAGGCGACGCCGACGGTGGCCTGGCCGGTGGCCACGGCGGCGGCCAGATGGCCCACGGTGGCGCAGGAACCGCCGCCGCCGTAGCCGATCTTGGAGAAGAAGGTGACGTCACCGGCGCCGATGGCCTTGGCGACCTCGACCTCGTCGGTCTCCTCCATGGTGTAGGAGGAGAAGGCGTCGACCTCGGCGGGTGCGATGCCGGCGTCCTCGAGCGCGGCGAGAATCGCCCGGCAGGCCAATTCCTTTTCGCTCTGCGGCAGTTGTTTGGCAAACGGGGTCTGGCCGATCCCGACGATCGCCGTCGCGTCCTTGAGCGTTGCCGCCATCGCCACCTCCGGGGTGCATGCGCCAGTGCTGACAGGTGCTGACAGCCGCGAAGGGTACAGCTAATCTGACGGATAGTCAGCTACTGGGTCACCGGGGAGGGGCACGCCATGGACGAAGACGGACGCGGCGATCTGCGCTGGGGCAGCATTCCGGGCCTGGTCCGCGCGGCGGCAGCAGCGTACGCGCGCCAGGAGGCCGTCGTCGACGGCCGCGTCAGGATCGATTACGCCGGCCTCGGCGAGCGCATCGAACGCGCCGCCGCGGCCTGCATCGCCGCAGGTGTCGAACGCGGGGACCGGGTGGCCGTCTGGGCCCCCAACACCCTCGACTGGATCGTCTCCGCCCTCGGGGCGGTGAGCGCCGGAGCCGTCCTGGTCCCCCTCAACACCCGCTTCAAGGGCACCGAGGCCGCCTACATCCTGAACCGCAGCCGCGCCCGGCTCCTCTTCGTCACCGGCACCTTCCTCGGCACCTCCTACGTCGCCTCGCTGCGCCGGGCCGCCGCCGAAGGGCCGGGCACCGGCCCGCTGCCCGGCCTGCCGAACCTCCAGGAGGTGGTGGTCCTCGCCGAGGACGCCCCGGAATCCTTCCGCACCTGGAAGCAGTTCCTGGCGGCCGGCGAGACGGTACCGGCCGCCGCCGTGCACGAGCGGGCCGCCACCATCCGCCCCGAGGACCCCTCCGACATCATCTACACCTCCGGCACCACCGGCAGCCCCAAGGGCGCGGTCATCACCCACGCCCAGACCCTCCGCTGCTACCACGTCTGGAGCGAGCTCGCCGGCCTGCGCGAGGGCGACCGCTACCTGATCGTGAACCCCTTCTTCCACACCTTCGGCTACAAGGCCGGGATCATCGCCTGCCTGATGCGCGGGGCCACCATGGTTCCCCAGCCGGTGTTCAACGTGGACACCGTCCTCGCCAACATCGCCGCCGAGCGGATCTCCGTACTCCCCGGGCCGCCCACCCTCCACCAGTCCCTCCTCGACCACCCGGCCCGCGACCACCACGACCTCTCCGCCCTGCGGCTGGTGGTCACCGGGGCCGCCGTGGTCCCGCTGCAACTGGTCGAGCGGCTGCGCGCCGAACTGAAGATCGCGACCGTACTGACGGCGTACGGCCTGTCGGAGGCGAGCGGGATCGTCACCATGTGCCGCCGCGGCGACCCGGCCGAAACCGTCTCGGCCACGTCCGGCCGCGCCATCCCCGGCACCGAGGTACGGGTCACCGGCCCGGCGGGGGAGCCCCTCGCCCCCGGCGAGCCCGGCGAGGTCCAGGTCCGCGGCCACCACGTCATGCGCGGCTACCACGAGGACCCGGAGGAGACGGCGCGGGCCATCACCCCCGAGGGCTGGCTGCGCACCGGGGACATCGGCGTCCTGGACGCGGCGGGCAACCTCCGGATCACCGACCGGATCAAGGACATGTTCATCGTCGGCGGGTTCAACGCGTACCCGGCGGAGATCGAACAACTCCTCGGCCTGCACCCGGACATCGCGGACGTCGCGGTGGTGGGCATCCCCGACCCCCGCCTCGGCGAGGTCGGCAAGGCCTATGCCGTCCGCCGCCCCGGCTCCACCCTCACCGCGGACGACCTGATCGCCTGGTCCCGCCGCGAGATGGCCAACTACAAAGTGCCCCGCGCCGTGGAGTTCGTACCCGAGCTCCCACGCAATGCCAGCGGAAAGGTCCTGAAAACCGCACTGCGGGCCCGCAGCTAGCACCGGGCAGCGCCGCAGGCAGCGCCGCAGGCAGCACCCCGGGCGGGGCGCTCGGACGCTCGGGCTAGCCTGCACACGTGAGCAGCCAGAGATCAGTCGTTCGGTTCCGCTGGGAGATACCCGTGTTCGGGTCCCTCCTCGCCCTCGCCGTCCTCATCGTGGGCATCGTCGTCCTGCTGCCCGAGGACGACGAGGGCACCCCGGGCCGGTCGGAGAAGGACCGGAAGGGCCGGCTGCCGGCGGCGGTTTCCGCCCCCTTCGACGCCTTCAGCGAGGGGTACGACTGCTTCCGCATCCCCACCCTGACCACCACCAAGGGCGGCCACCTGCTGGCCATCGCCGAGGGCCGCACCAAGACCTGCGCGGACGTCGGCGACATCGACCTGGTCATGAAGCGCTCCACGGACAACGGCCGCACCTGGGGCCCGCTCCATGTGATCCGCGGCGCCGACGACCCCGGCGGCTTCGGCAACCCGGTGCCGGTGGTGGACTCCGTCTCCGGCCGGATCTCCCTGCTCTACGCGTACAACAGCTGGTCCGCCGGCAGCGCCGGCGAGCGCATCCGCGCCCCGCGCGAGCTGCGGATCTCCCACAGCAGCGACGACGGGGTGACCTGGAGCGCCTCGCTCGCCTCCCTGCCGGAGCTCAAGGAGGACGACTGGGAGTGGGTCTCCGTCGGCCCCGGCCACGGCATCCAGCTGCGTCCCACCGAACCGGGCGAACCCGGCCGGATGGTGGTCACCGGCGACTACCGCAAGCGCGGCAACCACACCGGCGCGATGCTCTACTACAGCGACGACGGCGGTCTGACCTGGGAGCTCGGCGCCCGCTGGGCCGCCCCCGAGGGCACCCCCACCCCCGCCGAGCCGGCCCTCACCCAGCTGCCCGACGGCCGGCTCTACATCAACGCCCGCTCCACCCGGATCTGCGGCACCCCCGACCACCGGGTCTCCGCCGTGATCGAGGACGTCACCGCCTCGGACTTCCCGGCGCCCGGCTTCCTGCCGGTGCCCAACCAGCCGGCCCCGCCGGTGTCCGGGTCCCTGCTCCAGCTGCCGGACGGCGGGCCGCTGCTGTTCTCCTCGCCGACCCGCCCCGGTGCCGAGTTCTCCGACCGCTGGACCCTGGCCGTCCGCACCTCCACCGACGGCGGCACCACCTGGTCCGCCAAGGGCGCGGTCGTGGCCCGGGACCGGGCCGGCTACTCGGACATGACCCTGCTGCCCTCCGGCGAGGTCGGCCTGCTCTACGAGACCGGCAACGCCACCTCCACCGGCTCCCTCAAGTACACCGCGTTCGCCCCCGCCGCCATCGAGCCGGCCTCCGAGGACCTCACCCCGCGCCACACCAGCGACGAGACCCCGAACAAGAACCACGCACTGGTGCACGGCGACCCGCAGCTGGTGCCGCGCGCCGACGGCAAGGCGATGTCCTTCGACGGCAGCACGGACTACCTGCGGCTGGCCAACTGCCCGGACTCGCTGCGGATCAGCGGCGGCGACTTCGCCGTCACGGCCTGGGTGCGGTTCGACGGCTCCTCCGGCCGGCAGCCCCTGGTGTGGGGGTCCGGGCAGAACGCCCCCAACAGGCAGTTCGTGATCGAGACGGTGGACGGCAGGCTGGAGGCCCGCATCAACACCGGCAGCGGCCCGTACTCCGTCACCACCCGCACCGCCTTCGGCGACGACCGCTGGCACCACGTGGTCTTCCAGCGCCTGGGCCGGCAGCTCCAGCTGTCGGTGGGCGGCGGAGCGCCCGTGGTCACCGACCTCCCCGCCGACCTCGGGGACTTCCAGCCGGCCGACGCCTTCACCGTGTTCATCGGCACCCAGCCCGACCAGAAGGCCTTCTACGCCGGAGCCATCGACGACCTGCGGATCTACGGGCGCTCCCTGACCCGGGAGGACCTGGCCTTCCTCCGCTCCGGGGCGGAGGTGAACCGGCAGCAGGAACGGCTCCGGCTCGGCTTCAGCACCATCTGGTGACCGCGACGGACGGCACTGCGAACTGGCGGTCAGCTCCGGCGGGCCAGCACCAGCCGCCAGTTCGGAGTGCCGTCCGGGCGGCGCCCGAACTGGTCCAGCGGCAGGGTCTCCACCGTGAACCCGGCCTGCCGGAGGTCCTCCCGGACCCCGCCGAACGGGAAGGTCCGGTAGTACATGACGAAGGTGGGCCGCCACACCGCGTTCCGCACCCGCATCACCGCGTCGAAGCCGGCCGCCGCCCAGTAGAGCGGCGAGGCCATCGGGAGCGGGGCCCCGATCGGGAAGGCGAAGACCCCGCCGGGCCGCAGCGCGCCGTGCACCCCGCGGAACAGGGCGGGGCGCTCGGCCGGGAGGAAGTGCCCGAAGGCCCCGAAGCTGACCGCCAGGTCGTACGCATCCGCCAGCGCGGGCGGCAGCGCCCGCGCGTCCGCCCGTACGAAGTCCGGGGCCGGGCCACCGGCCGTGCCGCCGTGCACCCGCTCGGCCTCCGCCAGCATCCCGGCGCTGAAGTCCACCCCGGTGACCCGCTCCCGGCACAGCCGCCGCAGCATCCCCAGCCCGGCGCCGGTCCCGCAGCACACGTCCAGCCCGGCGCCGAAGGAGCCTTCGGCCTGGGCCAGGGTCTCCTCGACGGCATCGAGCATCCGGTCCGGGGTGCGGAAGGGGGTGTGGTCGAACTTCGGGGCGAGCAGGTCGTAGCCCTGCTCGATGGACGACATGGCCTGCACGGCCAGTTCACGCACGCTGGGACCCATGGGAGCGAACATGCCACCCAGCCTAGGCGGCCGGCCGCGGTCGGGGCTCCGCCCGGACCCAGTCGGGTCCTGGGGCTCCGCCCCGAAAGGCGGGTTCCGGGGCGAAGCCCCGGGGAACCGGGCGCGGGGCGCCCCGCGCCGTGGCCCGGCCGCGGCCGGGGGCCCCGCTGTGGTCGGGGGCCCCGCTGTGGTCGGGGGCTCTGCCCCCAAGGTGGGTTTCCGGGCGCAGCCCGAGCGCCAAGGCGGGCCCCGGTCTTGGACGGCGGCTCCGCCGCCGGGCGTACGCGGACGGCGGTCACGGTGGCTCCCCCTCCGGGCCACCGTGACCGCCGTTCCCCCGTACCCCCGTTGGTCCACGTCCCCCGTGATCCCCGTGGGCCTTTCCCCCGTATCCCCCGTACGTCCCCCGTACGTCCCCCGTGGGGCTCCCCCGTTCCGGTCCCCCGTGCCCGGTGCTCCCCCCGCGCGCACCGGAGCCTGTGTTACGGGCGCGGGCCGGTCGCGTGGTTGTCCATGCTCTGGAGCTCCTCGCCGGCGATCCCGCCCTGGGTGGGGACCGGGGTGGTGATCGGGGCCCCGGTGCCGGCGTCCGCACCGTCCGCGTGGCTGTCGAGCGGCTTGATCTCGACGCCCGTCGCGTGGTTGTCGAGCGGGATGATGTCGCCGTTCTCCGGCGTCGCGTTCTCAGTCGTCGTCATCGTTACTCCTGAAGGATGTGGCCGTCCCGTTCGGCGATTCCCCCGCGGACCGCCGAACGGGTTTTCCGTTCGACCCGATGGCCCCCCGGCGCTGCGGGTCGATGGATCCATCATGTCGGGCGGCGATAAACGAACGATGAACGCCCCCTGGGCGAAGGCCCGGGCGCCCCGGACCGCCCGGCCGGGTCACCGGCTCAGGCGGCCACCTCGGACGCCAGCAGCGCCCGGACCTCCGCGAGTTCGGCCGATCCCAGCTGCGCGAAGACGGCCTCCGCGTCCATCCAGCAGGCCCGCGCCCGGTCGATCTGGCCCATCCGGTACAGCGCCCGGCCGAGCACCATCACCACACAGGCCCGCCGCCATTCACCGCCCATCACCCGCAGCGCGATGGCCTGTTCGGCGTGCGAGGCGGCCAGGGTGGCCCGGCCGGCGGTCAGGTGGGTCTCGGCGATCCGGTAGTGGGTGATGCCCTCCCACAGCGGCTGCCGGTTGTCGTGGAACAGCGACAGCGCCTCGGTCAGCTGGTCCAGGGCCTCCCGGATACGGCCGGCCTGGACCAGTACGGTGCCCAGGGCGTAGCGCCCGTTGGCCAGCCGCAGGGTCAGGCCCATCCGGTCGTAGATGGCGATGCCCTGTTCGGCCAGCTCGATGGCGCTGGGCAGCCGGCCCAGCGCCGCGTGGATCCGGGACAGGTTGCACAGCGCACTGGCCTCGCCCACGTTGTTGCCGTCGGCCCGGAAGTTGCGGATGGCCTCCAGCAGGTAGCGCTCGCCGTCCTCGTGCCGCCCTTCGTAGAGGGCGATGATGCCCCGGTCGTTGGGCGCCCAGCAGCTGGGCAGCGGGTCCCCGGCCGCCCGGGCCAGCAGGGTGGCCTGCCGGGCCTCCTCGTCGGCCTCGGCGAACCGGCCGGTGACCAGGTGCACACTGGTGAGGGTGGTGCGGGCCCGGCCCTCGGCGTGCGGGTCGCCGGAGGCCTGCGCGGCCTCGCGCAGCGAGACCGCGGCGGACTCGTACTGCTTGGAGTTGGCCCCGGATTCCACCAGGTCCTTTGCGGCCCACAGCAGGTCCACGGCCCGCCGCAGCTGGTCGGCCGCCGACGCCCCGTCGGTCCGGGCGACCGCCTGCCGTACGCAGGCCAGCAGCGGGTTCGCCTCGGTGTACAGCCAGTCCAGGGCCGGGTGCCGGTCGGTGAACTCCAGGCCCGGGTAGCTGGTCTTGGCCAGGTGGGCGACCAGCCGGTCGCCGGGCCGTTCCAGCGCGTACACCCCGGCCGCGGTGGCCAGGTAGAAGTCCAGCAGCCGGGAGAGCGCGGCGTCCCGTTCGGCGGGCTGCTCGTCCCGTTCGGCGCAGGCACGCGCGTAGAGCCGTACGAGGTCGTGGAAGCGGTAGCGGCCGGGCGCGGCGGATTCCAGCAGGGAGCAGTCGACCAGGGCCTCCAGGAGGTCCTCGGCGGTGTGCTCGGGGAGGTCGAGCACGGCGGCGGCTGCGGCCAGCGAGATGTCCGGGCCGTCCGGCAGTCCGAGCAGCCGGAAGGCCCGCTGCTGGGCGGGTTCCAGCTGGCCGTAGCCGAGTTCGAAGGTGGCCTTGACGGCGAGGTCGCCGGCCTGGAGCTCGTCCAGCCGGCGCCGCTCGTCGGCGAGTTTGGCGGCGAGCACCGATACGGTCCAGGTGCGCCGGGCGGCCAGCCGGGAGGCGGCGATCCGGATGGCCAGCGGCAGGAACCCGCAGGCGCCGACCACGTCCAGGGCGGCCTGCCGCTCCGCCCGGACCCGCTCCTCGCCCACGATCCGGGTGAACAGCTGGAGGGCCTCGTCGGGGGACATCACGTCGAGGTCGACCAGGTGCGCCCCGGCGAGGCCGGCCATCCGGACCCGGCTGGTGACCAGTGCGGCGCAGCCTGCCGTGCCCGGCAGCAGCGGGCGGACCTGGGCGGCGTCCCGGGCGTTGTCGAGGAGTACCAGGACCCGGCGGCCGTCGAGGGTGGAGCGGTAGAGCGCGGCCCGTTCGGCGGCCGAGTCGGGGATGGCGGTGTCGGGGGTGCCCAGGGCGCGCAGGAAGGACCCGAGGACGGCCACGGGCTCGGCCGGGCGCGGGTCGGTGCCCTGGAGGTCGACGTAGAGCTGCCCGTCGGGGAAGTGCGGGCGGGCGGCGTGCGCGACGTGCACGGCCAGGGTGGTCTTCCCGACCCCGCCGATGCCGGCCAGTGCGGAGACGGCCATGACCTGGCCCTCGGCGTGGGCGAGGACCTCGGACAGTTCCTCGACGAAGGCGGTCCGGCCGGTGAAGTCGGGCACGGTGGCCGGAAGCTGGGCGGGCCGTACGGGGGCGCCGGCGGCGGCCGGGGCGGCTTCGGAGACCTGGGCGAGTTCGGTGTCGGCGCGCAGGATCCGCTGTTGCAGGGCGGCGAGTTCGGGGCGCGGGTCGACGCCGAGCTCGTCGGCGAGCAGCCGCCGGGTGTCGGCGTACACGGCGAGCGCCTCGGCCTGCCGGCCGCTGCGGTAGAGGGCGAGCATCAGCAGCTCGCGGAGTCGTTCGCGGAGCGGGTGGGCGGCGGTCAGCGCGGTCAGCTCGGAGACGGCCTCGGCGTGGTTGCCCACCTCGAGGTCCAGGTCGAGCCGGGTCTCCAGCAGCTGGAGCCGCCATTCGGCGAGCCGGGTGCGCTCGGTCTCGGCGTACGGGCCGGGCACCCCGGCCAGCGGCTCGCCCTCCCACAGGTCCAGGGCGCGGCCCAGCAGGGTGCGGGCCATGGAGCGGTCGCCGGAGCCGCGGGCGGCCTCGGCGTCGGCGGCCAGGCTGCGGGCCACCCCGAGGTCGAGGGCGGCCACGGTGCCGAGCCGGATGGCATAGCCGCCGGACTCGCTGACCAGGGTCCCCGGGTCGAGGATCTTGCGGAGCCGGGAGGCGTACGTCCGGATGGTCGCCAGCGCCTGCGGCGGCGGGTCCTCGCCCCAGATGGCGTCGATCAGCTCGGGCGCGGTGGCGGTACGGCCGTCGCGCAGCAGCAGGGCGGCCAGCAGGGCGCGTTGCTGGGGGCTTCCGGAGGCGAGAGCCTCGGTTCCGCGCCAGGCACGGATGGGTCCGAGTACGGAGAAGCGGGAGCGGGCCGATGGGGCGGGGGCTCCCTCGGGGTCGGTGCGCTGGTGCGGAATGGCAGGTATGCCTTCCACGTGTGTCTCCCCCTCCCTGTTCTGCGTTGCCGTCGGCGCCGTGCGGTGCCGGTGTCCGTTTCCGGTCGTTTCCGGTGCGTTCCCGGTGTGTTGCCGTCCGTGCCGGGGCATTGCTGAGCGTTGCCGTGCGGTTGTCCAGTGCAACGGTCAGTCTGCCCTGTTTGGGCCGGGCGCGTCAGCCCGCCCGGTCTCAGCTGTGTACCGAGCCCGTCCCAACTAGCTGACGGTTCGTCAGATCAACGCTACCGTGGAGGACATGGAGACCTTCCCGAAGATCATCTCGGTGGACGACCACACGGTGGAGCCGCCCCACGTCTGGCGGGACCGGCTCCCGTCGAAGTACCGCGACACCGGCCCGCGCATCGTGCGCGCCCCTCTCAAGGAAATGACCTTCCTGGGCGGCAAGTTCGCCCCGGTCATGGGCGCCAAGGGCGAGGACGGGCCGATCGGCGACTGGTGGGTCTACGAGGACCTGCACCGCCCGCTGACCCGGCTGGACACCGCCGTCGGCTACGACCGGGACGAGATCCGGCTGGAGGTCATCACCTACGAGCAGATGCGCCCCGGCTCCTTCTCCGTCCCCGACCGGCTCGCCGACATGGACGTCAACCACGTCCAGTCCGCCCTCTGCTTCCCGACCTTCCCGCGCTTCTGCGGCCAGACCTTCACCGAGGCCAAGGACCGGGAACTGGGGCTGCTCGGCGTCCGCGCGTACAACGACTGGATGGTGGAGGAGTGGTGCGGGCCCGAGGCGCACGGCCGCCTGATCCCGCTCACCCTGATCCCCCTCTGGGACGCCCGGCTGGCCGCCGCCGAGGTCCGCCGCAACGCGGCCCGCGGGGTCCGGGCGGTCGCCTTCTCGGAGATCCCGCCCCATCTGGGCCTGCCCTCGATCCACACCGACGAGTGGGACCCCTTCCTGGAGGCCTGCGACGAGACCGGCACGGTCATCGCCATGCACATCGGCTCCTCCAGCCGGATGCCGTCGACCTCGGCGGACGCCCCGCCGGCGGTGGGCTCCACGATCACCTTCGCCAACTGCTGCTTCTCGATGGTCGACTGGCTGATGAGCGGCAAGTTCGAGCGCTTCCCCAACCTGAAGATCATGTACGCGGAGGGCCAGATCGGCTGGATCCCGTACATCCTGGAGCGCGCGGACGTGGTCTGGGAGGAGAACCGCGGCTGGGGCGGCGTCGCGGACAAGGTCCACCGCCCGCCGTCGGAGCTGTTCGCGGACCACGTCTACGGCTGCTTCTTCGACGACGCGTTCGGCCTGAAGAACCTGGACGCCATCGGGGTCGGCAACGTCCTGTACGAGACGGACTACCCGCACTCGGACTCGACCTGGCCGAAGTCCCGCGAGGTGGGCGAGGCGCAGATGGGGCACCTGCCGGCGGAGGAGGTGTCCCGCATCGTCCGCGGCAACGCGATATCCCTGCTGGGTCTGACGGAGGACGGCCTCTGGCCGGGCCCGGGGTCGGCGGCGTAGGCCCGTCCGACGGCTTCGCCGGTCCGGGACTACAGCGGCTGGGGTTCCACGGAAGCCCAGCCGCTCTCCGACGGGGCGAAGACGACTCCCCCCGCCACCAGGAATCCGGCCGGCCCCTCCGGCCGCACCGGGACGGTGAACTTCAGCACCGTCTCATGCTCGGCCAGGTCGATCACCCGCCCCTCCGCCCCGCACCGGACGTACGCCAGCCCGTCCGTCACCACCACCGCGTTCGCCGTCTCCGGCCGATCCGGCTCCGCACAGACCTTCGGCAGCGGCACCCGCCACTGGCTGCCGCCCGATTCCTGGTTCAGCTCGGTGAAGGCCGGCTCCCCGCTCAGCGAGGCGGCCAGGAAGTACACCTTCCCCTCGGCCGCCGACAACGGCGACAGCGCGTTCCCGCCGTACGGGATGTCCCAGGCCGCGCCCTTCTCCGGGTCCCCGTTCAGCACCCCGGACCCGTTCTCCCGGTGGCACAGGAACACCCGCTTCGCCGCGACCGGCGCCACGATCAGCCCACGCGTCTCGCACGGCCCCGACAGGGGCGACTGGTCGGTGCCGCGGCCGGTCGCGCCGTCCAGGCTGGTGACGAAGGCGTGGAACTGCATGTCCGGGTTCTGGGCCCGCCCCTGTACGTAGACCTTGCCGCCCGCGGCCCGCAGCATCGGGTACCCGTCGTCCGACTCGGGCGCGGCCACCGACCACAGCTTGGCGCCGCGGCCCGTGTCCACCGCCGTCACGGTCCCGCCCGCGGTCACCGCGTACGCCCGCCCGCCGTCCACCACCAGCCGCCGCAGCACCGTGGCACTCGGCACCGACCAGCGGACCTTGCCGGTGCCCAGGTCGAAGGCCTGAAACCCCTTGCCGCCGGAGCCCAGGACGATCACCACGTCCCCGACCACGGCCGGGCTCTCGCTGTCCAGCACATCGGCCTTCACCGACCACTGCACCTGCCCGGTCGCCGCGTCGAGCCGCACCACCGAGCCGATGCCCGAGCCGGACGCGCTGACCGGCATGGTCGCCCTGGTCGACGTACACACCAGCGCGGCGGCCGAGTCCGCGTACACGCAGTCACCCAGCCCCTTCGCCCCGAGCCAGGCGTGCCAGCCGGCCGGACGCCGCTGGGGGGAGTCGGCGTACGCGCCCGTACCGGCCGCGCTGCCGCCGGCCGTCGCGGCGTACGCGGGCAGCCGGCTCGCGGGCTTCGCATCGGCGGCGGCATCGGAAGGCGACACCTTCTCCTGCTGCTCCCCGTCATGGGAGGACCCGGACGACGCCTCCGGCGAGAACCCGAGGTAGAGCCCGGCCCCGGCGACCAGCGCGACAGCGGTGGCGGCGGCCACCCGGGTACGCCGCCGCAGCCGCGAGAACCGTACGGTCCGGCCCGCGGTCCCGACGGTCCCGACCGGCCCGGTCGGCGGCCCGCTGGCCTCGGTGAGCTCACCGGACCCGCCCGCGACCGGGACCGGGGCGGGGACCGGAAGAACGATCTCCCATTCCGCATCCTCCGCATCCCGGAACGCGGCCAGCAGTTCATCCGGATGCGGCCGTTCCGCCGGATCCTTGGCCAGGCACCACTCGACGGTCCTGCGCAGCGCCCCGGCCGGCAGCCCGCCCAGCTCCGGCGGATCCGACACCACCCGGTACGCCGTCATGTAGTGCGAGTCCGCATCGAACGGCCCGCGCCCGGTCATCGCGAACACCAGCACCGAGCCCAGCGAGAACACGTCCGACGCGGGCCTCACCCGCTGCGGCGCCGACAACTGCTCCGGGGACATGAACGGCGGCGTGCCCAGGATCTGCCCGGTGGACGTCAGGGTCTGCTGCCCGCCGACCCGCGAGATCCCGAAGTCGATGACCCGCGGCCCGTCGTCCGTCAGCAGGACGTTGTCCGGCTTCAGGTCGCGGTGGATCACCCCGGTGGTGTGCAGCTCGCGCAGCGCCTCCACCAGTCCGACGGCCAGCAGCCGCAGCTCGGCCCCGGTCAGCGGCCCGTCCGCCTTCACCCGGGAGCCCAGGGTCCGGCCGCGCACCAGCTGGGTGGCCATCCAGGGGCGGGCCGCGTCCGGGTCGGCGTCCACCACGGGGGCGGTGAAGGCCCCGCTGACCCGCCGGGCCGCGGCGACCTCCTGCCGGAACCGGGTACGGAACTCCGGATCGTCGGCGAACTGCTGGTGCACCAGCTTCACGGCGACGAGCCGCCCGGAGGCCGCCCGCGCCGAGTACACCGTCCCCATACCGCCCGACCCGAGCCGGTCGATCAGGACATACCCGCCGATCGCGCGCGGATCGCCGTCCCGCAGTGTCATGTCCCGCCCTGCCCCGCCGGTCTACGTCTGGTCGGCGGCAGCCTATGCCCGCGCGACCCCCGCGACGAACGCCGCCCAGGCCCCGGACGCCACCCCGAGCTCGGGGCCGGCGGTGACCTTGGAGTCCCGGACGTGCACGGTGTGAGCGCAGGCGGCGACCTCAACGCAGTCGTCGCCCTCACCACTGCTGTACGAAGACTTGTGCCACGCCAGGGCGACCGCGACACAGCTGTCGCCCTCACCGCTGCTGTAGCTGCTCTTAAACCACCGAAGCCCGGTGTTGGAGCTCATCGCGTTCCTCGCAATCGCGTCAGCAGGTCCGTCGGCGGCAGCCTAGGCCCGGGTGACCCCGGTCACGAAGGCCGCCCAAGCGGCGGGGGCCAGCCCGAGCTCGGGGCCGGCGGTGACCTTGGAGTCCCGGACGTGCACGGTGTGAGCGCAGGCGGCGACCTCAACGCAGTCGTCGCCCTCGCTGCCGCTGTACGAAGACTTGTGCCACGACAGGGCGACCTCGACGCAGCTGTCGCCCTGGCTCCCGCTGTAGCTGCTCTTGAACCACCGAAGCCCGGTGTTGCTGCTCATAGCACTCCTCGCAATCGCATCAACAGGTCGGCGCTGTCCGCCGGATTGAGAGCCTGGATGCGAAGTTTGGCATAGCGTTGATGCAGAGCGCTGATGTCCTTCGGGTCAGTCAGCACCCGCCCGGTCTGCTGTCCCTCGACATAGCCGAGCCACTCGTGCTCGTCGGTCTCAAGGAGCTGGAACGACCCATCCGTCCCCGCATGCCCCGGACAGACGGTCGGGATGATCAGGAGGTCCACATTGGGCAGCGCGGCCACCTCCAAGAGGTGGTCGCTCAGCTCCCGGGTCACCTCCGGCCCGCCGGTCTGCCGGTCGATGACCGACTGGTCGACGACGAAACTGAAGGAGATGTACGGCTTGCGCCGCAGCAGCCGCTGCCGTGCCAACCGGGCCGTGACCCGGGCCTCCGCCTCTTCCGGTTCCGGCAGCGGAGGCACGTTCTGGACCAGCGCCCGCGCGTACGCCTCGGTCTGTAACAGGCCGGGAACGGCCCGGCATTCGTACGTATGCAAGCTGACCGCGGTCTCCTCCAGATCGGCCCACCGGCGGAACCAGGCCGCCAGCCCGCGGCGGCTGGTGACCTCCCGGTGGGCCGTCAGAATCACCCCGTCCGTCCGGAGCTGGTCCTCCACTCGCCTGATGAACGTCTCGGATGGAAAGCGGCGGCCCTGCTCGACGGAGCCGACGTACTGCACCGAATACCGGACCAGCAGTGCCATTTCTTCCTGAGTGATGTCGGTCTTCCTGCGGAAGGCCTGGACCAGGCGTCCGAAATTCCGCAGTTCCAACGCGGGATCGTCGCCCCGTTCGCTCGGGTACTCGTCCTCGACCATGCTCGTCATGATGGTCACCTCCCGGCCCACCATCGTCACGGTACGTGACCCCGCCTGTACACCAACTGGACTCGTACAGACGCATGTTCGATTGATCTGCTAGCGGACCAGGCCCAGATCCACCGGACCCCGGTCCGCCGGTACGGCCAGCAGCTCGGACAGTTTCGGGGGCCACACGGGTTCGCCGAGGGTGGCCAGCCGGTCCGGTTCGAGCCAGTGCCAGTCCGCCTGTGGGGTGTCGGTGGCGGGCGGGCGCTGCGGGCCGGTGGTGAGGTAGATGTGCTCGTGCTGCCGGACCCGCCGGCCCATGTGCACGAAATCGTGCTCCCAGGTACAGAGCAGCCGCTGCGGCGCCAGGTCGGTCCACCCGGTCTCCTCGCGCAGCTCGCGCACGACGCAGTCCTCGGGGGTCTCGCCGGGGTCGATACCGCCGCCGGGAGGCACCCAGTGGATGCCGTTCTTACTGTGGGTCTCGCGGAACAGGAACACCGAACCGGTGGGGGACAGGATGACAATGCGGGCGGCCTGCCTGGGAGTTCGCATCAGATCAGGGTACGACGGCCGCCGGGGTGACCGGCATGGCCGAGGGTTGCTCTGGCAGCCGCCGCTGCCGATGATCAATGACATGAGTACGGAAACCGTGGTCGAGAAGACCTGGCGCATGTTGTTGGAGCGCCACCCCGAAGCCCGCCGCGGGGATCCCGAGGTGATCGAAGCCGCGTCCGCTGAGCCGCGCCTGCGCCAGCTGTTCCCCTTTCCGAGCCACGGCTGCCTGACCTTCCACCGGAACACAGACTTCCCCTGGAGCAACGACCTTCCCTTCATAGCCGGTGGAGTAGGGACGTACTTGGTGTATGCCGCCGGCTACGCCGGACTCCTCGGCGAGGTGGCCACACCCCAGGAGGCTGCCGCGCTGGTCGTCGCACACCTCCCGAGCGACTGCGGGGCCGCCGTGGAGGGGCCCTGGCAGGGGGCGGACTCCCCCTGACGCCGTAGGCGAGCTGCGCGAAGGGGTTCTGCCCCCATCCGGGCGGGGTGCCGGACGTGGTCCGGCATGGCGGCGGAGCCCGCAGCGGCGCGCGGGGGATGCTGAGGCCCGTGGACGACCCCAGCCCTCGCGGGCATCCCGGCGGAGGCGGTGGCGGCGACGCCACCGGTCAGGCCGGGGTGATCGGCATCGGACTCGCCGCCGTGCTGACCTTCGCGCTCGCCCAGGGGTCCTGGCAGTGGTTCGCCACGTTCATCGGGGTGACGCTGCTTGCGGTGATCTTCGCGTTCCAGGGGCGGCCGGCCTGGACGCCCGGCATCCGCTCGCCGTACTCGCGCGGCCTGATCGCCTACTCGCTGGTCGTCGGCCTGTGCGTGGCGATCGCCCTGGCCCCGATGCTCCAGCGCTGGTCGTGGCTGTTCCCGATGCCGGTCACCCGGAGCGGGTGCGAGGCGCTGGGCAGGTACGAGGTCATCCGGACCAGGGCGGCGGTGCCGGACCTGACCGGTCCCGACGGCGCAGGTCTGGCGTACGCACAACAGGCCGCGAGCAGCAAGGCCGTTGCCGACTGCCTGGCCGCCACGACCACGCTGTGGCTGCCCCTGTACGGGGCCGGGGTGGCCGTGCTGGTGGGGGCGGTGGCGTGGACCCGCGACCGGCGAAAACAACGGGACCGGGAGCGGACCGCGCCCTAAAGCGCGACGATGTTCCGATATTCGGAGGAGTGGTGGGGCATCCGCGCCTCCCGTGCCCGCCGGGCCCGCCCTTCGAGCGGATGACCTGGGAGCCATGGGGCTCTTTGCCGCACGTCCCGAGAATCATCGCGAATCACGCAGGACAGGGAGGCTGTGCCCGTCCCATCCTGGTCGGGACTTGTCCGCTGGCGGGAAGGGAACGGCGATGGCACGGCGACTCCGGTTCATCGGTACCAACTCCGGCAACGACGGTTGCCCGACCCTTTACGAGGACCTGGCGACCGGGGAGGTCCTGGTTCAGGGAGAGGCCGTGACCGACCCTCAGGACGTTGCGCAGCTCCGCAACGTCAAGGATGGGGAGGGGTTTGTGGTTGTCCCGCGCGTGCTCCTGGCCGACTTCGCTCCCAGGGATGTGGAGAGGACGCCCGTGCTCATCGGCTTCGAGGAGTTCGCCGGGATGTTCCGGACCTTCGCGCACACGGCTTGGCGCTTGGAGACCCAGCGTCGTTACCGGTCGGACGAAGAGACCGAGACGTACCGGCGTTTCATCCGGGGTGAGGACGCCGGCTGGGACCTGAATGACCCCTGGTGCGTGTCCCGGCGTGAACAGTCGGCCCTGGGCAAGCGCTTCGAGCGGGTGCGGATCACGGACAACCCGCCCACCCCCGGTCAGCGCTACCTGCTCGACAATGCCCGTCGCAACAGCGCGGTGGGCGAAGACATCCGCAATCTGTGGCGCTCCGAAGCCGTAGCCCTGCAACTTCCCGACGAAGACTTCTGGCTCTTCGACTCCCGGGTCATCGCCCGACTCCACTTCGATGACGACGACCTGATGACCGGCGTCGAACTGGTCACGGACCCCGTGGAAGTCATTCCCGCGTGCCAGGTCCGGGACACCGCGTGGCACCACGCCGTCCCGTACGAGACATTTGCGGAACGGGTGCCGTCCGCCGAGTGAGCACGGACTTCCAACAAGCGAGAGTTGCCCTCGGTGCGCGGCTCCGCGAGCTGCGCACTGATCGGCGTCTCACCGGCCGTCAGATGGCGGTCCTGCTCGGCTGGACCCAGTCCAAGATCAGCAAGCCGGAGACCGGCCGCCAGACCGCGACGGCGGACGATCTGTTGGCGTGGGCGGAGGCCTCCGGCCGGCCGGAGGCAGCAGAAGAGCTGATCACCCGGCTCCGGAGCCTGGAGTCCCGCTCCCGCGCGTGGTGCAGACAGCTCGCAGCGGGCCACAAGCCGGTCCAGGACACGCTGACGGCCGAGTACGAACGCACGAGGACGTTCCACGTCTGGCAGGGCTCCACGGTCGTGGGAACTCCAGACCGCCGAATACGCCCGCCACGTCTTCACCCGCTATGCCGACCTCCACCAGTCCGTCCGGGACACCGAGGAAGCAGTACGCGCCCGCGTCAAGCGTCAGGAGATGCTGTACGAGCCGGGGCGCAGGTTCCACATCGTGATGTGGGAGGCAGCGCTCCGGGCGCTCGTGTGCCCTCCTCCCGTGCTGGCCGCCCAGCTCGACCGCCTGGCGGGCGTCCTCGGGCTGGACACCGTCTCCTTGGGCATCGTCCCGTTCGGCGCCTTCCTGAAGATCCCGCCGGCCAACGGTTTCTGGCTGTACGACGACCGCCTGGTGATCGCGGAGGACTGGCACGCGGAACTCTGGCTGGACGACGCGGACAGCGTGGGCGTGTACCGGAAAGTCTGGCAGGCACTCTCCGACTCCGCGGTTTACGGTGCGGACGCTCACCGCGTGATCGCCCGTGCCCGGCGGGCTCTCGACACCGCCTGAGAATCCGCCGGAAGATCGCGGACCATCCCGAGAATCCCGTCGAATCAGCCCCCACAGAGCCGGGCGGCCGGCCCTAGCGTCCACCACATCCATCACGGGAAGGAGCACGTTCATGGGCGGACAGCATGGCGGAGGCACCGGCTCGGGCCAGGGCGGGAGCCAGCAGGACGACGGCCAGTCGGGAGCCGGGCACGGCGGAGGCGGCTCGGAGGGCCAGGACTCCGGCCACAGCGACACGAAGGGAAGCGGCACCAAGTGACCGAACGCTCCACGACGGAGGCCGGCCCCCAGGGGTTGGCTTCCCGGCTCATGGACACCGGGGCCCTGACCTTCGACTGGCTCCCCGTCTACCGAGCGGTGCTCCGGGAGTCGTTCGTCCCGGACGTAATCTGGCCCGGAGTCGGCCCGGCCGACGGCGGACCGGTGGCGGGCATCGATCGGCGTAGCGACCCGGAGGGATGGTTCCGCGCGGTCTACTCGGACACCTCCCTGACTACCCAGTGGGATGACGGGAACCACACGGGGCCCGACCGGGGACAGGTCCCGACATGCAGCAACTCCCAGCCCGCCATGGTGTTCTCCATGCTGGCGGCCCTGGACATCCAGCCGGAGATGAAGGTCCTGGAAGTAGGCACGGGGACGGGATGGAACGCGGCTCTGCTGTCCGAACGGGTCGGGTCGGAGAACGTGACCACCATCGAGTTCGACGCGGAGAACGCATCCACGGCCCGAGTCCGCCTGGATTCCGCCGGCTACAACCCGGTGGCCATCGTCGGGGACGGTGCCCAGGGGTGGCCGGCGTGCGCCCCGTACGACCGGGTGCTGATCACGGCCTCACTGCGGGAGATCCCGGCGGAGATCGTCCGGCAGACCCGGCCCGGCGGGATCATCGTCTCCCCGTACGCCACGGAGTACGGCGGGGAGGCAGTGGTCCGGCTGACCGTTCAGGAGGACGGGAGTGCGTCCGGCCCGTTCGTCGGCTCCTCCGCCTTCATGCGGCTCCGGCAGCATCGCGTCCACCGGACCCATGTGAAGGAGTACCTGGGCGGGAAGCCATGGCCCGCCGACGGCCGCCGGACGGTCACGCCCCTGTCCCCGGAGGACGTGGCCGACTGGCTGCCCATGTTCGCCGTCGGGCTCCAGACACAGGGGATGTTCCCCTACCCGGAGAAGTACGACGACGGGAGCTACACGCTCTGGCTCCGGGACACCAGGGTCACCTCCTGGGCGTCGGTGGACTTCGTTCCCGGCGCGGAGGAGTTCGAGGTCTACCAGTCCGGGCCCCGGGAGCTGTGGGGCGAGCTGAGGGCCGCGTACGCCTGGTGGTGCGACCGGGGACGCCCCGGCTTCGAGCGGTTCGGTCTCACCGTTCACCCTGACGGCACCACCTGGGCCTGGCTCGACTCCCCGGAGTTCCCGGTCTCCGCCGTCGGGTAGCCGAACGCTGCTTTCGGACCCGTCCTAGCCGTTGGCGCCCGATCTGAACAGGATGTCCTCGATCGCGCGGCGGTCGAGGTTCCAGTAGGTGACCCGGGGGTTGGGGCCGTGGTTGAGGGAGCCGATCTCTTTGGACAGCGCGATGTCGAGCGAGGCCACGTCCCGGTTGCTGTTGGGGGCACGGTCCTGGTAGCCGAGGGAGAAGGACTTGAAGGCGGTCGTCTTCTCGCCCCCGCGGAAGAGGAACACGCCCGCGTAGGCCTTCCCCTTCGGGCCGATCGTGGCGTCCGCCTTGGGCCTGCCCTTCATCGCGCCGATGGGCCCGTCCATCTCCGCACCGAAGCCGACGTACGGGTAGTGGTAGAGGGTGCAGGGCTTGTCGGTGATGTTGGTGGCGGTGATGAGGAGGTTCTGCCCCGAGTCCTGCCGCCAGACCGAGGTGTCGATCGACAGGTCGTTGTCATTGCAGGCGGCGACGGTCTTCCCGCTCCCGCTCCCGCCCGGCTGTCCGGTGCCGGTCGTGCCCGGGGTGCCGGAGGGGGCAGACGTGGGGGCGGTCGTGGGGGCGGTCGTGCTCGGGGCGTCAGCGGACGGTGCGGGGGCGCCGGAGGAGGGGCCGGGGCCAGGGGCCTTTCCCTCATCCGTGCCGCCGGACTGACAGGCCGTGGCCGAGAGCAGTGCGGCGACGACCGCGAGCCCGGCGGCGTAGTTCTTCCATCTGTTGCGGACGATGACGATGCTCATGGGTGGCCCCCGTTGCCTTCACCTGGCTGGAATCGGCTGATCGAATCGGCTGATCGACGCTCCGGTTCTGCCCCTGTGCACCTCCCGAAATCCCCTTCCCGCCGGACCGTTACGCACTGAGCACATGAAGGTCGCCCTTCCGCATCCTGATCCCACTCAGCCGGCGGCCAGGGCCAGGGTGGGGGACAGGCGGGAGGCGCGGATCGCCGGGTAGAGGCCCGCCACCGTGCCGATGCACAGCGTTGCGCCGAAGCCGCCGGCCACCGCCCAGGCCGGCACCACCCACGGGAGGCCGCCGGAGTGGGCGTACACCCCGGTGGCGGCGGCGCCCAGGGCGAGGCCGGCCAGGCCGCCCAGGCCGGACAGCAGCAGGGACTCCATCACGAACTGGATCCGGATCTGCCCCTTCGTCGCGCCCAGCGACCGCCGCAGCCCGATCTCGTGCTTCCGCTCCAGCACCGAGATGATCATCGTGTTGGCCACGCCCACCCCGCCGACCAGCAGGGCGATCCCGCCCAGCCCCAGCAGCAGCGTGCTGAACGCACCCTCGGTCGCCGCCTTCGCCTGGAGCGCCGCCGAGGGGTCGGTCACCGACACCACGTGCGGGGACTGCGGGTTGGCGGCCCGCGGGATCAGGGCGCGTACCTCCTGCACCCTGGAGTCCGCCGAGCGTTCGTACACGGCCGTCGGGTGGCCGTCGAAGCCCAGCAGCGTGATCGCCGCCTCCCAGCCCACCAGGGCCGCGCGTTCGATCTCCGGTGCCAGCGGGAGCGGTTCCAGGATGCCCGTCACGGTGAAGTACCGGCCGCCGATGAACACCTGCTGGCCCGGCGCGGTGATACCGAGCCGGCGGGCCGCCACATCGCCGAGGACCACGGCCGGGTAGCGGCCGGTCGCCGGGTTCAGCCAGCTGCCGCTCGCCATCCGGGCCCGCAGGGTGCCCGGCAGGTCGTCGCGGGTGGCCAGCACCGCGATGCCGCCGGTCTCCTCCCTCGGGATGTTCTCCGTACGCCGGACCGAGTGGTTCAGCTCGGCGGTGGTGCCCACCGACTCGACGCCCTCGATCCGGGAGACCATGCCCGGCGCCTCCTTGGGCAGCTTGGTGTCCTGGCCGCTGTACATCGACGGCCCGGGCGTGGCCACCAGCATGTTGGTGCCCAGCCGGTCGAGCTCGCCCAGCAGCTTGGCCTGGCTGGAGGAGGAGATGCCGACCACCGCGATCATCGTCGCGATGCCGATGGCGATCCCGAGCGCCGACAGGAACACCCGCAGGGGCCGGGAGCGCAGTCCGGCCGAGCCCACGTGCAGGACATCGCGCGGCCCCAGCCGGGCGGGGCGCAGCTTCCGGGTCGTTGTCCGGGTCATTGCGCCGCCGTCCTTCCCGCCGGGCGGCGTACGTCCGACACGACCTCGCCGTCCCTGATCCGTACGGATCGGGGCAGGCGGGCGGCGATCTCCTGGTCGTGGGTGATCACGGCGATGGTGGCGCCGTCCCGGTTGAGTTCGTGCAGCAGCTCCATCACCGACTCTCCGGAGGCGCTGTCCAATGCGCCGGTCGGCTCGTCGGCGAGCAGCAGGTCCGGTTCGCCGGCCACGGCCCGGGCGATCGCCACCCGCTGCTTCTGACCGCCGGACAGTTCGTGCGGCCGGTGGTCCATCCGGTCGCCGAGCCCGACCCGCTCCAGGGCCGCCTCGGCCCGCCGGGTGCGGGCGGCGCGCGGCAGGCCCGAGTAGAGCAGTCCTTCCGCCACGTTGGCGCGGGCGCTGATGCCGGGCACCAGGTGGAAGGACTGGAAGACGAAGCCGACATGGCGGGAGCGCAGCGCGGACAGGGAGCGGTCGGAGAGGGCCGCGATGTCGTGGCCGGCGATGGCCACCCGGCCGGCGGTGGGCCGGTCCAGGGTGCCGACGATGTGCAGCAGGGTGGACTTCCCGGAGCCGGAGGGGCCGACGATGGAGAGCAGTTCGCCCGCCGCGACGGTCAGGTCGATGCCGCGGAGGGCGGCGACCCCGCCCGGATACTCCTTGGTGACCCCGCTCAACTCGACGACGTTCATGTCTTCGGCACCCCGACCTCCATGCCGTCCTTCAGGTCCCCGCCGGTGATCTCGACCCGCCCCTGTCCGAACATGCCGAGCTCGACCCGGACCTCGCGGACCGTGCCGTTCTCGACGACCTGTACGCCGAATCCGCCGCCGGAGAGGGCGAGCAGCGCGTTGACAGGGACGGAGAGCACGTTGGTGCGGGTCTCGCCGGTGAGCAGGACCGAGACCGGGGAACGGTCCGGGCCCTTGGCCTCCGCCGGCCGGTCGAAGACGACCACGACCTCGACCTTGGCCTTCCCGTCGCCGTCCCCGCTCCCGCCTCCGCTGCCGGTTCCGCCGCCCTGGCCGTCCGTACCGGGCGGCGGGGCGCCCACCGAGTCGATCCTGCCGGTGGCCGCGCCGCCCCCGGGCAGGGTCACCGACACCCGGTCCCCGGGCTTCGCCGCGTCCGCCTGCCCCGCATCCATCCGGAACCGGACGATCCGATCGGTGCCGGTGAGGGTGAGCACCGGCTTCCCGGGCGCGGCCTCGTCGCCGATCGCAGCCTCCGCCCGCTGTACTCGCTGCGGGCCGGAGACGAAGGCGATGTCCTCCTTGGCGACCTCGCCGGTCTGCTTCGCCTTGTGCGCCTTCTGCCAGCGTTTGACCGCCGTGACCGTGCCCTCGGTGAAGGTCTTGTCCTCCGGGTCGAGGCCCGTGCCGTGGCCGAGGGCCAGCAGGTTCCGCTTGAGTTGCCTGACGTCCTCGCCCTTGTCCCCGGCCTTCAGCGGCCGGTACATCGGCGTGGCCCCGTACATCAGGCGCACCGGCCGGCCGTTGACCTCGTACAGCCGGCCGTCCCGCGCCACGGCCGAGCCGGCATCGGCGATCCAGGTCAGCACGCCCGGTCCGGCCGCGTTCAGCCTGCGTTCCCCGGCATGGCCGAGGGTGCCCTCGACGCGGAGGCCGGAGCTGAGGTCCCCGCGCTGCACCGGGGCGGTGTCGGGCGGCAGCCCGGTGCTGCGCTGCTCCTCCCCGCGGGCTTCCGCTGCCCGCTCCTCCAGTACGACGTACCCGCCGCCGGTCGCCGCCAGCAGCAGGGCCAGCCCGAGGAGGACGCGCCGCCCGCCGCGGCCCGTGCCCCGCTTCACGCCGTCTCGCACTTCTTCTGGGCTTCCTCGAAGGCCTTCTCCTGCCCCTTCGGTATCTCGATCGCGGAGCGGGCGCTGCCCTGGTACGTCGGGTCGGGCAGGTTCACCCCGTTCTTGCGCATGCACTGCACCCACTTGAGCTCCTTGTCCTTCTGCTCCTGGGTGGGGCCCTTGCCGGAGCCGGGGCCCTGCATCCCGCAGGCCTCCATCGCCTTCTGCATCTTCTGCGGGTCCGCGCCCGAGCCCAGGGTCAGCCCGCGGGGGTCCTGGCCGGGCTCCGGGTCGGGGACGTCGATGCCCTGCTTGCGCAGGCACTGGCGCACCTTGAGGGCGTCGTCGGCGACCTTGCCGCTGTCGGTGCCGGCGTTCTGCCCGGCACTGCTGCCGCCCGCGCTGTCCTTCTTGTCACCCTTGTTCTCGCCTCCGCCGCCGGTGCAGGCGGTGACGAAGAGGGTCAGGCCGGTGAGGGCCGCGGCCGTGGTCATGGTGAGGGATCGCTTCATGCGCCCGACCCTGCGACAGGAGCGCCTTTCGTTTCTTTCACAGCCACTGCTTACGGATCCGAAATGCCGCCTTCGGATAAAGAGGACGGCATGCGAGTTCTGGTGGTGGAGGACGAGGAATTCCTCCGGGAGATGATCGCCGAGGGGCTGCGGCGCGATGCGCTGGCCGTGGACGAGGCGGGCGACGGCCTGGAGGCCCTGCACAGGCTGAGCCTGGGCGAGTACGACGTCCTGGTCCTCGACCGGGATCTGCCCGGGCTGCACGGTGACGAGGTCTGCCGGCAGGTGGTCCGGGACCGGCTGCTCACCCGGGTGCTGATGCTCACTGCCTCCGGCACGGTCCGGGACCGGGTGGAGGGCCTCGGCCTGGGCGCCGACGACTACCTCACCAAGCCGTTCGCCTACGACGAGCTGCTCGCCCGCGTCCTGGCCCTGGGCCGGCGGGCGCGCCCGGCGCTGCCGCCGGTGCTGGAGCGGGCCGGACTCGCGGTGGACACCGCCGGGCGGTCCGCCTCCCGGGACGGGCGCCGGCTGGCCCTGTCCCGCAAGGAGTTCGCCGTACTCGAGGCGCTGCTGCGCGCGGAGGGCGCGGTGGTCGGCAACGAGGACCTGATCGAGCAGGTGTGGGAGCAGGACACCAGCTACCGGACGAACGCGGTCCGGGTCACCGTCAGCAAGCTGCGGGCCAAGCTGGGCGAGCCGCCGCTGATCGAGACGGTGCCGGGCGCGGGCTACCGCATCCCGCCGACCGCGACGCCGGTCCTGGCCCAGGCCCCGGCCCCGACTGCTGCGCCGCGATGAGGGCGGCCTTCCCGCTCCCGCGCAGTGAACGGGCCCGCCTGACCGCGCTCTACGGCTCGCTGCTGCTGCTCGCGGGCGGCGGCCTGGTCGCGCTGGTGAACGTACTGTTCCGCAACGGCCTGTACGCCAGCATCAGCGGCGCCCTCACCACCACCTCCGTCCGCCCCGGTATGAGGCTGCCGGTCCCGGCCGAACGGATGGAACCCGGCGACCCCGGTGACCCCGACCACCCCGGCCCGACCCCGTCCCCCGAACAACTGGAGCAGTACCGGATCACCCAGAACCTCTCGACGGCGGCCGAACAGGCCACCCTGCACGACCTGCTGCTCGTCTCGCTGGTCGCCCTCGCGGTGTTCGCGGTGCTGTCGATGTGCCTGGCGTGGTGGATGGCGGGCCGGGTGCTGCGCCCGGTGGGCGTGATCACCGAGACCGCCCGCCGCCTCTCCGGGGAGAACCTGCACGAGCGCATCGCCCTCCAGGCCCCGCCGGGCGAACTGAAGCGGCTGGCCGACACCTTCGACGGGATGCTGGACCGGATGGAGCACCTGGTGTCGGCCCAGCGGCGGTTCGCGGCGAACGCGGCGCACGAGCTGCGCACCCCACTCGCCGTGCAGCGGTCGGCGGCGGAGATCGGGCTGGCCGGGGACCCGCCGCCGGAGAAGGTGGCACGGATCCGTACCAAGCTGATCGACACGGCCACGGCGAGCGAGCACCTCATCGAGTCCCTTCTGCTGCTGGCCGTTTCGGAGGAGGGGCTCTCCCCGGCCGGTACCGAGGAGGTCGACCTGGCGGCCCTGGCAGCGGCCGAACTGGCCGCCTGCGACCCGGCCGACCCGGCCGGAGTGGCGAATCTGACGGTGCAGCGGACCCTGGCGCCGCTTCCGGTGACCGGAGACCGGCTGCTCCTCGGCCACCTGATCCGCAATCTCCTCTCCAATGCGATACGTCACAACCGGACGGCCGGCCGGATCACCCTCGGTACCTCCGCCGACGGCTTGTTGACGGTCTCCAACACGGGGGCGCAGATCGAGCCGGCGGAGGTGCCGGCGCTGCTGGAGCCGTTTCGGCGGCGTACCGAACGGCAGCACACCCCAGGTGAGGGCGCCGGGTTGGGGCTGTCGATCGTGGCGTCGATCGCGCGGGCGCACGGAGCCGAGCTGGCGGCGGAGGCCAATCCGGCGCCGGAGGGCGGGCTCACGGTTCGTATCCGCTTCCCCGTCGCCCGCCCGCAGAGCGAAGTCAAGTCTTGTTGAATTTCCAACGAATATCTGGATCTTCTGTGTACGGTCGGCCGCATGAGCAAGCACGCCCGCGTTCCGTCCCGCACACCCCGCCGGGTGGCCATCGCGGCCACCGTCGGCCTGCTGACGTTCGCGGCCGGCTGGGCGTACGCCCTCCAGGACGGCGGCGTACCCACCGCCGCGGTCCGCGCATCCGGCGACGCGGGGGTCCCGTCCGACGGCCGCGCGCCGGCCGAGGGCCGGGCCGACCGCTCCACCGACCGCGACCCGGGCGCCGCCGCCGCTGCCGCCGGCCTGCGGGAGCTCCCCGGTCTCAGCGCCGCCACCCGGGCCCGCATCCCGGCCGACTCCCGCCAGGTCATCCTGGTCGCGGGCAAGGCCAAGGACTCCTCCGAGGGCACCGCCACCCTCTACACCCGCCCGGACACCACCGCCCCCTGGACGGCGGCCGGCAGCTGGCCGGCCCGCAACGGTGCCAAGGGCTGGGCCACGGACCGCCGCTACGGCGATCTGTCCTCCCCGGCGGGGGTCTTCTCCCTCACCGACGCGGGCGGCCTCCTCCCGCCCCCGCCCGGCACCCGGCTCCCGTACGACCGGGACGGCTCCTTCGTCCCGTCCGGCCGCGGGGTCAACGGCGAATCCCTGGCCGGGTCCTTCGACTATGTCGTGGCCATCGACTTCAACCGCAAGCGCGGCGCCTCCCCGCTCGACCCCACCAAGCCGGAGGGCGAGGCGAAGGGCGGCAACATCTGGCTGCACGTGGACCACAACGGCCCGTCCCAGGGCTGCGTGGGCATCCCGAAGGCCGCCATGCAGAAGGTCCTCCAGACCCTGGACCCGGCCGCGAAGCCGGTCATCGTGATGGGACCTGCCGGCTTCTGACCCCGCGTCCGGGGCGGCCCAAGTAGCGTGTTTCCTCCGCCGATAGGAGGGGGCACGGCCATGTCGGTGTCGAACAGGATCAGCGACGGCGTGTTCTTCCACGCCGTGATCCAGGGCCAGAGCATCACGGTGCAGCTGCCCCCGGAGATCACCCCTGCGCTGTCCGGACTGCCGGCGGCCTCGGCCACTTTCACCGGCCGCGACGACCACATTGCGGAACTGCTCGGGCTGCTGGTCCCCGGACCGGACCGGCAGCAGGCGGTGCTGGTCGCCGCGGTGGCCGGACTGGCCGGGGTGGGCAAGACCGAACTCGCCGTACAGACGGCGGTCCGGGCCCTCGCCGAGGACGGCTGGTTCCCGGGCGGGGTGCTCTTCGTCGACATGTTCGGCTACGACGCCGAACGCCTGCTGTCCCCCGACCGGGCACTGGACGGCCTGCTGCACGCGCTGGGCCTGCCCGGTGAGCACATCCCGCCCACCCTCCAGGACCGGTCCCGGCTCTACCGCAGCGTGCTGGCCGCGTACGCCGCGCAGGGCCGCCGCGTCCTGGTCGTCATCGACAACGCCTCCGCCGCCCACCAGGTCCGCCCGCTGCTGCCGACCGACGGCAGCACGGCCGCGCTCGTCACCTCCCGCCACACCCTGGACATCGAGGCGCGGCTGCACGACCTGAACGTCCTGGACGAGGCGGCCTCCGTCGACCTCCTCGGCCAGGCCCTCCGGCAGGCGCGGGGCGCGGCCGACACCCGGGTGCGGGACGAACCGGCCGAGGCGGCGGCCATCGCCCGGCTGTGCGGGGGCCTGCCGCTGGCCCTGCGGGTCGCCGCGGCCCTGCTGGCCGACACCCCGACCCGGCCGCTCGCCTCCCTCGCCGAGGCGCTCCGCGCGGCCCACACCCGCCTGGACCGCCTCCACCGCGAAGACCGCGCGGTCCGCGCGGCCTTCGACCTCTCGTACCGGCACCTGCCCGCATCCCACGCCCGCCTGTTCCGGCTGCTCCCGCTGAACGCGGGCCCGGACATCGCGACGGAGTCCGCGGCCCGGCTGGCCGACCTGGACTCCCCGACGACGGAAACCCTCCTGTCGGACCTGGCCCGCGCGCACCTGATCGAACCGGCGGCGGTCTGGGGCCGCTGGCGGGCCCACGACCTGGTACGGCTGTACGCGGACGAGCGGGGCGTGGAGCACGCGGTCGCCGACGACCGCCACGCCGCGCAGAGCCGTCTGCACGCGCACTACATCACGACGACCGCCGATGCCACCGAACACCTCCTGTCCTCGTCGGTCGCTCCGCCCACCCGGTTTCCGGGCTGGACCGCCGCCATGGCCTGGCTCCGCAGCGAGCACTCCAACCTGATCGCGACCACCACCGCGGTTCCGCCCCTGGGCAGCCCGGCGACCAGCACCGCACTGGCCATGTGCCTCCCCGACTACCTTGAGCGCACCCGCTCCTATGGAGACATGGCCACGGTCAGTGCTGCGGCAGTGGCCATCGCGCGCAGCCAGGGTGATCTCCAGGCCGAAGGCCATGCGCTGAACAACCACGGTTACGCGCTGCGGGAGAT